>JAZNKR010000081.1:0-17467 GCA_045578665.1 Bacteroidaceae bacterium | reverse complement strand
AAATAAACTCAAAAATCGCCTCGAAAGTTGCGGTTAAACGAGCGCAATGTGAACTTGTTCACAGATTGCACAGCGAGTGGCAGCAACTTCAATCATGTTAACTAATTTATAGAACCACCCTTAAGGATTTCACCACATCGTATCAAAAAATTTCACAGTCTACCTATACATTATAGAGTCCGAGGATAGCATAGCCGAGACTATAATAGCACCCCGTAGCATCTTTCTATATACATACTTCGGGAGGAACAGTTCAATTGATTTATTCTCAAAAGACCATTCCTCCCAAATACGCCGACAAAGCTTCTGTTCACCTCGCTTAGAAGCTGTTTAAATTTTATTGGATTTTTCCTATAACAGCAAGGTTATTTCAGCTTCTTAAATTTTATTCAAAAATATTGGTGTCCGGTAAACGTATTTAATTCTTTTAAAATTCGACATTTAAGTTTGTATAAGCCCTTATTCCTTTTTTGATACAAATTTGAGTGCAATGGTTTAAACTCCTCCTCTTATCCAAGAGGGAGAATTGTTTACCTTGTTTTTGAATTTACCGGACAGTAATAATTCAAAAACAACCTTTAACCGCAGCAAATGTCATCGAATCACTTATTCCATTTCACCCAAGCCGCATTCTGTGCCGAGGAGCTTACCACCGCCTCTACGAACTGCATGCCTTCTATTCCATCTTTTACCGAGGGGAAGTCGAGACTGCACTCCGACGGTTCGCGTCCTTCGGCATCGGCCATCAAGGTGAGGGCGAAGTTGCGGTAGAGGTTGGCAAATGCCTCTATGAAGCCCTCGGGGTGTCCGCCGGGCACGCGCGAGTTGTGCTGCGCTGCAGGAGAAACGATGCTTGCCGTGGCTGTACGTATTACCTCTGCAACACCATCAACCGGGCGGAACATCATGGTATTTGGGCTGTCCTGGCGCCATTCGAGACCACCCTTTTCGCCATAAATCCTTATATAAAGACCGTTTTCCACTCCTGCACACACCTGCGATGCGCTGAGAAGACAACGTGCACCACCCTCGTAGCGTATCATCACGGTTCCGTCGTCGTCCAGCATACGGTCGTCGACAAACGAGTTGAGTTCGGCGCAGAGTTCAGAGACCTTGAGACCTGTGATGTAGTTTGCCAGGTGGAACGCATGTGTACCTATGTCGCCCATGCAACCAGCCTTTCCCGAGCGTGCAGGGTCTACACGCCATGCAGCCTGTTTGTTCACTGCCGCGCAGTCAGTGGAGAGCCATCCCTGAGGATATTCGACATAGACACGGCGAATCTTACCCAAATCGCCACGCTGTACACGGAAGCGCGCCTCCTTCACCAACGGATAGCCGCTGTATGTGTGGGTGAGCAACAGACGTTTACCTGTGCGGGCTGTTATCTCCGCCAGACTTTGCGCCTCTTCCAATGAAAAAGTTATGGGCTTGTCCAACGCCACGTGAAAACCTGCCTCCAATGCCATAGCGGCAGGCGCAAAGTGAAGATGGTTGGGGGTTACAATAGCAAGGAAATCCATACGCTCGCCCTCGGGAAGCATAGCCTCTTTCTCAATCATCTCTTGATACGAAGCATACACGCGCTCTTTGGGCAGGAAAAGTTCTTCGCCTGTCTGTGCCGACTTTTGTGGGTCGGAGCTGAAGCATCCACACACAAGTTCAATCAACCCGTCGAGGTTCGCAGCAATACGGTGTACGGGACCGATGAAAGAGCCGGGACCTCCGCCCAGCATACCCATTCTTATCTTCTTTTTCATATTCTTAAATTTTATACTTTTTGTGAATGAAATAAATATTTTTGTAAAGCTAAGAAAAATATCGGTAAACTGCAAAATTGTGCATAGATAATCTCTGCAACAACCACCACATAGAGATAATTTCAAAATTATAACATAAATTTTCAACAACCTCGCCAATAATTCAGTAACTTTACGGCACAACTTCCACAATAGGCAAAAATGCGCATAGAGCAATACAACAGCAGCGACAGACTGCCCGCACTTATAAAAGGAATCTACTTCCACTCGGAAGAGTTCTTTCGCCTGCTCGAAAACTCATCGGGCATCACCCCCGTAATGCTTGTTGCATACGAAGGGGAGGAAGAGCTCGGGCACATGCTTGCAATGCTCAAGAGCGACAAGAGGATTATCCCTCCCGGCATTTTTCGTTGGTGCAGCATATACAGCGAAGGGGTATACAGCGAAAAGTGCAGTTGCCGCAACACGCTATTCGACCACTTCATGCAGCGGCTCATAAAATCACTGGACATAAGATACATGTTCATAGAGACACGCTACATAATCGACTCACGTGCAACCTACCGCACATTCAGCCGCTTCGAATTTGTCCCGCGCAACGACATCAGGATATACATATCCCTGCACAGCCGCAACCCCGAGGAGAGGCTGTCGCGTGCATACCGCACACACATACGCCGCGCTACGGAGCGTGGTGCAATATGCTCACAGGCGACCTCTGCCGAGGAGATAGAGGAGGGTATGCGCCTGATGAAAAAATACTACGCATCGAAGATTGCGCGCTATTTTGCCCCAACTGCCCTTTTGCAGAAAATAGTTCTCGGCAACACAGGGACATCGCCCGATGCAAGGATGTTTGTCGTGCGCAACAGAGAGGGCAAGATGATAGGATGCTCCATCTGTCTCTACACCGAGGAGCGCGCCTATCTGCTCTACAGTTGCGGACTGCGCAAGAGCCATCCGCTTCTCTACCCCGGTATAATGGCAGTGTGGGCAGCCATAAAAGATGCCTACGAAAGAGGTGTTCCGCACTTCGAATTTGCCGTTTCGGGAGCGCCGCTCAGAAAGAACATCGGCTTCAGGAATTTTCTGCTCAACTTTGGCGGCAAGCAGGTGAGCACCATCCGCTGGTACCGTTACCGCTGGAGATGGATAAACAAAATATTGCGCAAGATATACGTTTAGAGAAATTATTGCGTTAATGAATAAGGTAGGCATCCGCAACACATACACATGAAGAATATACTGCTATATATAACAATGACACTGCTCGCCATCCTCGGGGTACAGGCACAGAAGGTAACCATAAGAGGAGTCGTCACTGACGACAAAGGTTCTCCGATAGAGATTGCGAGCGTCAGCGCCGAGGGACAAGCGGCAGGCACGTTCACCGACCTGAAGGGACGCTACATATTCACCTGCACCGGCAGCGACAGCCTTGTGGTTGTCTACTCCATGCTGGGATACCAGACAAGAAAGAAGGTGCTGCGCAACCCGTCGGACACTGTGACGCTGAACGTGAAACTGCCCGCAGCCGACCACACGCTCGACGGTGTGGAGATCGTAGACGAGCAACGACAGCTCGGTGGCACACAAGACATCAAAGTACCGAAAAACATAAGGCTCATGCCTGACGCAAGCGGCAACGGCATAGAGTCGATAATATCTACGCAGGCAGGTGTAAGCTCACACAACGAAATGAGTTCGCAGTATAACGTGCGAGGCGGAAATTTCGACGAGAACAGCGTCTATGTCAACGGAGTGGAGGTGTACCGACCGCTGCTGATTCGTGCCGGACAACAAGAGGGACTGAGTTTCCTCAACCCCGATATGGTGGGGGCTATAGCCTTCTCCACCGGCGGATACGAGGCTAAATATGGCGACAAGACCGCCTCGGTACTCGACATAACCTATCGCAAGCCACGCGAATTTGAGAGCACGGTGTCGGCAAGCCTTTTGGGTGCAAGCGTATATGTGGGTACGGGAAATTCGAAAATAAGTTTTTCAAACTCACTTCGCTACAAGACCAACAGCTATCTGCTGGGAACACTCGACACCAAAGGCGAATACTCACCCAAGTTCCTCGACTACCAGACCTACTTCGACTGGCGCATAACACCGCACCTGAACTTCGGGTTCATAGGCAACCTCTCGCGCAACCGCTACAACTTCACCCCGAGCGACCGCACCACAAGCTTCGGCACCATGGAGGATGTGAAAGAGTTCAAAGTCTACTTCGGAGGATGGGAGAGCGACCTCTTCCGCACAATGTTCGGTTCGGCATCGCTCAACTACTCGCCCAACGAGTACAATCAGGTATCGCTCCTTGCATCGGCATTCAGTTCGCGCGAAGAGGAGACTTTCGACATCATGGGACAATACTGGATAGACGACGTCAACAGCGAAGAGAATATTGCCGTAGGCAGCTACATGGAGCATGCACGCAACTACCTCGATGCCGATGTGCGCACTGCCGCTCTGCGCGGCATGCACTTCATGGGTAGCCACGACCTTCGATGGGGCGTGGAGTGGAAAAACGAAAAGATAAAGGAGAACCAGCGCGAATGGGAGATGCGCGACTCGGCAGGCTACAATCTGCCACACGGCGCTGCCAACCTCGAGATGATATACAGCCTGCGCTCCAACACTTCGACAAACAGCTACCGCTACTCCGCCTTCGTGCAGGATACCTACAAGTTCCAGAGTTCGTTGGGCACTGTGGCAGTAAACGGTGGTGTGAGAATGTCGTACTGGGACTGGAACAACGAATGTCTGGTGTCGCCCCGCGCCTCGGTGGGACTCATTCCTAAGTTCAACGACAAGATGACACTGCGTCTGGCTACGGGCATATACTATCAGGCTCCATTCTACAAGGAGTTCCGCGACACTGTATGCGTCGACGGTATAGGCACAGTACGTCTGAACGAGAAGATAAAATCGCCCCGTTCCATACACTTTGTATTAGGATACGACTACAAGTTCAAGATGAATGAGCGCCCGTTCAAGTTCACAGCAGAGGCATACTACAAGAAACTCGACAACATCATCCCCTACAACGTGGACAATGTGCGGGTGGTGTACTACGGCGAGAATTGCGCCAAAGGATATGCTACGGGAATAGACCTGAAACTATTCGGAGAGTTTGTCCCCGGCACCGACTCGTGGATAACATTCTCGGTGATGGAGACAAAAGAGAAGATAAACGGCGGGGAGTGGCTTCCGCGTCCTACCGACCAGACATTCAACATGTCGATACACTTCACAGACTACTTCCCGGGCACCGACCGCTGGAAGATGACCCTGCGTGGAGTGTATGCCGACGGACTCCCCTTCGGTCCTCCCCACAGCGGCAGGGAGGAGCATATATTCCGCGCTCCTGCCTACAAGCGTGTAGATTTGGGAATGTCCTACCGCCTGCTCGACAACGAGGAGCATATATACCGCACCGGCATCCTTCGCCACATAAAGAATATATGGTTGGGAGCCGATGCGCTGAATCTTCTCGATATAAACAATGTAAATTCCTACTATTGGGTATCGGACATATACAACCAGAGCTATGCCGTACCCAACTATCTGACAGGACGTCAGTTGAATGTGAGATTACTGGTGGAATTGTAAATTACTCTTCGAGTACAAACTCCTCGAATCCCATCTCCGAGACAGCTTTCTCTTTTGACAGACAGAAGAATGTGGAGACAGCGCGGCAACAAAGCTCTTTCTTGCCATTGTAGATGCATGCCTCAATTTCGGCAAGATTGCGACGTTGGCTGAGAACCTTACCACGAATCTCCAGACACTCCTCGTTGGTTGATATCGACTTCTTGTATTGCAGTTCCATCTTGGCCGTAACGGCAGCAGTCTGCAACTTGCGCGAAACAACCCAACCGCTCATCTCATCAAGCAGCAACGCCTGAATACCGCCATGCAGAACATCAATCCATCCCTGGTAACGCGCCTGAGGCTTCCACAAAGAGACAATCTCCTCGCCATCCTCGTAAAATTCCATTTTCAGCCCTGCCTCGTTGGTGGGGCAACAGCCTATACACTGGTATCCCTCTTTGCCTATCCACGGATTTTTTATCTTTTTCATATTGCACATATTTTAAATTTTGTGCAAAGATAGTAATTGATTGGTAAAATATCAACGTAAAATTTGTATATCTGCTTTTAAATTGTGATATTTGAATAACTTCGAATATCAACTGCACTCACTGTGAAATATTCAAGCAAGCTTGATATTATTTCGCTCGTTTGTGAAATATTTGAATAACTTCGAATATTGACTGCACTCGCTGTGAAATATTCAAGCAAGCTTGATATTATTTCGCTCGTTTGTGAAATATTTGAATAAATTCGAATATCGACTGCACTCGCTGTGAAATATTCAAGCAAGCTTGATATTATTTCGCTCGTTTGTGAAATATTTGAAATAAACACTCCCAAGAGTATGATAAGACAAGAACGCATCGACGTAGCAGACGTCCTCAGAGGATTGGCCGTACTTGGAATAGTGCTGCTGCACAGCCTCGAACATTTCAATTTCTATAGTTACCCTGAAACAGAAAGCACACTGCTTAAATTTTCGAACAAGGCAATATGGGACTCGACAACCTTCCTGCTTGCCGGAAAAGCCTACGGAATATTCGCCCTGCTCTTCGGATTCAGTTTCTACATTCAGGATAGCCGACAGTTGGAGAGGGGGAACGATTTTCGTTTGAGGTTCATGTGGCGACTGCTGTTACTGTTCCTATGGGGGCAGCTCAATGCAATGTTCTTCACCGCAGAGGTGCTTGTACTGTATGCCGTTACAGGATTCGTATTGCCGCTGTTCGCCCGATGCAGCAACCGCACGATACTGATTGCCGCGGCAATAATGATGCTGCAACCGCTTGAAATAGGCGAAATGATATATGCCTTCCTCAACCCCGAATACACCGCTCCGCGCCCGCTCGACTCACAATACTGGGGCATGGCATACCAAGTACAGAGCAGCGGAACATTCCTCGAAACAGTGAAGATGAACCTATGGGAGGGACAGCTTGCGAGCCTCACATGGGCGTGGGAGAATGCACGTTTCTTTCAGACACCCGCCCTTTTCCTGCTGGGTATGTGGATAGGTCGACAAAAACTGTTCATGGGCGGAGAGAAAAACATACGTTTCTGGTTGGCAACAGCCGGGTGCGCACTTGCACTCTTCTTCCCGTTGCGGGGAGTGGAGCCTATGCTTAGAGAATATATTGCAAACAGAGCCGTAGCAGCGCCCGCTATGCTCATAGTCAGTTCACTCTACAAGTTCGCATTCATGATGTTGCTTGTGTCGGGCACAGTGCTGCTCTACTACCTCACCTCGCTGAGAAAGTTGCTCGACAAGATCATCCCCTATGGCCGCATGAGTCTCACCAATTATATAACACAGTCAGTGATAGGCAGTTTCCTATTCTACCATTGGGGCCTGCATCTTAAACTCAACCACACATACAGCCTGCTTGTGGGAATAGGAATATTCGCAGTACAGTACATTTTCGCATGCATCTGGTTCAAGAGCCATAAGCAGGGACCGCTTGAATATTTATGGAAAAAAGCAACATGGATAGGAAAGAGATAAAGAGAAAAAGATTAAAAACCACCACAAGCGAAGAGTACAGATTCGCAGAAGAACTACTGACCGCCTCCTTTCCGGCAGACGAATACCGCCCGCTCGAAGAGCAGCGCAGAAACGTAGAGAGCATCGACATGTTCCACATGAACATCCTCTTCGCCGGAGAAGAACCTGCGGGCCTGCTCAGCTATTGGCAGTTCGAAGAGTTTGTGTACGTAGAGCACTTTGCCGTACTCCCCACCCTGCGTGGCAAAGGATACGGCTGCGAAGCAATCAGCGGGCTTATAAAAGAAAAAGGCAGAATAGTCCTCGAAGTAGAACTCCCCACCGACGACCTCAGCCGCCGACGTATAGCATTCTACACCCGATGCGGGCTCACACTCTCCCCCGAAGAGTACATACAGCCCGCCTATCGCGCAGGCGGCAACGAAATACCGATGCGACTGATGTACTGCGGCGTGGACATGGAACAGGATTATGAGCAGATAAAAAGTTCCATTTATCGCACAGTATACGGCAAAAGCATATAGAAAGAACTGCCTATAAATGTCAGAAATTAACCGGACACCAATATATAGAAACAAATTATTTCATAAAATAATTAAAAAACAGCACCATCGTATTGTAAAAATCAGTACATTAGCAAAAAATATCACAACAACCATCAATAATCTTACAAAGCATGGAAACACGTCTCGAACATGATTCATTAGGCGAAATGCAGGTACCTGCCGAAGCCTATTACGGTGTACAGACACTACGCGCCATTGAGAATTTCAATGAAATAAGTGGAATAACCATCAGCGACCACCCCTACTATGTAAAGGCCCTCGCAATGGTAAAATGGGCTGCAGCCCATGCTAACATGTCGCTCGGTATTCTCGACGACAAGATAGGCAAGGCCATAAAGGCAGCCTGCGAAGAGATTATAGGCGGAGCACTTGTAGACCAATTCCCTGTAGACCTTGTACAAGGTGGCGCCGGAACATCCACCAACATGAACATCAACGAAGTGGTTGCCAACCGCGCACTTGAACTTATGGGACACAAGAAGGGCGAATACAAATACTGCCACCCCAACGACCATGTAAACCTCTCGCAGTCGACCAACGACGCCTACCCCACCTCGTTCAAACTATGCTTTATCTTCCACAACGAGGATCTTGTAGCCGAACTTAAGAAACTGATAGCATCCTTCCGCGCAAAAGGCAAGGAGTTTGACCATATACTGAAGATGGGCCGCACACAGTTGCAGGATGCCGTACCCATGACACTGGGACAGGAATTCGAAGCATTCGCATCGACACTCGAAGAGGAGGTAGACCGTCTCAACCAGATGGCACGCCTTTTCCTCGAAGTGAATATGGGCGCAACAGCCATCGGCACAGGCATCAACACCGAACCCGGATACTCCGAGGCTTGCGTGACAGCCCTGCGCATAATATCAGGCAAGGAATTTGTGCTTGCCGGCAACCTTGTAGAGGCTACTCCCGACGCAGGTTCGTCAGTAATGTACTCTTCGGCAATGAAGCGTCTCGCAGTGAAACTTTCAAAAATCTGCAACGACCTGCGCCTGCTCTCAAGCGGTCCCCGTTGCGGACTCAACGAGATCAACCTGCCACCCATGCAGCCCGGTTCCAGCATCATGCCCGGCAAGGTAAACCCCGTAATCCCCGAGGTTGTCAACCAGATATGCTTCAATGTCATAGGCAACGACCTTACAATCACTTTCGCAGCCGAAGCCGGACAGTTGCAGCTCAATGTAATGGAGCCAATCATCGTTCACGCCACTATTTCATCAATCCGCATGCTGCTCAAGGGAATGGCGCGTCTGAGAACCCTCTGTATCGACGGCATAACAGCCAACGAAGGACACTGCCGCGAACTTGTGATGGGCAGCATAGGCATCGTTACCGCTCTGAACCCCACATTGGGATACGAAAATTCGGCACGCATTGCCAAACGTGCACTCAAGGAGAACAGAAGCGTGTACGACCTTGTACTCGAAGAGGGACTGCTTACTAAAGAGGAACTCGACAAGTTGTTGAAGCCCGAACTTATGATTAAGCCGCATAAGTTCTACACAAAATAACAATTCCCAAATAGGATGTAAACAAAAAATGCGCTTCACTTTAATTGCTGAGTGAAGCGCATTTTTTATTATTAGTGTCCGGTGAATTTTTATTCTACCGGTGTTTCTAATATTTCCATCTTCCGGAGGAAGAATTAATGCAAACCAATTGAAATACAAAGAAAAACAACTCTCCCTCTTGGATAAGAGGGAGTACCCGAAGGGGGAGGGAGTTTGAAAGAATACGCAAGCAAAAGGTTTCGGTCCCTTCGCGTTTGTAACGCGAAGGATCGAGTATAAGCATCTGCGATGCGCTAAAAATAAAACTTATTATGAATTTAAACTGAGTTTTTTCCTGCTTTTCCTTTGCTTATGAAAGTTCAACAGACTTCTGAATTTAAGCGCATTTTAAATGCTGATACTCAGAACATCCGCATTACAAATGTGGATGGACAAGCATTACGAGCAGGCAGAGCAGCATCATGCGGTATGCTCCATGTCTTGCCGACCAGCAGCACACCATCAATTTTACCCGTAGCGCAATAATTACGCACTGTCCTTTGCGAAACTCCATGCTTTTCAGCAAACTCTGATACCGAAATATATTCCATACAGTCTTATTCTATCGGCAAGTTATATTCTCAGTTTGTGTGCAAATATAGCATTTCTTGCCGATATCGGCAAGTTATAGACTTTTCGTTTGTTGTCTTGCCCGTCTTTTTGCCTCAGAATAGCGTCATGTTCTTATGTTTTCAAACCCAGAATAGCAACATTTACATATATTATTGACTATCACACAAATAAATATTAATGCAAGCAAAAAAAGCATGTGATAGCGCGCGGAATGTGCCAAAAAAACGAGATTCCGCTTGGCTATCTTGATATTTTCGGATGTTTTTCTTAGAGATTAAGAAGCTGCTTAGCGGACAATAATAATCATATTACTTTATCGTCTCCTCCAATAATGCAGACGGCGATGTGGATGGAGGTGCTCGGAGTCGATGACAAGCTGAATGCCTTCGCGGGGCAGGGTGTTAAGCGTCAGAGCATCGTCGGAAGCAACGAGGTAAGTGCGCAGTTCGCTCACCGCTACATGGTAGAGTGCCTGCCCGTCCTTGGCACTGCGTTGCCAGATGACCTGGCAGATGTCCTCTTTCTGCAAGCGATAGTCGGGTGCTGAATCGACAAGCATGCTCAGCAATGCGCTCTTAGTCGGAGTGAGCGGGTATGTAGTACCGTTCCAGTAGCGGATAACATTGGCATCGAAGTCTATGCAGGTGTTGCCTATTATCTTAATATTGCGCAGGCCGGCCATTGTCTTTCGGCAGTATGCTACCACTGCATAGCCTGCGGCAAGCAGCAGTATCAGTGCTAACTGCCATCGGCTCACCCAGCGCATGTGTGCCAACACCGTGTGACGATTCACTGCCACCTTGCCTACCATCACACCTTGGTTGCAGATGCCTATGCCTACGCTGTCGGTGACGAAACCCTCTACATGCTTCTTTGCCAGCACTTTACGGATGGGTGCATCAGCATTCATCGAGTCCTCGGTGGGGAACATCTCTTTCAGTTCCTTTACATGCAGTTCGGTGGTAGCCTCTGCCTCTATACCCATACTCGTCAGCAGGTTGCTGAACAACGAGTCTGCTATAGTAGAATCATACATATTGCTTACAAGCACACTCTCAAGATTCTTTCGCAGCCACCATTCGTAATCTGTGCGAGGGAAATAACGTACCGAAATCTCTACTGTATCTTTAGCACTAAGAATAGTTGTTTTTGTTTTGCGTACAGACTCCAATCTATCATACACTCCACCTTGCGGCATTTGCAATATATTGGATATTGTATTGAGCCAATTCGGTACTTCTTCCACGAATCGTTCGTTAATGCGCTCGTGTACCTCGGCTTTGCTGTCGCGGTAGTTGAGCTGATACGATGCGCCCAGCAGCATCACTGCCAGCAGTATATATATGTAGGTATGGCGGCGGTTCATCCCAATAAACTTTCGTTCGTTTTGTTTTGGTCGTTTCACAAAAAGGCATCACCATTGCATCGTTTATTCCTGGTAGCCCCTGACGATTGTCAAACATTTTTTGGGGTAGTCCTTTCATGGGTTGATGCCTTTTCTATACTGCGAAGATAATGTTTTTTCCTCTTTTCATCGTCTAAATCCACATTTTTAGATATCTAAAAGTACATTTTTAGGTTTTTCTTTTTGCGAGGGGTGAGTTTTTCCATTCATTTGTCGCAGTTTTCCGAGGCACGGAGATTGCGTTTGAGACTTTGACATCTCCGTTACTTCTCTTTATACAAAAACAATTTCATAATATAAATACAATGAAAACGACCAAACTATTCTTTGCCCTTGCCGTGGCGATGCTACTGGGGGCATGTACAAGCAAAAACGACAAAATTTATTGCCATGGGATGCAAACGCTACAGTAGGCGACGATGGCTGCATAACCGTGGAACTGTACAATGGCAGCAAGGAGAGTGTGCTTCTGCTGGATGTTGCAGGAGTAAATAAAGGCAATCTTTATATAACAAAATAACTATGCAGACTATCTTATGAAAATAAATTCGAAGAGTTTCTAATGTCCGAAAACGGACACCACTGTCTATAAACGGACACCGCATTTAGAAGAAACCACGTTTATTGTCAAAGTTATAACTTTCTGGAACGTTTTTTGTAACATAAAAAAGTAAGCCCTGAATATTTAACTAATTTTGCAGTTCATTTTTATAATAAGATATAGTATAATGAGAAGATTTTTTATAAAGCTGAAAAAAGAGGATGCGAAGAAATAGTCCTCGCCTATCATTTGAACATAGAATTATAACAAAAACATTATGAGACATTTAAAGACATTTTCCACCCTTGCTGTGGCGGTGCTGCTGGCCTCGTGCACCCCGCAGGTCGATAGCGACAAATACCTGATTGAGGGATGCTTGAAGAGTACCCCCGACAGCGTAGTTATTAAATTGTTTGCACAGAACGATGGCCGGCTGAGTAGAGTGAGCGAGGATACAGTCTTTGATGGTCGTTTCTCGTTCAGCGACACCATATCCGATGTGAAACAGCTGTTCCTGGTGTTTTTTGACGACAGATTTGTGCCTGTCAAATTTCCTGTTTGGGTGGCACCGGGCAAGTATGTGCGTGTCAGTGGCGAGGATAATGTCCACCTGACATGGAAGGTAACCAGCGACCTCGCCGAGCAGAACGACCAAAATACCTTGCAGGAGTATGTCGTGGATGCTTGTAGTGAATTTACATCGCTCTACCTCGAAGCAGTGGCTACCAAAAAGCAATGGATGGCGAAAATGGGTGAGGATATAAACGACAGTGTCCTATTGGAAAAATATCGTTCGCTTGATGCAACGGCAATGCAGGTGCTTACCCGTAAAATGGAGGCCGAGATTGAGTGCATGGCAACCATGCCTCGCTCGCGTGTGTGGATGACTACGTTGCTCGAATATGCGATGATAGCAAATGTGTTCCCCGAGAGCCTTCCCAATAGCGAGGGGCTGAAAGCATTGTATAACACATTGCCCGAGGAGGTGAAGCAGTCCGAAGAGGGAAAGAGCATCTATCAATTCCTTTATCCCGTGAAGAGCGTAGAGGTTGGCGACGAAATGGCCGATGCCACGCTCTACGATGTGGATGGCGGCACACACACATTGTCCGAACTGGCCGGTCGCTACATACTGCTCGATTTTTGGACAACGGGATGCGGGTGGTGCATCAAGTCATTCCCCGAGCTGAAGGATATTTCCCGTGTCTATGCCGACCGATTGGCGGTGGTGAGCCTGTCGTTGGATACCAAGCCTGTGTGGACGGAATATGTGCGCAAGAATGCTCTCGAAGGTCATCAGTGGAACGAGCTTGCCCCCAATTTTACCGGATTGGTGGCTCGATATAATATTAACAGTTTCCCTTATTTTGTGCTCATCAATCCCGAAGGCAAGGTGATTGCAAAGTGGTCGGGATATGGCGAGGACCTTTTGTGGAAGAACGTAAAAATGTATCTCAAATAAGCCGCATCTGCCTCTTGAATACAGAACTATAACAAACCATAATGAAAGCAACCAGACTATTCACAACCATTGTAGCGGCACTGTCGCTCTGTGCAGTGTGCAACCTTGTGCAGGGATGCCGCAAGACCGAAAAAGAATACCGTCTGACCCACAGGGCACACGACATAACACTGATGAACGATGTGCAGATAGCAGCGACAGACTCGTTCATCGTACTTGTTTCGAACTATTTCGAAAACGGTTTTTGCCACACCTACTCAATAAAAGGAGACAGACTGGAGTTTTGCAGTTCGTATGGCAGCATTGGCAGTGGCGAGAGCGAATACCGCCAGCCGGTATTGACATTTGCGTCGGGCAGCACTTTTGGAATCAACGACATCAACGAAGTGACACTGACCCTTGTAAACATCGATGCAAAAGGCAGAATGAGTGCTGGCCAACGTCTGAAAGCCAACAAGCCAAGAACAAAGGCAGGCGAAGATTTCATTCCTAATGATACACGATACACATTGCTGCCGGGTACCGGACGCTATGTGTCACTATTCCTAAAAGACTCTGTAAGCATGTTTACCTTGTCGGACAGCCGACTGCAAAAAGAGTACCGTTTCGGCGACTCGCCAGTAGGCGGCAGCCTGTCGTGGTACGGAATGCGCAATTTCCTGAACGGGCACATGGCAACAAACGGAAAGAAATTCTTCTTTGCCACAGAAGACCTCCCCTGGCTGACTGCATACAGCATGCAGGACGGAACAATGAAGAAACAGTGGGAATGTTTCTACCGCACTCCGTACTACAAGGTTTCCAATGATGCCATACAGTACGACAAGGAGAAATCGACCGGACCGCTGAGAGGGCTCTGTGCCGACTCGCGATTCCTCTATTTGCTTTACAGGGACGAACCGCTCAGCAGTTACGACTGGAAAGAGGTAGAAAAATCCTGTTCCAACAAAGTACTGGTATATAGCCACGACGGAGAATTCGTAACTACATTCAACCTCGACTGCTATCTTAAGAGTATAGCCATCAGTGCCAACGGAAAGAAACTCTATGGCGTTGCGCGTATGCCTGAATATACTTTAGTAGAGTTCGATCTGCCCCATTATTTCACCCGCTCAGGCAGCAGCAGGAGTGAAAACAGCAAGGAAATGCCATCACTACATTTGCAAAACAAGAGCATTGAGATTGGCGACACTGTTCCTTACTTGGCACTGTACGACACGCTTGGCAACGCGCATCATTTGCAGGATTTCAAGGGAAAATATCTGCTGCTAGACTTTTGGGGTTCTAGTTGCGGCCCTTGCATGAAGAGCATCCCCGAACTGAAGAGCATTGCCGATGCTATGGGCGACAACGTGGAGGTTGTCAGCATCAGCGGAGATGCCAAGAGCGTATGGAAAATGGCTTCGTCAAGGCATGGCATCAGTTGGCACAACCTTAACGACCTCAAAGGAAACACGCCCGACGGAATATGCACAAAATTCAACATCGAGGCCCTTCCTACATTCGTCATAGTATCTCCCGAGGGTGTAGTTATCGACAAAATGCGAGGCTATGCCGAAGATGCTGTTAAAAATTTAGTGAATACAAATGTGAGACCATAACAACTATACCATGAAACATATAAAACTATTCCTTGCCCTTGCTGTGGCATTGTTGCTCGGGGCGTGTACAAGCACCCCTAAAGTATGGGACGAAGTAGCATGGATACACTCCACAACCAACGTTATAGCCATTGAGCAGGTGGAGTACACCGACACGGCTACCATATTGACCGTTCATGAGAAAAACACTCCCGGATATTCGATAAGGATTCCACACAGCACCTACCTTGTTGGCAACAAGGGCAAGGAGTACAGGATTATCGGCGGAGAGGGCATTGACATTGGCGAGAAATATGTGACGCCTGAGAGCGGAGAGGCATATTTCAGACTCTTTTTCGAGCCTATGCCCAAGCGCACAAGCTGTTTCGACTATATTGAAGGGCACGGTTACGACGACTTCTGCATCTATGGCCTGCACACCCCGTCGCACCCAATCAAAATCCCGGCATACAAGCATAGCCTCACCGATGGGGAGATGGCAGAGAGTTTCCTGCGCACCGACACCGTACACATACGCGGAAAGATAGAAGGCTATTCGCGAGACATGGGGTTCAAGACATTGTATGTCAAGAACACCAGCACACTTACACGTGAAGACCATCCCGCCATCATCAATATCAACGAAGACGGCACATTCGAAGGCTCATACGTCAGTGCTCATCCTATGTTTACAACCGTGAGTATGAAGAGCGCAAAACACTATTGGATAATGTCGGTATACACCGTACCCGGCTGCACCACCGAACTGCATATCGACAAGAATGGCAATCTGATGGTTTCCTCACCCGATGATGCTGTGCAGGAATGCAAGCGCATCGTCGAAGAAAGAGTATTCGACCGCCCATTATTCAGCAACCATAATGAACTTGTGGACAGCATAAGCCGCCTCGGGCTGGATGAGTACATCGCTTTCATCGACAAGAGAGCTGCCGCGTATGACAAGCTGGCGAGGTACATTGCATGGAAATACAAATTCACACCAACCGAACAATACTATATGTGGCTCAACGGCAAGGTGGAACATCTCTACAGCATATTCGAGCATGACAGCAGAAGTTCTCGCACTGCTCTTGACAGCCTTGCTTTGGAGTTCGACACCTACAAGTGCCTGCACGATATGCCCTGCAACAGTGTTGCCTGTCTGGCCATAAGCAATTACTACTATGCCATCAACAGGTACGAATACTCTTCCATCATTCAGAAAGGTGCCCGAAACCATCGTTTGAGTTCCGTCGACTATGTTACGCATACAGACACAACCATTGTGAACAACGACATGAAGGTGATGGGCGCATCTGAACCTACCCTGCTGAGCAGTATCATGCTGCTGCGCGATGCCCGCTATACGTTTGAATATTTCCGCAACTACTATAAAGAAGACATGGCAACGTTTGTCGAACGGCGCAAGGCATTGCTCGTCCATCCGTTCCTCAAGTCGGAGTTTGACAGGCTGTATGCTTTGGAGCTCGAAGCGCAGAAACCGACGTGGACACTGCCTGAGTGCGAAGCTACCAGCATCCTGCGCCGCATGACCGACAAGTATCGTGGCAAATACCTGATGATTGACTTCTGGGACATGGGCTGTGGTCCTTGCCGTGCAGCAATAGAACGCTCCAAGGAGATGCGCAAGGCATTCAGAGACCACCCCGATGTTGATTTCCTGTTCATAGCTTCGCCCATGTCCTCGCAAGAGGCATACGATGCCTATGTAAAGGAAAATCTCGATGGTGAGGACTGCCACCTCATTAACCACGACGATTACAACAGTCTGATGCAGCTTTTCAAGTTCCTGAGCATCCCCCACTACGAGACGCTCGACAGAGAGGGCAACGTACTGAACAAATGCCTGCACTTCTCCACCCCCGATGAATTTGCCGCACAACTTATAAAGCTGAAAAAAGAGGATGCGGAAAGATAGACAGCACGCAAACCGTTACATACCACCCAATAAAACAATCACAACCAACCTAATTTTGCGGGTCTAATCGAGTAGGAGGAAAACGAAGCAGTTTTCTTCCTACTTTCGTTTTCCGACCTCTCACACCACCGTACGTGCCGTTCGGCATACGGCGGTTCCTATTTTAGATTCCATTCGAGATACAAATCCGTCAAGCAAGGATAACCGGCCACCTTTAGCGATGTATTAGGGATTGCCCGTTTTAATATCGCACTATCAGCTATCCGCCAATAGCCTTTGCGAGTGTTACCCCATTGGTAGGCTTGAGACTTCTCTATGCCACATTTAACGAGGTTGGAGACCTTTGTCTTGATTTTCTTCCATGACTTCCATATACACATGCGGATTCTGCGACGTAACCATTCGTCTGTTTCTATGCACAACCGTTTCATCTCAGCCAAGTGAAAGTAACCTACCCATCCTCGCATGTATTCC
>JAZNKR010000080.1:0-9944 GCA_045578665.1 Bacteroidaceae bacterium | reverse complement strand
TGTGAATATAATCCTTGCAGCGGCTGCATATAACTTCAAAAGAGCTATGAAAGCTCTTTTATTACTCATGCAAAAAATCAGAGAAATCCTAATTACTGATAGAATTTCTCTGAAAATGAATTTTTAAGGGACGACTAAATACTGTTCAGCCAAAAACAATTAGTAATTTTTACCGGACACTAATATTTGTTTTTACCCTTCTTAATCCTTTGCTTATATAATAAATCGTGAAGAGGTTGGTAGTGCCAACCTCTTCACGATTTATTATTACTGTTTTATCTCTTATTCGAGAACAACTTTGATGTTCAGTTCGTCGAGCTGCGCATCTTCCAACACCGAAGGTGCTTCTATCATTGTGTCGCGTCCCGAATTGTTTTTGGGGAATGCTATGCAGTCGCGTATGCTATCGAGACCGGCGAAGAGGCTCACCCAACGGTCGAGTCCGTAGGCAAGACCGCCATGAGGTGGTGCGCCGTACTTGAATGCATCGAGCAACCATCCGAACTGTTGCTGGGCACGTTCGGGAGTGAAGCCCAAAAGTTCGAACATCTTGTTCTGCAGTGCGCTGTCGTAGATACGTATTGAGCCGCCACCTACTTCTACACCGTTGATTATCATGTCATATGCGTTGGCACGTACCGAACCCATGTCGGTGTCGAGCAGGGGAATGTCCTCGGGCTTGGGCGAGGTGAAGGGGTGGTGCATTGCCATGTAGCGACCCTCTTCTTCGCTGTACTCGAACAAGGGGAAATCTACTACCCACAGGCAAGAGAACTTGTTCTTGTCGCGCAGGCCGAGCTGTGTTGCTACCTCCAGACGGAGCTCGCACAGCTGCTTGCGGGTCTTCATAGTGTCGTCGCCGCTGAGTATGAGTATGAGGTCGCCTGGTTCTGCGGCAAATGCCTCCTTCATCTGTTGCAATACCTCCTGGGTATAGAACTTGTCGACGCTTGACTTCACATTGCCGTCTGCCTCGACACGTGCATATACCATACCTTTGGCGCCAATCTGCGGACGGCGTACAAAGTCGGTGAGTGCATCGAGCTGTTTGCGGGTGTATGTGGCTGCGCCTTTTGCGCATATACCTCCGATGTATTCGGCGCTGTCGAAGACTCCGAAGCCGTGGCCTTTCATTTTATCCATAAGTTCAACGAACTTCATCTCGAAACGGGTGTCGGGTTTGTCGCAACCGTAGTATTTCATTGCATCGTGCCATGTGATGCGGGGGAATGCCTCGTTTATCTCTACGCCGCGGATGGTCTTGAAGAGGTGCTTTGCCATTCCTTCGAAGAGCGATATCACATCTTCCTGCTCCACGAAGCTCATTTCGCAGTCAATCTGTGTAAATTCGGGCTGACGGTCGGCGCGAAGGTCTTCGTCGCGGAAACATTTTACTATCTGGAAGTAGCGGTCGAATCCCGATACCATAAGAAGCTGCTTGAAGAGCTGTGGACTCTGGGGCAGGGCATAGAACTGTCCGGGGTTCATGCGCGAGGGTACTACAAAGTCGCGTGCACCTTCGGGTGTAGAGCCTATGAGCATGGGGGTTTCCACTTCGATGAATCCCATTGCGTCGAGATAGCGGCGTACCTCCATTGTCATCTTGTGACGCAGTTCGAGGTTGCTTCTCACGCATTCGCGGCGCAGGTCGAGGTAGCGGTACTTCATGCGCAACTCGTCGCCACCATCGGTGTTGTTCTCGATGGTGAAGGGTGGTGTCTCGGCGCTGTTGAGTATGTTCAGTGTCTCGGCGATGATCTCTATTTCACCGGTGGGGATGTTGTTGTTCTTACTCTGGCGTTCGCGCACTGTGCCGCTTACCTGTATCACAAATTCGCGTCCCAGGTGTGAAGCCTTTTCACAAAGTTCGGGGTTGGTGTCTTCGCTGAATACCAATTGTGTTATTCCGTAGCGGTCGCGGAGGTCTACAAAGGTCATGCCGCCCATCTTGCGTGCACGCTGTACCCATCCGCTGAGGGTTACTTGCTTCTCTACATCGGCGATTCTCAGCTCGCCGCAGGTTGTTGTACGATACATATTATATTATTCTATTTTTGTTTTTCGATTGTCTGTCGGCAACCTGCTCTTTGGGGTTGCCTCCCATTCAATTTGCGAAGATAGTGAAAAAAATAGAATCTTATGCGGTTTTATAAGTTGTTCTTTATCTTTTTGCCCTCGCTGAATGCGTTTCCTGCCTTTTCGCCTATAGTGTGGTAATGATGCGTAATGGGATTGTATGTTACAGGTTGCAGTTTTGTGATGTCGATTTTGCCGTCGGTGAGTATCTCTTCTTCTGCTGAGATGTTTACTATGCGTCCTACAAGGTGGTTGCTCTCAATGTCGTATGAGACAAACTCACACTCCAGTGTCATAGGCAGCTCTTTTATCAACGGGGCATTGACATATTCCGACTTTATTGCATTGAATCCTGCCTTCGCAAATTTGTCGGGTTCCTTGTTGCCCGAAACTATTCCCACGTAGTCGCAGGCTGCAATGTTGCCGGCTGTTGCGATGCTTACGGTGAAGGCTTTTGTGGAGAGTATGTTCTTTGTTGTCTTGTGATCCTCGGACAGACATATTCCTATCATATCGTCGGTGTATATGCCTCCCCACGCTGCGTTCATGGCATTGGGCTTGCCTGCTTC
This sequence comes from Bacteroidaceae bacterium, assembly GCA_045578665.1. Lineage (GTDB taxonomy): Bacteria > Bacteroidota > Bacteroidia > Bacteroidales > Bacteroidaceae > HGM04593. Next base: position 7,299 of record JAZNKR010000080.1, on the reverse strand, counting down.
GTCGTATGCTGCCACTATGAGTACCGGCATTGGGAATAGCCAGCTCTTTGTTCCGAAATTTTTTCGCATGATGAATATTGTTTGTTGTTACACAATATAAGAAACTGTGATGAGATGTTATTGTTTTCTTGCCGAATGAGCAGATGTTTGAATTTTATTTTTGATTTGTAAACTCAATCTTCGCTGCACATTCGTAGCCTTCGTCGTAGAGGGCTGTGAGTTTGCCGGTGTCGCGCTCCATGCGGTCTACCTCTATCGGCCGCTGTGGGCGAATAACAGTGAGTTCTCCGCGCTCCTCAAGCTCTTCGACGAGCGCTATCTGTTTGTTGTATATGGAGTTGCGTAAGCGGATGGCTTGACGCAATGCCGGGTATTTTCGATAGAAGAGTGGCGGTATTTTAGTCTCTTTCAGAGGCTTGCGGTAGCCTTTGTTGCGTGTGAGAATGACGATATTGTTGTCGTATCCGAGCTCGCGTGCACGTAGCAAGGGGATGGAGTCGGCTACTCCTCCGTCCATCATGGGCTCTCCATCGACATATGCGATGGGCGACACGAAGGGCAGACTGCTCGATGCTCTCACTATCTCTATGATGCGACCGGGGTTGTGCTTCTCGTTCATGTAGCATGCTTTGCCGCTTTTGCAACTTGTGGTTACCATTTCGAATATGCCATCCTGTGCGGCATATTTATTGTAGTCGTAGGGGTAGAGCTCTTCGGGGATTCTGCGGAATAGAAGGTCGAAGTCCATGATGTTGCCCTTCAGCAGCAGGTGCTTGAGTCCTATGTAGTGATGTTTTTCGAGAAGGTCGATGTTGCAGTATTTTGCTCTGCCGCGTTGCTCCGACATATATGAGAGTCCGTTGCAGGCACCTGCGCTCACTCCTATTGTATATGGGAAACGTATGCCTCGGTCCATGAGGTTGTCGAGTACCCCGCTTGTGAATACTCCGCGCATTCCTCCTCCTTCCAATATCAGACCCGACGATGCTGTCAGGGTGTATCTGTTGTCTCTGTGGTTGTTTATCATCTGTTTCTCTTATTGGGAACTTCTATTGTGAGTCCGTCGTATGCGAGATGAACATGCGGCGGCAACACTTTCTCTATTTTTGCATGCAGTCCGATGTGGTGCATCAGATGTGTAAGGTATGTCTCACGGGGCTTCAGATAGTTTATTGTATTGTATGCCTCGAGCACTGTCTGGTGTGTCCCGTGTGGCTTCGAGAATCTCAATGCGTTTATTACCAATGTGTCTACGCCTTTGAGCTTCTCCAATTCCTTGAGTTCTATGAAACTCATGTCGGTGATGTATGCAAATGCTCCTATCCTGTATCCGAGTATGGGCAGTCTGCCGTGGTAGAGCTTTATAGGCTCAATCTCGAATCCTCCTGCCTCGAACATTCTGTTCTCCTCTATTGTATGGATGATGAGGTTTGGTACTCCGGGATACTTCACCTCAGTGAAGCAGTAGGGGAACATGTTCTTTACACAACTGAGTGTGTGGGCATCGGCATATACAGGTATGTCTCCTCGGCGACAGAACGGGCGGAGGTCGTCAAGTCCCCCTATGTGGTCGTAGTGCTTGTGGGTGAGAAGAACGGCATCGATCTTCCTGAACGGACGGTGTACCATCTGTGTCCTGAAGTCGGGACCGCAATCTATCAGCAACCTGTTCTCTCCTTCCTCTATTAGTACCGAAGACCGCAGGCGCGAATCTTTAGGGTCGGTCGATGTGCAGACCTCGCAACTGCATCCTATCTCGGGGACGCCGGTCGATGTTCCTGTGCCTAAGAATGTTATTTTCATATTACTCTATGACATTGACTTCGGGGAATATATTCACTCCGAATTTCTCTTTTACAGATTTCTGCACTGCGGCTGCAAATTCCATGACATCACCTCCTGTAGCACCACCTAAGTTTACTACAACCAATGCCTGATTGTGGTATACACTGACAGTGGCGCTGCTGCGCTCTTTCCACCCGCATTGGTCGATGAGCCATCCTGCCGAAAGTTTCACTCCTGCGGGAGCGGGGTATGTGGGCATTGCGGGGAACTGCTTCTTCAGCCCATCGGCAACTGCAGCTTCTACAACGGGGTTCATGAAGAAACTGCCTGCACTGCCTGTCTCTGCAGGGTCGGGCAGCTTGGCAGCGCGGGTCGCGCAGACAGCGCGGCGTATATTTGCGGCATTCACTCCTCCAAGGGCTTCACACTGCTCCTTGAGGTTGCCGTATGTAAGTATGTATTTCCCGGTTTTGTTCAACCTGAAAGTTACGTATGCAACCACATGTTTCCCTTTCTCTTCTGCCTTGAATATGCTGTGTCGGTATGCGAAGCGGCACTCCTCTTTTGTAAATATCTTTTCGTTGCCATCTGCCAACGAGATACATTCCACGCGTTCTATCAGGTCTCCTGCTTCCACACCATAGGCTCCAACATTCTGCACAGCACTGGCACCTACCTCTCCGGGAATTGCCGACAGGTTCTCAAGCCCTTGCCATCCTTGCTCCACTGTGTATGCGACAAATTCGTCCCAATTGATTCCGCTACCTGCACGGACAAGCAGGGTAGTGTCGTCCTCTTCAACAATCTCTATGCCTTTGATGGCAGAGTGGAGTATTACACCGTCAAAATCTTTCATAAAAAGCAGATTGCTGCCTCCGCCAATGACAAGGTGACGGATACCGGTCAGTTTGCCGGAAATGGATTTTATATCCTCCATGGTGGAGAACTCTACGAAATGGGCGCACTTCACATCTATGCCGAAAGTGTTGTGCGGCAGCAATGAATAGTCTGTATTATGCTTTATCATAATTGTGTGTAAATTCCTTGCGAAGATAATATAAATCGCAGAAAGAGACAAATTCTTAAAGAATGAGTAATAATACCCTTTGTGATTTGAAAAATAGACGAATTTTATTTAAATTTGCCATTTCAAGATGATTACGCAACAAAACAATCAATTCAATAATTAATCTATGCACAAGAAAAAGTTTTTGTCATTCCTTTCCGCTATGTTCTTAGCAGCTGCTGTGTATGCACAGGGGCTTGCTGGATTTGCGTACGGAGACGTTGCCGCTCCCGCAGGCAACGAGTGGGAGTCGCCTCAACAGCTCTCTCTCAACAAAGAACAACCAAAAGCATGGTTCTTCAATTTTGCAAGCATTGAGAGTGCACGCAAAGTGCTTCCCGATGCGAGTGAGTATTACCTTTCGCTCGACGGTACATGGCGTTTCAATTGGGTGCCCAACCCCTCGGAGCGTCCTGTAGACTTCTACAAGACCGACTTCGACGATACAAAATGGGACAATGTAGAGGTGCCCATGAACTGGAACGTTTACGGAATACAGAAGGACGGCAGTCAGAAGTATGGTACTCCCATCTATGTGAACCAGCCTGTGATTTTCAAGCATCAGGTTGCAGTAGGTGACTGGAAGAAGGGTGTTATGCGCGAGCCTGCGCCCCACCACACAACCTATAAGCACCGCAACGAGGTAGGTTCCTACCGTCGCACATTCACAATCCCCGAAGAGTGGAAGGGTCGCGAAATATTCATCAATTTCGATGGTGTGGATTCGTTCTTCTATCTCTGGATAAACGGACAGTATGTTGGTTTCTCCAAGAACTCGCGCAACCTTGCAGCTTTCAACATCACAAAATACCTTGCCAAGAAGGGCGAGAACGTTGTTGCAGTTGAGGTATACCGCAACTCTGACGCATCGTTCCTCGAGGCGCAGGATATGTTCCGTCTGCCGGGTATCTTCCGCACAGTGTCGCTCACAGCAACCGCGCCTGTTCAGTTGCGCGACATCCGCGTGCGTACCGACCTCGACGCAAACTACAACGATGGTACTGCAAACATCGAGGTAGATGTGCGCAACCTTTCAAAGAAAGAGATAAAGAACTATACTGTGGAGGCAACACTCTATGCCAACAAGCTATTCAGCGATGAGAATGAGATTGTTGCAGGCTCTACAACAAGTGCGGCTGTTGCTGCAACTGTTGCGGGTGCAACAAATACTTCCAAGCTGGCAATCGCAGTCAAGGCTCCCAACAAGTGGTCGGGCGAGGCTCCCTACCGGTATACACTTGTCGTTCAGTTGAAGAACAAGAAGGGCAAGGTTGTTGAGACTGCATCCACATACTTCGGATTCCGCGAAGTTGAGATAAAGGATACTCCTGCCGAAAAGGATGAGTTCGGACTCGCAGGTCGCTACTTCTATGTCAACGGACAGCCCGTGAAACTGAAAGGTGTCAACCGTCACGAGAGTAACCTTGAGCGCGGTCACGCAATCACACGTGAACAGATGTACAACGAAGTGATGCTGATGCTCCGCGGCAATATCAACCATGTGCGTTGTTCACACTATCCCGATGCTCCCTTCTGGTACTATCTGTGCGACAAGTATGGTATCTACCTTGAGGATGAGGCAAACATCGAGAGCCACGAATATTATTATGATAAGGAATCACTCTCGCATGTTCCCGAATTTGAGGCTGCACACATTGCACGTGTAATGGAGATGGCACACGCCACCATCAACAGTCCCTCAATTGTGATATGGTCGCTCGGTAATGAGGCGGGTCCCGGTGTGAACTTCGAGAAGGCTTATGCAAAATTGCATGAATTTGACGCATCGCGTCCCGTACAGTACGAGCGTAATAACAACATTGTAGATATGGGTTCTAACCAGTATCCTCCAATTGCATGGGTACGTGGCGCTGTAAAGGGTAAATACAATATCAAATATCCTTTCCACATTTCGGAGTATGCCCACTCGATGGGTAATGCCGGCGGTAACCTCAAGGATTACTGGGAGGCAATGGAGAGCACAAACTTCTTCTGCGGCGGTGCCATCTGGGACTGGGCCGACCAGGCATTCTACAACTACGACAAGAAAGGCAACAAGTATATGGGTTACGGTGGCGACTTTGGCGATCGTCCCAACGACCACCTCTTCTGTATGAACGGTGTGATGTTGCCCGACCACACTCCGAAGCCCGAATACTACGAGGTGAAGAAGGTTTATCAGAATGTAGGTGTGAAATTTGCTGACGAGGCAAAGAGCAAGATTGAGATTTTCAACAAACGTTACTTCTGCGATCTCAGCGACCTTGCAGTCAAGGTTTCACTCTGGGAGGATGGTAAGCAGGTTTACAGCAACATACTTCCCGATACCAAGGTGGCTCCCCGTAAAAAGGCTGTTGTGGACCTTGCTATCGACTATGCACGCGATGCAAAGAAAGAGTACTTTGTAAAGGTTGAGTTCCTGCAGAAGGAGAATATGCCTTGGGCAAAGAAAAATTATGTGCAGATGGCTGAACAGCTGTTGCTCCAGAGTCCTGCTGCCAAGCCTGCAATCGCAACCGTAGCCAACGTCGGTGGTGACCTTGCAATGGAGAGCAACGGCGACAAGCAGACAACAACCGTTAAGGGTGCTGACAATGCCTTCACCATCGCATTCGACGACAAGAAGGGTGTTCTTTACAATGTCGTTTACAGTGGCAAGGAGATTCTTCCCGCAGGAAACACTATGAAGCTCAGCGCCTTCCGCGCTCCTGTCGACAACGACAACTGGGCACGCGGTGCATGGTACTCAAACGGTCTCTACAACCTTGTAGATAGCGTACTTTCAAAGAATGTACAGACATTGGCCGACGGTACAATTATCATTCAGTATAATGTATTTACTCAGGCTCCCTTCGGTGGCAAGATTGTCCGCAACGAGGACAATACAATGACCATCGTGGACAACAAGGCTCCTCTCGGCGAAAATGGCTTCAGCTTCACATCAAACAGAATATGGACAATTTACAAGGACGGTTCTGTTGAGTTGAAGAGCAGTATCGTGGGTAGCAACAGTGCTCTGAATCTTGCACGTCTCGGATACGAGATTCAGTTGTCCGGCGAATTGAAATATTACCACTACTATGGTGCAGGCCCCCACAACAACTATAATGACCGTAAGGCAGGTGCATTCATTGAACAGTACGACAGCAAGGTTGCCGACCAGTTCGTTCACTTCCCGAAACCTCAGGATATGGCTAACCGCGAAGATGTACGCTGGTGTGCGCTTACCGACTGGGCTGGCAACGGTGTGATTTTCGCTGCAACAGAGGGAATGTCAACTTCGGCACTTGCATGGAACTCGGTAGAGCTTGCCGAGGCAGGTCACCCCTACCAGCTTCCCAAGTCGAACAGCACATACCTCAACCTCGACAGAATGGTAACAGGTCTTGGAGGTAACAGTTGCGGTCAGGGTGGTCCTCTTGAGCCCGATTGTGTGAAGGCAGGCGACAATATGATGGGATTCATCATGCGTCCTGTTAAGGATGGCAAATATACTGAGACTGCCAATGTCTCTACATCTTCTATCGAACCTATCGTTGTGTCACGCGACCGTCGCGGAAGAGTTTCTGTACGCAGCAATGACGTAGCAGCCGATATATATTATAAGGTAGGCGAGGGTCGCAAGGCAAAGGCCAAGAAGTACAGAGAGCCTATTGATATGAGCAAGGGCGGCACAATCACTGTTTGGGATAAGAATCGTCCCGAAATGTCATCGGTTTACAACTATAAGGAGGTTTCTGTGCAGCCTATCGTTGTTAAGTATGCATCGAGTCAGGAGATTCAGGAGTCTGCTGACAAGTTGGTCGATGGCGATGCAAATACCATCTGGCACACAATGTACTCTGTAACCGTTGCTCAGTATCCTCACTGGATTGACTTCGACGCGGGCGAGGAGTGCACAATAAAGGGCTTCTCTTATCTGCCCCGTCAGGATGGCGGTTACAATGGAAATATCAAGGACTATGAAATTTCCATCAGCAACGACGGCAAGGAGTGGAAGAGCATAAAGAAGGGTTCTTTCGATGGCAGTGCGAATGTAAAACGTGTGCTTTTCGATGCACCTGTGAAGATGCGCTACATCCGCTTCACTGCGCTCAAGGCACAGAATGGCGCTGATTTTGCTGCCGGTGCAGAGTTCGAACTTATAAAATAGTTCCAATAGATAACCTGATAGAATGCGTGTGCATGGTCAGTCGATGACTATGCACACGTGTTCTTATTTAATTATTACTGTCCGGTAAACATGCTTAAGCCCTTAAGGTTATATTCTTTAAGTTGCTACAATCCCCATTGCTTTATTGAGAGGTTCATTGCTTCATTGATGCGCATTAAGCTTTTAGGCAGACTGCGCCAATGACTTTTGGAAAGAGGCGAGGACTGTTTGAGCCCATATGAAGTATGGGCGAGTTCCGCAGCCCCAAAAGTCATCAGCTGAGGCTGCCGTTAAG
>JAZNKR010000079.1:0-3088 GCA_045578665.1 Bacteroidaceae bacterium | reverse complement strand
GTCTAAAAAAGAAATTAAATATTAATAACACTATTTGATGTTATAGTTAGAGATGCTAAATAGTTTTATTTGCGACCACCCGAAAAGTGGTCGCTATTTGGTCGCACGAAACACATCGTAAAGGTCAATATGAACCCATTTTAAGACCTTCGAAGGTGGAATAAGGTTATTTGTATATAAAATGGATTTGGAAGCCACAGAATGGTTGTAAACAATCCCTGACGCAATCATCAATGCCAACAAAAAAGAGAGCCGTTCAAATGAACGGCTCTCTGTAAATCTATTGAGTTACAATAAATTACTTGCTCAATGCACCAGCGATATCCACTGCAATAGCAACAGTTGCACCTACCATCGGGTTGTTGCCGATGCCGAGGAAGCCCATCATCTCCACGTGTGCGGGAACTGATGAAGAACCTGCGAACTGAGCGTCTGAGTGCATACGGCCCATAGTGTCGGTCATACCGTAAGAAGCAGGACCTGCAGCCATGTTGTCCGGGTGCAGTGTGCGGCCTGTACCACCGCCTGAAGCTACAGAGAAGTAGTTCTGACCTGCGAGTACGCGCTCTTTCTTGTATGTACCTGCAACGGGGTGCTGGAAACGTGTGGGGTTGGTTGAGTTACCTGTGATTGATACGTCAACGCCTTCCTTCCACATGATGGCAACACCTTCGCGAACATCATCGGCACCGTAGCAACGTACCTTTGCGCGAGGACCATCGCTGTAAGCGATTTCGCGAACGACTTTCAACTCACCTGTGAAGTAGTCGAACTCTGTCTGTACGTATGTGAAACCGTTGATGCGTGAGATAATCTGTGCGGCATCCTTGCCAAGACCGTTGAGGATGCAACGGAGAGGCTCCTTGCGCACCTTGTCTGCCTTTGCTGCAATCTTGATAGCGCCTTCGGCTGCAGCGAATGACTCGTGACCTGCGAGGAATGCGAAGCACTTTGTCTCTTCGCGGAGCAAGCGTGCAGCGAGGTTACCGTGGCCGATACCTACCTTGCGGTCGTCTGCTACTGAACCTGGGATACAGAATGCCTGAAGGCCAAGACCGATAGCCTCGGCTGCATCAGCAGCATTTGTGCAACCCTTCTTCAATGCGATAGCGGCACCTACAACGTAAGCCCACTTTGCGTTCTCGAAACAGATAGGCTGTGTCTCCTCACATATTTTGTAAGGGTCAATGCCGTAGCTCTCGCAAATCTCGTTAGCCTCTTCGATAGAAGCGATTCCGTTCTCATTAAGTACAGCGAGGATCTGCTTGATACGACGATCCTGACTTTCAAATTTTACGGGTCTTATCATAGCTTTGTCCTCCTTATTCTTTACGTGGGTCAATATACTTAACAGCACCTGCCTCCTCAGAGAAGCGGCCATAAGACTTTGTCAACTTCTTGACAGCCTCGTTGGCATCGGTACCTTTCTTAATCTCATCCATAAGCTGTCCGAGGTTGATGAACTCGTAACCGCAAATCTCGTCGTTCTTGTCGAGAGCGAGGCGTGTGATGTAACCCTCTGCCATCTCGAGGTAACGCGAACCCTTTGCCAATGTACCGTAGAGAGTACCTGTCTGGCTGCGGAGACCTTTACCCAAGTCTTCGAGACCTGCACCGATAATCAAACCGCCCTCTGAGAATGCCGACTGGCTGCGACCGTAAACAATCTGCAGGAAAAGCTCGCGCATTGCAGTGTTGATAGCATCGCAAACGAGGTCGGTGTTGAGAGCCTCGAGGATTGTCTTGCCGGGGAGAATCTCAGAAGCCATAGCTGCTGAGTGTGTCATACCTGAACAGCCGATAGTCTCTACAAGAGCCTCCTGGATAATGCCGTTCTTGATGTTCAATGACAACTTACATGCACCCTGCTGGGGAGCGCACCAACCAATACCGTGTGTGAAACCTGAGATGTCGGCAACCTCTTTTGCCTTAATCCATTTGCCCTCTTCGGGAATTGGAGCAGGACCGTGGTTGGGACCCTTCTTTACTACACACATGTTTTCTACTTCGTGTGAATAAACCATAATTAATGTATGTTTTAAATGTGAAACATAGTCTCTTTCAATCTGCGAAGATAGTTAAAATTATGTCTTGAGCAAAGGTTGTGTAAAAATTTTGCAGATAATTCATCATAAAGACACCCATATTATTGCGGAGTGGTTTTCTGATTTCTTGTTAAAGGTGTCTAAAAATGCCAAATTATCATATGCGATAAGCCGGAGTCTGCTTTTTTCTTTCTATCTTTACTCTTGGTGCGGTGGCTTCTGCACCTATGGTGAAATTATCAGGGCAAGCTTTGCTGTTTTTTGCCCGTTTATTGTTATCTTCGCGTCTGATTTTTTAAAAGAAAGAACATTTACTATTATGAAGAAGTATTTTATTGGTCTGTTTGTTGCCGTTATGGCTGTGTGCTTTGTCTCTTGCGACAGTGCTGAATCGGGGTTCAAACAGGAAATGTATTTAGACAACATATTTACAGTGAACAAACATGCGGTTATTCCGGAGTATAGTGATACGTCGTTTATGGTTTCCAATATGGATTCATACAATCTGAATACAGGTGACCGAGCGCGTATGGTCTTGCGCTACTATTATGATGCCAATAGCGGCAGAATGCCCGAATGGAGCATATATTCGCTTGTAGAGGTTATCCCGACACGTCGTTTGCAGTCGGCAGCCGATGTCGATATTGCCGCTTATGTAACACCCTTTACAGCGCTTCCTTATTATGAATTGCTGGACCGCTATTGCAAACCTGTATGGGTGTGGAAGAACCGTCAGAATATTAACATCACCTATAAGGGTGTAAAGGATGGCGCTGAATTCGCTATGGTAGTGAGAGGCCTTAAAGATAATTCTGTTGAACTTGAACTTCTGGCAAAAGCCGATGACAACGGAAATTCTTCTTCTACCAAGTTGCTTACATTCGACCTCGCCGATATCGGTAACTACCTCACTGCAGAGGAGAAAAGTTCTGTGTCCGGTGTCGATTCGTTGCAGACAAGAATATTTTTCAAGCGTCTTGAGAAAGACAAGGTGAGCGAAGCCCAGGTAATTGGCGGAAAGTTCGCGAATCCATTCAAGTAAT
>JAZNKR010000078.1:0-4856 GCA_045578665.1 Bacteroidaceae bacterium | reverse complement strand
AACCTTGCCAAGGTTGGGGTCGCGAGTTCGAGTCTCGTTTTCCGCTCTAAGGCTGCTCGAATGGTGGAATCGGTAGACACGAAGGACTTAAAATCCTTTGGCCAGTGATGGCTGTGCGGGTTCAAGTCCCGCTTCGAGTACTTCGAAAGCCTCTGTAAATCATTGATTTATGGAGGCTTTTTCTTTTTCCGTACATATCTATATTGTCTGCATTCTTATCATTATTTACTCTCGTTTCGTGGCGTTTTACATCGTTTGTGTAAACCAATGTGTAAACCAGAATTTACGATGAAAGCAACAGTTAATGTACTGTGTTACAGGTCAAAAACTTTGAGCAATGGAGAGCATCCATTGATGATTTGTGTGTGTAAAGACAGAAAAAGAAGGTACATCAGCCTTGGAGTGTCTGTAAAATCTCAATTTTGGGACTTTGAAAAGAGTAGGCCAAAGCGTAATTGTCCTAATAGGGAGCAACTAAATAAGTTGATTGCTGAGACAGAACGGAAATATGCCGAACAGGTGATGGAGTTCTCTACAATGAGACGTGACTATACGGTGACAACCTTGGTGGAAACAGTGGATAATGTTTCAAAAAACAGGACTGTCAATGATTTGTTTTTGGACTATATAGAGCAACTGAACAGTGAGAATAGAATAGGATATGCTTTGTCAGTCCGCCAAGTTTACACCTCTCTCATTAAATATAGGGGGAACCTTGACTGCTATTTTACGGAAATTGATGTTGCATGGTTGAAAGAATATGAATCATGGTTACGGAAGCAACGTTTGTCTGAAAATACGATAGGAATACGCTTTAGAACCTTACGCGTGATTTATAATAATGCAATCACTGAGGGATTAGTAAAAGGTGAGTCCTATCCATTCAAGAAGTACAAAGTTTCCAAGTTGCACAAGGTTACTGCTAAACGTGCCATTACGAAAGAGGAAATCAAGTTGATAATGAATTATGATACTACGTCTGCGTGTTTCTATAAGAAGTTGGCCGTGGATATATTTGCGTTCTCTTATCTGATGGGCGGAATAAATTTCACTGATATATCCATGTTGACGCAAGACAATATAGATGGTGATAAGCTGATATATGTAAGGCAGAAGACGAAAAAAACAATCATGTTGCCTCTATTGCCACAAGCGTACGATATTATAATGAAGTACAAGGATGACCGCCGAAGATACCTATTCCCCATTTTAGATAATAGAAAGCGGACTCCCATGCAAGTAAAAGACCGCATTACTGATGCTATTGCAAACATCAATTATCATCTTAGGGCGATAGGTAAGAGTTTAGGGATAGATTTGAAGGTGACTACATACGTAGCAAGGCATTCCTATGCTACGGTGCTTAAACGTGCGGGCGTTTCAACTTCTGTAATTAGTGAATCATTGGGACACAGTTCTGAGCGTGTCACTCAGATTTATCTTGATAGCTTTGACAATGAACAGATGAATGATGCAATGAAAAACTTACTCTGACCGCTGCATTTAATCCCACTTATACATTATAGGTGGGATTTTCTTCTTACCTTTGAAGAAAAATAAGAATATGGAAATACAAGGATTACCAGACCATAAAGCACATTACTCTGAAATAGACAAGTACTTGGACGAACCATTATTGGAATATGTTTGGGAGGTTGCCGACCGCTTCCTTCCTGTTGTCGATGGAGATTGTTGTTGCGAATCACAAGCCCCCGTCATATTTGCCAACAGATATATTGAGAGTAAGCTGACAGACGAAGAGAAATATGCAAGATATATAGAGCTTCACTCAAATGTAACTATTGATTCTGCCAAGGAATACTATGCAACGCGTGCAGGGTTAGACACTTCATTTATGGAAGACTTCTTTGGTCGCAAAGAAGTTATCAATACACTCAATGCCTTTCACCTTGACTTGGAAAAGTTTTGGTACTTGCTCCTCTTCATCAACGATGTCGTGGAAGATGTTTGTACAAATGCCCCCGGCCGTACCACGACACAAGTCGACAAGGTAAATGAAATGGTAAAGGAAATATCAGAAGCCACGGAGATTATTACTAAAAAGAACGGTAGGAAGAACTACGAGACTCAAGATGCTTTTACGCTCCACGTACTGAACGCATCAATCAACTATTTTATTAAAACATATAACAACATAGTTGATGGAAGCGGCACCTATGAAGAATGTAAGGCAAAGTTGCAAGAACTTGGATTAGGAGAAGTGTTCAACAATAGAGCAATGCTCATTTATGAAGAAAAGGTTGCACTTGAAAAGTCCCATAAGACAAGGCTATTTGCAGAGATGTTTCAATACTTCTTGAAAAACAAGGAGGCAGACCCAGAAATGAAACTTGACTTCACAAGAAAAGATTCTGTAGACAAGCTGCTGCTCATATCAAGATTGACGCACATTGTGGGGCTTCAAGGCGAAGAATACTACGAGCGCCACATATTGAATGATAAAGGTAAATATGTCGCAAATAGAAGGCTCTCAAATCTTTTGAGCAGATACAGAGATGAGCCCTTACCTTCTACGATTGGTAGGATATACTGCGGCTACTTATAATATATAGGAATTTATAGCTAATGCGTACTGAAAAGGTTAAACTTCTCAGTACGCATTTTTTATGTGTACTGTAAACTGACAACTTTTTAGTACACATATAACTATTTATATATCAGCAATTTATATTTGCATACTGAAAAAATATGCTCTACCTTTGCATCGTCAAAATGACAACGAAAGAAATTAAATAACGATTAAAAACCTAATGCTGTAGAGGTCAAGCGTAGAAATATTATGAATAATAATTATTCCAATCCTGTAAAGAACGTAAATGAAGTTTCTAACAATTCAAGCGTTACTGACATGACTACACAAAATGGTGAGGTGGCGACCCCAAACGCAGACGAGAAAAGAAAGGCAGCACCTGCTGCAAGTGTTAACCCTGTAATTAAATCAAAGATGAAAGTTACTACAATTGAAGCCCTCCAAGCTGAGGGCAAACAAATCGTCTTCTTGGCATTCAATCGTGATGTCACAGACAAGACACCCCATGTAAAGAAACTCGCCAAGTCTATCAAAGGCGAAGGACTTCACACCCCATTACATTTAGTTCCTGCCACAACGGCCATCAATGAAGGCGTAATGTTGCTTGACGAGAACGGTAGCGTTGTAACTGATGGAGCTAACAAATACGCCTTGGTGGACGGTAACAACAAGTACAGAGCAATCCAAGTACTTAGAGCTACCCAAGAGCCTGGCATGGCAGCTGCTCCCATCAACTGCATAATTGATGAGGAAGCCAAGGAAATTCAGAAGATGGTGATGACCATAAACAATGTGGTGAAGCCGTGGAGTAATGCTGATGCCATCAAGGCAGCTTCCAGAACCAAGGACGATGAGGTCGCAGACTTCATTGCGGAAAAGGTAAAAGAGGGCTTCACCTTTTCCACTCTGTCGCTAATCTTGACAGGCTACAACAATAAGATTACAAAGAGCATTGTAATGAACTTTATTGCCGACACAGGCGAACTGCCCGATTGTGACCTTGCCATAGCCAAAAAGAAGTTGACCGCCATGAAAGAGGCTGGTTTTTCTGATAAGTTCATTAAGAACCGTTATCTCATAGAGACCATCAACGGCTTGGTGTTCCAAGGGCACAATTTGGATAATGTTTTGGCCGCACTCAAGACATACACTGACGACGAGGTGCAATTTGCACAAGACCGCAGGAGTTTGGCCTTATTGAAAACTAAGGTAGAGGAAATAGAAGCTGCCTAAAACAAGTAATCAACGGGCATTTCTATAGAGTCTGTTGCCAAAACGGCAGCAGACTTTTTTGTGTGGGCACACCTGCAGTTACCCACAAATCCGTCCCACTCTGAATTATTTAATTTATAGACTTGATATAATATTATAAGGCCAACTAAATTTCATGCGCCTCTAAGCATATACCGCTGCAAGAAGTTACTAATGAATAAAACGCCAGATTGCATTTAGCTAAAAGTCAAGAACGCACAGATGAGGATTCTACTATTTAATCCCCCTCCAATAATAGCAAGAGCTGTCCCCAATAGGGTTCACTTGCCATTTCTCCGCCCCTCAAAAAACTAGTGAAAAAGCATTCTTTTAAAAAGTAGCGATTATAAGCGTAGTAGGTAATTGAGAGAATATAGAAACTAGTAAAACTTATAAGGGCTAGTTCTATCCATCAATTCAATCAATAACCATTTAATTCATTTACCATTATGAGAAATTTAAGCATTGTGCCCACAGTGGCAAGAACTCGTTTCAATGACTACGCAGAAGACGCTGTAATCGTAACAGAAGAAGTAAGATTTACTCCAAGCAAGCAACTGCACTTCATTGAGGCCAACACTACGGAAGTGACCTTGCAACACCTTCGCGAGGATTGTGTGACTCCTGTCTTTGCCAAGGACAACGAGCTAACCATCAACCACGCTCAGTTTGTAGAGGCCATCCAAGAGGCAGCGCGTGACTTCTTTAGAGGCGAAATCGTGGAGAAGGCAGACATCCGTGTCTCTCACATCATCAAGGGACGCATACCAGAGGCTCTGCACAAAAAGACAAGCGAGCTGTTGGAGAGTGACAAGACGCAGTACTACGAGCGTTGCGCGTTCAGCATTGACATTCCATCCATCTACGAGGTGGTGGACGGTTGCAGGCTCAATCTCTCCATCGTTGGAGTACGTGCATACAACCACGAAAACCTCTACACGAAGAAGACTCCAGAGCTGTTCCGCTTGGCAATAGGCTTCAAGAACCAAGTGTGCTGCAATATGTGCATCTTAACGGATGGCTACAAGGACTGCTTGCGAGTGAGCAGCGTGCA
>JAZNKR010000077.1:0-8422 GCA_045578665.1 Bacteroidaceae bacterium | reverse complement strand
CTCCGTCTTCAAAAACTGTCGTTTTTGATTGGCCTCGCAAAGCTCGGCACTCCTTTGGAAAGCTAAAGCTTTCGTCGTCGCAAACATTGCTTATTACGCAATGTCCCCTTTAAGGGCAGGAACTTTTTAGAATAGTTTTTTATCCATTGAAGGATGGGGGTGTACTTTTTAGGTATAATATCGCATAATCATTAAAGCAAATACAAAAAACTGCGCCGTTTTGCATTCAGCAATTACGGCGCAGTTTTTATGGAGTAATGGATAAGGCTATCCTTTCATCTGCTTATAAGTAACCTTCGGGAAACGGGCTGCAGTCGTTTCGTCCAAGCGGCGCACGGGTGTGGTGTGCGGAGCACTCTTCACAATGTCAGGGTTCTCTATCGCCTCCTTTGCAACAAGCTTCATCACAGCAATAAACTCGTCGAGAGTCTCTTTGCTCTCAGTCTCCGTAGGTTCAATCATTATGCTCTGATGGAACAGCAGCGGGAAGTATATTGTGGGAGCATGATAGCCATAGTCGAGCAGACGCTTGGCGATGTCGAGTGTGGTTACACCTGTCGACTTGTCGGCAAGACCATCGAATACAAATTCGTGCTTGCAGACACCCTCGATGGGCAGATAGTACTCGTTCTTCAGCGACTCCTTCACATAGTTGGCGTTGAGCACTGCAAGCGGGCCCACCATCTTCACATTCTCCTTGCCGAGAGTGAGTATATATGTGTATGCACGCATAATAACTCCGAAATTGCCAAGATAGTTCGAAACGTAGCCGAGAGAAGCCTCGTCGGTGTCGATGTAGAACTTGCCGTCGTCGCTCTTCTTCACCTGCGGATTGGGCAAGAGGTTCTCAAGACCGGCACGCACGCCGACAGGGCCGTCGCCGGGACCGCCGCCACCGTGAGGCGTAGAGAATGTCTTGTGCAGGTTGATGTGCATGATGTCGAAGCCCATGTCTCCGGGACGGCATTTTCCGAGCAGCGCGTTGAGGTTGGCACCATCATAGTAGAGAAGACCGCCGCACTCGTGCACCAGACGCGAAATTTCGGGAATCTTTGTCTCGAAAATACCGAGGGTATTGGGGTTGGTCATCATTATGCCGGCGATGGTATCATCGAGCAAAGGTTTCAGGTCCTCAACGTCTACAGTGCCGTCGGGGGTAGATTTCACCTCCACAATCTGCAATCCACAGACTGCCGCACTCGCAGGGTTGGTACCATGTGCACTGTCGGGGACAATGACCTTTGTACGCTTCAGGTCGCCACGCTGTATGTGGTACGAGCGCATAATCATAAGACCTGTAAGTTCGCCATGCGCACCTGCGTAGGGGTTCAATGTAAATGCCGAAAGACCGCTGATTTCCGAGAGCGATGCTGCCAGATTGTAGTAAACCTCCAGGGCACCTTGTGCCGATTCGGCGGGCTGTTCGGGGTGGAGTCCTGTGAAAGCAGGCAAAGCAGACATCTCCTCGTTGATGCGGGGATTGTACTTCATAGTGCAACTTCCCAGGGGGTAGAAGCCTGTATCGACACCGAAATTCTTGTTCGACAGGTTGGTATAGTGACGCACAACATCGAACTCGGTAACTTCGGGGAGTTCGGGAACCGATGTACGCTGCAATGTCGCAGGCAGAGCAGAGAGGTTGTACTCGGAAAGTTCGTTCTTAGGAAGAGAATATCCTACGCGACCCTCTTTTGAGAGTTCAAAAATCAGTTTGTCATAATTTCTAATCATATGTCAATCCTCCTCTTTTAAATGTTCTTAATAACCTCTACCAATGTATCTATCTCGGCCTTTGTGCGCTGCTCTGTAACACAGAAGAGCAACATATCATCGGCAATGCGAACACCGCCGAGTATGCCCTTTTCGAGCAGAGCTGCCTGAATCTTCTTGGCACATACGCTTGTCTTCACTGCAAACTCGTTGAGGAAGGGCTTGTCGAATGCCATTGTGCATTTGCCTGTGGCAACAAGCTGCTCGGCAAGATAGTGGGCACCGCTGTACGACAGTTCGTTAACCTCTTTCAGTCCCTTGTTGCCCATGAGCGACATGTATATTGTAACGTAAAGCGCCATCAGCGATTGGTTGGAACAGATGTTGCTATTTGCCTTTTCGCGGCGGATGTGCTGCTCGCGTGCCTGCAATGTGAGCACGAAGGCACGTTTGCCGTCGACATCGTTGGTGTAACCTACAATGCGTCCCGGGAGCTTGCGCACAAGGGCGTTGCTGCATGCAAGGTAACCGACATACGGTCCGCCGTAGGACATGGGAATACCCAACGACTGTCCGTCGCCGCAAGCAATGTCGGCGCCCCACTCTGCCGGAGTCTTCAACACGGCAAGTGCAGAGGGGTTGGCGTTCATCACCATCAGTGCCTTCTGTGCATGGCAGGCATCTGCTACGCCCGAATAGTCCTCTACTATACCGTAGAAGTTAGGCTGAGCAAGGATTACACCTGCAACATCGCCACCGGCAAGTTTTGTCTCAAGTATCTGAATGTCGGTAACACCATCCTTTTCGGGGACAGTCTCAACGACGATGCCGTTGAACTTGGCATAAGTCTCCACCACCCTTTTCACTTTGGGGTTTACTGTGGCAGAAACAAGCACCTTGTTGCGTTTCTTGGCGGCAGCCACGCACATCATCATAGCCTCTGCCGTGGCTGTGCAACCGTCGTACATGGAGGCATTTGTAACATCCATACCGGTGAGTTCGGTAATCATCGACTGGTACTCGAAGATATACTGCAGTGTACCCTGCGAAATTTCAGGCTGATAGGGAGTATATGCAGTGAGGAACTCGCCGCGCGAAATGATAGGATTGATAATCGAGGGAGCATAATGATCCTCGACACCTGCACCGGCAAAACAAACAAGATTGCTGTTCTTCTTGCCAAGCGCGTCGAAGAATTTGCGTATCTCAGCCTCGGACATTGCCTCAGGGAGCGCAAACTCTCTGTTGAAATGCAGCTGTTCGGGAATCTCGGCAAAGAGGTCGTCGAGCGACTTCAAGCCTGCCACCTGCAACATCTGCTCAATATCCTGTTGTGTATGCGGGAAATATTTCATCTCTAAACTTTCTTTATTCGTTTATAAAAGCCTTGTATGCGGCAGCATCCATCAACTTCTCTGTCTCAGAAGCGTCGCTCAGCTGTACCTTGATAATCCAGTTTGCATAAGGATCCTCGTTGATGAGTTCGGGGCTGTCGTTGAGAGCCTCGTTAATCTCAACAACTGTACCGCTTACGGGCGAGATAAGGTCGCTGGCAGCCTTTACGCTCTCAACGGCACCAAAATCCTCACCTGCCTCAACTTCGTCGTCTACATCGGGCATATCCACGTAAACAACGTTGCCAAGCTCGTGCTGTGCATAGTCTGTGATACCTACATAACCGAATTCGCCTTCAATCTTTACATACTCGTGTGACTCTGCGTAGAAGAGTCCGTCTATAATCTTGCTCATAGTATAAAATATTAAGTGTTAGTAAATTGTATTATTTTTTATAAGTGTTATTCCTTAAATATTGCTCCAGCCCTTTAAGGGGAGGTGGATTCAACTGCGATAGCGGTTGAAGACGGAGGGGTTTTATTCGCGTAACCGGTATTATTGCCATACGATGAAGAGAACCCCCTCCGAGATTTTTTCTTAGAAAAAATCTCTCGTCCCCCTTAAAGAGGGACAGCTTTTCAAGTTACTTCTTTTATATGCTTAGCTCTCAGATAATATATTTGATGACCATTTTATTTTTTATAATTCTTATCGTAGAAACGTTTTTTGGTAACAGTGCCGGGGAACACCTTCTTGCGTATGCGGATAGCAACCTCGGTACCCAGCTTCGAATAGTCGGCATCAATCAGTGCCATGCAGACACTCTTGCCTGTGGATATTGAGTTGTATCCTGTTGTAACAGTACCGATGACCTTTCCATCTGCCTCCACATCGTATCCATGGCGGGGGATAGCCTTGTCGGCAAGCTCTATGCCCACAATCTTACGTTTCAATCCCTCTGCTTTCTGCTGTGCAAGAGCCTCTTTTCCTATGAAATATTCCTTATCCAATTTCACAAAGATTCCGAGACCGGCCTCCAGAGGAGTAATCTCGTCGGTAAGTTCGTCGCCATACAGAGGCAGACCAACCTCGAAGCGCAATGTGTCGCGACATCCAAGTCCGCAGGGAAGTACCTCACCGCTGCCTACTAATTTGTCCCACACATAGTTGGTAAATTCGTGTGAGCCGTAGAGTTCGAATCCATCCTCACCGGTGTAACCTGTGCGGCTGATGATGACAGTCTCGCCGTTGTACTCTATCTCCTTGCAAGTGTAGAAAGCCATTTCGCTGCATGGTATGCCGAGGATTCTCTCTACAATCTCCTCTGTCTTTGGTCCCTGCACTGCTACCTCGCCATACTTGGCACTCTGGTGCTCTATCACAACATCGAAATTGTCGGCATGCTTCATTATCCAATCGACATCCTTGTCGATGTTGGCTGCATTTATCACAAGGAAGAATCGTTTGTCGCCCATCTTGTAAACAAGCAGGTCGTCAACAACTCCGCCGGTGGGGTGCAACATCATTCCATAATAGATTTTACCGTCGGGGGCATCAGTTATGTCATTGGTGAAAATATAGTTCACAAACTTCTCGCTGTCGGGACCGGTAACAAGCACCTCGCCCATGTGCGATACGTCGAAGATACCGCAAGCCTTACGGACAGCATTGTGCTCTTCTACTATGTTTGTGTACTGTATAGGCATATCAAAGCCGCCAAACGGACTGATGAGTGCACCCAACGCTACATGTTTGTCATAAAGACAGGTTCTCTTGTTTTCCATTATTTTTCGAATAAGAAGTTTATAAATTGTTGTTTGGTTAGATTCATTATTATATCGCCGAAATTTACATCGGCAAGTCTCTCCTCCACCGCTTCGGGTGTGAAGCGCACTCCGGCAAGTGGCGCAAGCAGAGCGCCGTCCATGTCGCCCACAAGAAAGAAGTCCCCTGCAAGGTTCATGCGACGGAGCACACCGTCGCGCAGCTCCATTTGTGCCTCAAATTCGCCCACACCCTCTATGCGTCTCTTGACAGTGGTTGTATATGCAGGATTGCTGACATATATGAATTCATCGGTCAGATAGCTCTTCTCTATCTCTTTTATCTCGGCAATGGCATCGCCATCGAGCACAATCTCCCCGTCGCAAAGATTCTTCCTTGCAAAATCCTTGAACTCCTCAATGGAGAGAGAAATATATTTCCCGAGTGTGGTAATATGCTGTCTCACAGACTCAACTCCTTTGCTCTTGAGTTTTGTCTGCGACGGTGTTGTAGAGCGCAACATCTTCTCTATGTCTGTATCGTAGAGCATGGTACCGTGCACAATGCTTCGTCCGGGCAGATGATAGAATGCATTGCCCGACACCTTCTTGCCTTCAATAAGTATGTCGTTCCTGCCGGTGGTCTTTGCATCCACGCCCAACTTGCGCAGCAGATGCTCCACCATCAGCATGTAGTTGTTGAAAGTAAAATTGACATTGACAGCAGGGGTGATGTAAGAGAACATTATATTGTCCCTGTCGGCATAGACACAGCCTCCCCCACTCTTGCGACGATACACTCCGATGCCGTTTGTGCGGCAATACTCCACGTCAACCTCGGTATCCAAAAGTTGGTTGCGACCGAAGATTACAGTAGGTTCAACCTGCCACATAAAGAAATATTCGTCTGCCGCAAGGCGACGAGCCACATACTCCTCCATAGCCAGGTAAAAAGGTAGTATGTGTTGTTCTTCAGAAGGCAAAGCAACGTATTTCATCGGATGTGCTTTTCTCAGTTGCAAAATTACGAAAATTGTAGAATTTTCCTAATAAAATGACAAATATTAGCAGCGCCGATTGAAAATTAACAGATGTTTAATGAAAATGGATACGCGATATAATACCAAGAACAATGTCAGTTCGATATAAAATTATTGCTGTCCGGTAAATTTTTATTCTGCTTATGTTTTGGAACTCCTCCGTCTTCAAAAACAAGGTAAACAACTCTCCCTCTTGGATAAGAGGGAGTACCCAAAGGGGGAGGGAGTTTGAATAAAAACACAAGCAATAGTTTCAAACTCCTCCGTCTTCAAACGCTTTTGCGTTTGAATAGACCTCGCAAGCTCGGCACTCCTTTAGGGAGCTAAAGCTCCCGTCGTCGCAAACATTGCTTATTACGCAATGTCCTCTTATCCAAGAGGAGGAGTTTTTCTGCTATTTTCAGTGTCTATCCTCGGGCTTTATGGGGTCGCTTACAACTTTCAGCGGCACAAGTTCAATGTAATCCAAATTAAAAGATTGGGCACCGCTCAGAATTTCGCCTACATTTCTGAATCGTATCCAATGCTCTTTACCGTCAAAATATTGACGGGTAACAATACGCCTTATATGTGCATTATCATGACGTGCTAAAATTTTAAGACCGGAACTCGTTGCATAGTAGCAATCGGGCGCTTTCATGTATCCGAGATTTCGCATCAATTTGTCGTTCTCAACGCCATCGTCATACGTCTGTGCATCGGGCACTGCTCCTTTGCTGACATGCAAGTTGGTAACACCTATGTCTTCGGGACGAGAAGCGACTTTACCGTCAATATATATCTGAACCATGAAGCGTCCGCGATTCATTTCGTCATATTTACTATCTCTATAGTCTGTCCCATATCCGAAACGGATCTCGTATGTTCGCGACGGCAATGGCGGTATTCTGAATGAAATATCAAAATTTCCTTGTAATTCCAAGCAATCACGGAAGTAATAACTAAATATTGTTGTCTGCGCAAACCCTTCTCTTAATTTCATTGATTTACTGTATCCATCGGGAAGTGCTATGAAAATCATATTTTCGTCTCTGTAAACATATCTTATTCCGTTGCTGGCAAGTTCGGGCATCAGCGAGAAAACATCTATTCTTATGCGCTCGTTCAGGATGTTGCCTACCATTTCGTCCTCGTTGTATATGAGTATCTTGTCTATGGGATGAACTGTGCCGTTGGCTGCCATCTGGTCGAATTTTGCATATTTCTCGTCGGAGTGTATGAACTCGGTGAGCGGTATCACACGCACATTTACATGGGGACGCATCGCTATGTTGTATGGCAATGCACGCTTGCTGTAATTTATATATATGTTCAATCCGTCGGGAGTGCTCAGTGGCTTGATAACTTTCATCATCGTACCTTGCATTGTCTCGTAATAGTCGTAGCGGTCAGCATCTGCCGGCATATAATCGTCGTGATATGCATTGTGGCAGACAATTCTGTTATAGGCTATTTCGCGATTAAGAAAATGATAGGATACGAATTTGTGCAAAGCGTTGCGCGGGCTTTTGGTATTCTCC
Source organism: Bacteroidaceae bacterium (assembly GCA_045578665.1). Classification (GTDB taxonomy): domain Bacteria; phylum Bacteroidota; class Bacteroidia; order Bacteroidales; family Bacteroidaceae; genus HGM04593. The sequence continues at coordinate 1,054 of JAZNKR010000077.1, read as the reverse complement.
CTATCCTCTGTGCCGTACCACTTCTCGGCAAATGCCTTGAGGTCGGCAAGTGTATATATACCGTTGGCGTTGAACACTTCGTCGGTCTCAATGAAGCCTGTGTATTTATGGTACTTCGACTTGGGATAATATGTAAGCGAATGGTTGCCTGATATCGGTGTCGGGTCCCATATATACGACATATCCAAGTCCAACAGCAGCGAGTCCTTGAAGCCGGTAACATTGAGCGCTTCGTTGAATATGCTGAAGAAATCGCACGAGGCTATCAGCTGAGGCACATTCATTTCTACAGGGTCTATCGCCTTGTCGACTATGTGTATTATACCGTTCTCTACCTCGTTGTCGCCGTCGATGATTGCCGATTTGTTGTTTACCATTATGTAGAAGCGCTCGCCCACCACATCGTAGTTTATGCCAAGATAGCGGTCGTTGAAGTTGCGGGTGGCAAGTGCGCCTTCGCCCATGTCTGCGGTGTGATAGGTAAGGTTCAGCAGGTGGCTGCGGGCTATTATCACTGCCATCGAGTCGCTGAGGTCTTCGATATTCGGTGATGTGATTCCGGTGTTTACAAATATGGGAGAATCCTTTGTTGCCCAATAGATTGAGTCCTGTTCGCGCAAATATGTTTCCATCGCGGCATTGTCGGGCAGAAAAAGAGTATATTGTCCATAGGTGGAGAGAAAGCCGAACATTTCTGCCTTTTCGAAAAGTTTTATCATGTGGGAATATTTATCGCTGCGATTGAGCAAGAAGTCCGCCATCGTTTCACCGGTGAAGGTGTAACGCTTGCTCTTATCAATGTCGTCTGTGCAGGCGAGGATTGACAGGGCTATTGCGAGTATGTAGAGTATTCGTTTCATTTGTGTCATTTTTCCCATGCTTCGCAAGGGGTAGTTTTTTAGTGTTGTTTTTATACTCCTCCTCTTGGATAAGAGGACATTGCGTAATAAGCAATGTTTGCTTTATGCGAAGCTCGGCTGCGCTCGTTTACAATTGCAAGCAAGCTCGCATTGTACTCGCTGGCACGAGCTTTGCGACGACGAAAATTCGTGCA
>JAZNKR010000076.1:0-5513 GCA_045578665.1 Bacteroidaceae bacterium | reverse complement strand
AAAAATAAACAATTTACTCAAAATAAACTCAAAAATCGCCTCGAAAGTTGCGGTTAAACGAGCGCAATGTGAACTTGTTCACAGATTGCACAGCGAGTGACAGCAACTTCAATCATGTTAACTAATTTATAGAACCACCCTTAAGAAATCACTCGGCAATCCTGCCGACAATCCCGACGGAGAGACTGCCGCATAGAGAAATTTTAAGAGACTGTTTAAATTTTATGAAAAATTGAGCAGTCTCTTAAATTTATATTATCTTTGCTCATAGAGCCAAAAGGGACACCACGGCTCATGAATCAAAGTATAACCAATAAACAGTTCGTTATGGTAAGAATCTATTGCAAGAACAACTGTTCGTCAACACTCTTCCCCTCGGGCTGCACACTGTCCGACATATACAGCAATCTCGCTCTCGATATGCCCTACAATGCCATTGCAGCAAAAGTAAACAACCAGGTAGTAGGACTCACATACCGCGTCTACAACAACAAGGACGTAGAGTTCCTTGACATAACCTCTAAGGATGGTATGAGGGTATATGTCCGCTCACTTACATTCGTAATGATGAAAGCCATATCAGAACTGTTCCCCGGCAGAGTGGTACGTTTCGAGAACCCCATCTCAAAGGGATACTACTGCCGTCTCGAAGAAGAGCTGAGCAACGAAGATGTGGAGAATATCAAACAGCTGATGACAGCTACAATTGAGAGCGACCTCCCCTTCAAGCGCATAGAGTGCAACACCGAGGAGGCAATAAAGGTATTCGAATCCGTCGGACGACACGATAAGGTGCGCCTACTTGAGACATATGGTTCGCTCTACGCAAGCTACTACACACTCGGCGACTACATAGACCACTTCTATGGCGGACTGCTGCCCAGCACCGGTTATCTCAAGGTCTTTGAGATAGAAAAGTTCGGAAAAGGGTTGCTGCTGCGCATCCCCAACAGAGAGACCCCTATGTCTCTCGAAGACAAAGTGCCGCAAGAGAAATTGCAGGAGCGCTTCACCGAGCGCCTCAAATGGCAACAACTCATGGGCATAGAGACTGTAGGCGACTTCAACAAAGCAATAGCTGCCGGACATGGCATAGACTTGATAAACGTAGCCGAAGTGCTGCAAGAGAAGAGAATGTCAAAGATTGCCGACGACATCTTCAACCGCAAGTCGAGAGTGGTGCTCATAGCAGGTCCCTCATCATCGGGCAAGACAACATTCAGCAAGCGCATAAGCATACAATTGACAGCCTGCGGACTGCGCCCTATGGCAATATCCCTCGACGACTACTTCCTCAACCGCACTGAGACCCCGCGCAAAGAGGACGGCGACTACGATTTCGAGTCGATATATTCGATAGATCTTGAATTCTTCAACCGACAGCTCACACAAATTCTTGCCGGAGAAGAGGTAGAACTCCCCCGTTACAATTTCCAGACCGGCAAACGCGAATTCCGCGGCGAGATGTTGAAACTCGACCCGCAGATGATACTTGTCATTGAAGGCACTCACGGACTCAACCCCATACTCACAGAGCAGATACCCGAGAAAGAGAAGTACCGCATATATGTGTCGGCACTCACCTCAATAAAACTCGACTACCACAACTACATACCCACCTCGGACAACCGACTGCTGCGCCGCATGCTTCGCGACTACAAGTATCGCGGATATTCGGCTGTAGAGACCATACGCAGATGGCCCGACGTACAGGAAGGCGAGGAGAAATGGATATTCCCCTATCAGGAGAATGCCGACGTCATGTTCAATTCATCGCTCTTCTACGAATTTGCAGTGCTGAAATGGAAGGTGGAACCCTTACTGCGCGGGGTACCCGAAAGAGCACCGGAATATTCCGAAGCAAGGCGTCTGCTGAAACTGCTCGAATATGTAGATCCGCTGCCCGACGACCAGCTTCCACCGACCTCTGTAATACGCGAGTTCCTGGGAGGCAGCAGTTTTAAATATTAAAGAAAGAGGGCTGTCTGCGCAAATGCGCAGACAGTCTCCACAGAATATATGGCAAAGAAAAGCTCCATACAGAAACAAGTACAGGCCCAATCACAAATACAGTCCCTATCTCCCCAGCAGGTAATTTTTGCACGCCTGCTGGAGCTGTCAGCCGTGGAGATGGAGGATAGGGTGCGGGGCGAGATTATAGACAATCCCGCCATAGAGGCATTGGCACCCGACTCCGAGAGTCATTTCGAGGAGACAGAGAGCATCGCAGACGACGGCTACACCTCGAACGACGACTACCGCATAGAAGACGACATCCCCGACTACTACGGTTGGGACTACCATACATCGCGGACAAGCGCGGTGGACATACCGGTTTCGGCAGACACCTCTTTCGGTGAAAATCTGCTCCAGCAACTATCTGAACTTCCATTTGACAACCGCGAGGCAGAAATAGGCAAATACATAATAGGCTCGCTCGAAGAGGATGGGCTGCTGCACAAGCCATTGGACGAAATCAGCGACGAGTTGAACATCTACAACGGCATCAGCACCAACGAGAAAGAGGTTGCCACGATACTGAAAAGGATACAGACATTCGAGCCTGCAGGCATCGCAGCCCGCTCTCTGCAAGAATGTCTCATCATACAGGTGGAGCGCAACAACGCTCCCGACAAAGCCCTGCAACTGCGCATACTCAACAGCGCATACGACGAGTTTTCGCGCAAGCGCTGGGACCTTATCCCCGAAAAGTTCGGAATCGACGAAGAGGAGTGCAAGGATGCAATTTCGGAGATAACAAGACTAAATCCCCGCCCCGGCGCATCACTCACAGAGGCACTCGGACTGAGCCGCCAGCAGATAATCCCCGACTACACCATAGAGATAAACGACGAGGAGATAAGCATCAGCTCCAACAGCGGTGCGTTGCCCGAGCTCAGAGTGAACAACGAATTCTGCACTATGCTCGAGGAGCAATCGAAAAGCGCCTCTACAGAGAGTAAGAATGCTGCGCAATTCCTGCGCCAGAAGATAGAGGCGGCAAAGAATTTCATAGGCGCCGTAAAACAACGCGAAGAGACATTGTCGGCAACAATGGAGGCTATAGTGAAATTCCAGCGACAATTTCTGCTCAGCGGCGGCGACGAAGCACTGCTCCGCCCCATGATACTCGAGGATATTGCAGAACTGAGCGGATACGACATATCGACCATATCGCGAGTGAGCAACAGCAGATATGTGCAGTTGCCATGGGGAATATTCCCGCTCAAATACTTCTTCAGCGAGGGAGTGACCACACGCGACGGAGACGAGAAGTCGGTGCGCGAGCTCTACAGATGCCTGCAGGAGCTTGTAGACAATGAAGACAAGAACGCTCCACTCACCGACGGCGAACTGATGGAGAGGCTGCAGGCGCAGGGCTTCACTATGGCACGCCGCACGGTAGCCAAATACCGCGAACATCTGCACATACCTGTCGCCCGCCTGCGAAAAGAGTGATTATTCACACAGCTAATAAATAAACAAATAAAAAACATACGACCATGAAAGCTATAGTAAGCGTAATAATGGGAAGCACATCGGACCTTCCCGTAATGAAAAAAGCAACAGATTTTCTGAACGAAATGCAAATCCCCTTCGAGGTCAATGCCCTCTCGGCACATCGCACCCCCGAAGCAGTGGAGTCATTCGCCAAAGGAGCTAAAGAGCGCGGCATAAAAATCATCATCGCCGCAGCAGGCATGGCAGCCCATCTGCCCGGTGTCATAGCGGCAAGCACCACTCTGCCCGTCATAGGTGTACCCATCAACAGCACCCTCGACGGCATGGACGCTCTGCTGGCGATTGTGCAGATGCCTCCCGGCATACCCGTAGCCACTGTAGGCATAAACGCATCGCTCAACGCTGCAATCCTCGCGGTGGAGATGCTTGCACTTGCCGATAACGAGCTGGCTGCACGCCTTGCCACATACAAAGAGAATCTCAAGAACAAGATAGAAAAAGCCAACGAAGAGCTCAAAAGCCTGCAATATGAGTACAAGACAAACTAACATTGACCTGTTCAACTACACCCGCCGCGAAACTCCGGCGGTGAAAGTCGGAACACTGACATTGGGCAGCGGCAACCCCATCCGTGTTCAGTCGATGACCAACACCTCAACAATGGACACCGATGGCAGTGTGGCACAGATACTGCGCATTGTGGAACGCGGAGGCGAACTTGTGCGCCTCACAACACAGGGCAGCCGCGAGGCTATAAACCTCGGCGCCATCAAGAAGGCTGTAGAGGAGGCAGGATGCAACGTCCCGTTGGTAGCCGACGTGCACTTCAACGCTTCTGTTGCAGACGTTGCCGCACAATATGCCGACAAGGTGAGAGTGAACCCGGGCAACTATGTGGATACTGCACGCACATTCAAGCACATAGAATATACCGATGAGGAATACGCAGCCGAACTCGAACGCCTCGGCGAACGTTTCACGGCATTCCTCGACCTTTGCAAGAAGGAGGGCAAGACCATCCGCGTAGGAGTGAACCATGGCTCGCTCTCCGACAGAATAATGAGCCGATACGGCGACACCCCCGGAGGTGTTGTGGAGTCGTGCATGGAGTTCCTGCGCATCTGCCACCGCGAAGAGTTCAAGAACGTGGTGGTGTCCATAAAGACAAGCAACACCCCCATCATGGTAACGACAGTCCGTCTGCTCTGCCGGGTGATGCAGGAGGAGGGGATTGTCTACCCTCTGCATCTTGGAGTAACCGAGGCAGGTGATGCCGAGGATGGACGCATAAAGAGTGCGGTGGGCATAGGCGCACTGCTCGCCGACGGCATCGGCGACACCCTGCGCGTCTCTCTTGCCGAGGCTCCCGAAAACGAGATACCCGTAGCAAAAGAACTCGTGGACTATATAACCCGTCGCGAAGGACACGAAAGGATTGAGGGTGAGGTCTCACCCACATTCGATTACCTGAACCCCGCAGAACGGAAGAGCGCAGCCATCCTGACAGTAGGCGGCGACAAGATACCGGTGGTAATCTCTGCTCCATTCGAGAGCGACAACTGCGACCTTGCACCCGACTTCACCGTAACCGCAGAGGGCATCGCCGACTCCACAGCCACATATCCGCTGACAAGCATCGACAAGCTGTCCGAAGTCTCGGCAGACGAGCCGCATTTCTTGTCTCTCGAATACAAGGAGCTGACCGTAGAGGTTGCAGAAACCATCAAAGGACGCAAAGGTTGCATCATTGTAGCGCAGAGCAACCACTTGAACCCCGTAGGCGAAATTCGTGCCCTCGTCCACAAACTGACAAATGCAGGTATCGCTGCGCCTGTTGTCATCTACAGACGATACGGAGAATCAAGTATCGAGAGTCTGAGGATAAAAGCCGCAGCCGACCTTGGCGTACTGCTCATCGACGGCATATGCAACGGTGTATGGATAGAGAACCCCGGACCCCCCGCAGCAGAGATAAACGCAATCTCATTCGGCATACTGCAAGCCACCCGCAAACGCATAAGCAAGACTGAGTACATCGCCTGCCCGGGATG
>JAZNKR010000075.1:0-41998 GCA_045578665.1 Bacteroidaceae bacterium | reverse complement strand
TGTCGAGAGTATCCTGTCACGTCTGTTGCAGGTTGCCGACTACGACGTTGCCAAGGCCGAACGCGGAATCGTGTTCATCGACGAGATTGACAAAATTGCACGCAAGGGCGACAACCCCTCAATAACCCGCGACGTCAGTGGTGAGGGTGTCCAGCAGGGACTGTTGAAACTGCTCGAGGGCTCAGTGGTCAATGTGCCCCCACAAGGCGGACGCAAGCACCCCGAGCAGAAGATGATTCCGGTGAATACCCGCAACATCCTCTTCATCTGCGGTGGAGCATTCGACGGCATAGAGCGTAAGATAGCACAGAGAATGAACACCCATGTGGTGGGCTACAATTCGGTGCTCAATACACAAGAGATAGACAAGGAGAATATAATGAAATATATTCTTCCGCAGGATCTCCGTTCCTTCGGACTCATTCCCGAAATAATCGGTCGTCTGCCTGTGCTTACACACCTTAAGCCGCTCGACCGCACTGCGCTCAGGAATATACTGACAGAGCCCAAGAACTCCATCGTCAAACAATATGTGAAACTAATGGAGATGGACGGCGTGGCACTGACGTTCGATGACGATGTCCTCGAATACATAGTGGACACAGCTCTCGAATATAAATTGGGAGCGCGCGGTCTCAGGTCTATAGTAGAGTCCATAATGATGGATAAAATGTTCGAAATTCCTTCGGGTGAGACAAAAGAATGCCGCATAACCAAAGAGTATGCCGAGCAGCAGCTCTCCAAAAACAAGCTGAGCAACCCGATTGCGGAATAGGCAAAAAACTGCAATAAAAGATGCCCTGTCGAGCTCGACAGGGCATCTTTACAAATAATAAGGCGGTATTTGCAGAAAATTATAAAGAATTTTACGAAAAGGGACAAAAATATATCCATAAAAATTTGCTCCATTCGATAGTTGTTTTATAACTTTGTTATCCAAATATTGCCATACATAGCGAAATGACTAAAAAGTATAATCTTACAGAAGTTCTTAAGAAGAATTTCGGTTTCGACACATTTAAAGGGGATCAAGAAGCCGTAATCAAGAATTTGCTTGACGGCAATGACACATTTGTGCTGATGCCTACCGGCGGAGGCAAGTCTCTATGTTACCAGCTGCCATCGCTGATAATGGATGGTACGGCAATAGTAATATCCCCTCTTATAGCCCTGATGAAAAATCAGGTGGATGCAATAAGAAACCTGAACGAAGCGGATGGAGTCGCCCACTTCCTCAATTCCTCATTGACAAAGCAGGCAATCGAGGGTGTGAAGTCTGATGTGCTTTCGGGCAGGACCAAACTGCTTTATGTAGCTCCCGAGTCTTTGACAAAAGAGGATAACGTCGAATTTTTCAAATCAATAAAAATATCTTTCTATGCGGTGGACGAAGCACACTGTATTTCGGAGTGGGGACATGATTTCCGTCCCGAATACCGCCGCATACGCCCCATAATAAACGAGATAGGTCCCGCCCCTATAATAGCACTTACGGCAACAGCCACCACAAAGGTGCGCGACGATATCAAGAAGAGTCTCGGCATACAGAAGGCGAAAGACTTCAAGTCGTCGTTCAACCGTCCCAACCTCTACTACGAGGTACGACCCAAGACAAAGAATATCGACAAGGACATAATTAAGTTCATCAAGAGCAACCCCGGTAAGTCGGGAATCATATACTGTCTGAGCCGTAAGAAGGTAGAGGAACTTGCCGAAATTCTGCAGGCAAACGATATTCCGGCAAAAGCCTATCATGCCGGTATGGATTCTGCCATGAGGTCGCAGACACAGGACGACTTCATCATGGAGAAGATAGATGTGATTGTGGCAACAATCGCATTCGGCATGGGAATAGACAAGCCCGACGTGAGATATGTGATACATTACGAAATACCCAAGAGCCTCGAAGGATACTATCAGGAGACCGGACGTGCCGGTCGCGACGGAGGCGAGGGTCAGTGCATCGCATTCTATAACAACAAGGACCTTCAGAAACTCGAAAAATTCCTCGAAGGGAAACCGTTGGCGGAGCAGGATATCGGCCGTCAGTTGCTGAGAGAGACAACAGCATATGCCGAATCGTCTGTATGTCGTCGTAAATTGTTGCTCCATTACTTCGGAGAGACTTACGATGTTGAGAATTGCGGCAACTGCGACAACTGTCTCAATCCCAAAAAGCAGATAGAGGCACAGGATATGCTCGAAGGACTATTGGAGGCTATCATAGCATTGAAAGAGAATTTCAAGGCCGAATACGTGGTAGATGTGCTGATAGGTAAAGAGACCAACGACATCCTGTCGCACAAGCACGAAGAGTTGGAATGCTTCGGTAGCGGTTCCGACGACGATGTCAAGCGTTGGAATGCGGTAGTTCGTCAGGCGTTGATAGCCGGATACATAAGCAAGGATGTCGAGAATTACGGATTGTTGAAGATAACCGATGCCGGCAGGAAGTTCCTCGAAGAGCCTGTATCGTTCAAGATAGTAGAGGATAAGGACTTTGACGAAGAAGAGGTGGTAATGCGCGGCGGAGGTACCTTTGCCGTAGACCCCGAACTCTACGCAATGCTCAAGAATCTCCGTAAGAAGATAGCCAAGCAGCTGGAGTTGCCGCCTTACGTAATATTCCAGGATCCTTCGTTGGAGGCGATGGCAACGACATATCCTATAAGAATAGAGGAGCTGCAGAATATTACCGGTGTCGGAGCAGGAAAGGCAAAAAGATATGGCGAGGAGTTCTGTGCCCTCATCAAGCGTCATTGCGAGGAGAACGAGATTGAACGTCCCGACGACTTCCGCGTGCGTACGGTTGTCAACAAATCCAAACTGAAGGTGAGCATCATTCAGGCGGTAGACCGCAAGGTGGCGCTGGACGATCTTGCAATAAGCAAGGGTGTGGAATTCGAGGAACTGCTCGACGAACTGGAATCAATCGTATATTCAGGTACAAAACTGAATATAGACTATTTCCTCGAAGAGATAATGGACGAAGAGAATGTCGAAGAAATATACTCATATTTCAAGACTTCCGATACCGATAATCTCGATGAGGCAATGAATGAGCTCGGTGCCGAATACAGCGAAGAAGAGGTGCGACTCGTGCGTGTTAAATTTATATCAGAAATGGCAAACTAAAAATATATCTTATGAATTTTATTACAGACAAAATCGTGATGGACGGTCTCACATTTGACGACCTTTTACTTGTCCCTGCATACTCAGAGGTACTTCCTAAGGATGTAAGCCTGAAAACAAAATTTTCCAAGAATATAACCTTGAATGTACCCTTTGTGACAGCGGCAATGGATACCGTAACCGAGGCAAAGATGGCGATAGCCATAGCACGCGAAGGAGGTATCGGAGTTATTCATAAGAATATGTCAATCGAGGAGCAGGCTCATCAGGTAGCAATCGTGAAGCGTGCAGAAAACGGTATGATCTACGATCCCGTAACAATCTCTGTCAATGCGGTTGTGAAGGATGCACTCGACCTTATGGCAGAATATCACATCGGTGGTATCCCCGTGGTAGACGACGAAAAGAAACTGGTAGGTATCGTTACAAACCGCGACCTCCGTTTCGAGTCGTGCATGGAGCGCCCCATCAGTGAGGTGATGACAAGCGAAAACCTTGTGGTTACTACACAGCAGACCGATATGGAACTTGCTACAAGAATCCTCAAGGAGAACAGAATCGAGAAGTTGCCTGTTGTAGATGGCAACGGCAAGCTTGTTGGTCTTATCACATACAAGGATATTACAAAGGCTCAGGACAAACCTATGGCATGCAAGGATAGCAAAGGCCGTCTGCGTGTGGCTGCCGGTGTGGGCGTGACACAGGATGCGATGAAGCGTATCGCCGCACTCGTGGAGGCTGGTGTAGATGCAATCATCATCGATACAGCCCATGGACATTCGGCAGGTGTCATTCAGAAGCTCAAAGAGGCGAAGGCAATGTTCCCCGGTATTGACATAGTAGTAGGTAACGTGGCAACAGGCGAAGCAGCCAAGATGCTCGCCGATGCAGGTGCCGATGCTGTAAAGGTAGGTATAGGTCCCGGTTCTATCTGTACTACACGTGTGGTTGCAGGTGTGGGTGTTCCCCAGCTCTCTGCCATCTACGACGTGGCAAAGGCTTTGGAGGGTACAGGTGTGCCCCTTATCGCCGATGGCGGTCTGCGCTATTCGGGCGACATTGTAAAGGCTTTGGCAGCCGGCGGATACTCAGTGATGATAGGTTCGCTTGTGGCAGGTACAGAAGAGTCTCCCGGTGATACAATCATCTTCAACGGACGTAAGTTCAAGTCGTACAGAGGCATGGGCTCGCTCGAAGCAATGGAGAACGGCTCTAAAGACAGATATTTCCAGGCAGATCAGGCAGACAAGAAGAAACTTGTGCCCGAAGGTATCGCAGCCCGCGTTCCCTACAAAGGAACTCTCTTCGAGGTAATCTATCAGCTTGCCGGAGGATTGCGTTCGGGTATGGGATATTGCGGAGCGCCAGACATCGAGCGTCTGCACGATGCAAAATTCGTGAGAATCACCAATGCCGGAGTTCTCGAAAGCCATCCCCACGATGTTGCCATAACCAGCGAAGCACCCAATTACAGCCGTCCCGAATAATTCGGGAACGGCTTCCAATATCGATATGAAATGAAAGAAAGCAGTCTCTTTTCTCTTTTGCTCCTTGCCGCAGGCACAATGTTTGCGCAGTCCGGTGACCCGATAATAATGAAGGTAGGCAATACGGAAGTAACAAAGTCCGAATTCGAGTATGCGCTGAACAAAAACAATGCGACGACAGGCCGTGATGCAAAAGCCGCAAAGGAGTATCTGCCTATGTATATCGACTTCAAGTTGAAGGTTGAAGAGGCAAAGGCGCAACGGCTCGATACCCTCTCATCCTACAAAGAGGAGTATCTTGCCGGCAGAGCGCGTCAGGCTGAGGATTATCTTATCGACAAGGAGTATATAGAACGCGAGGCTCACAAGCTATATGCCAAAGACTCGGCTTCGATAGGTCGCGACGGTTTCCTTCGTGTATCGCACATAATGTTCCCCCTGCGTCAGAAGGCTACTGCTGACGACGTGGCACAGACAAAGGCAAAGGCCGATTCAGCCTATCAGATGCTGAATGCCGGCATGGACTACGCAGCTGTAGCCTACCGTTATATGGGTGTCTATCCCGACACTTTCGAAATATTGCGCGGTCAGGCATTCAAGGAATTTGAAGATGCAGCCTATAAACTGCGCAACGGTGGTTTCACACATCCGGTGATGTCACCTGCGGGTCTGCATATCATCAAGCGTATATCGCACCGTCCTTTCGGCACATACAAAGAGTACCGTTCAAATATCCTTGCCATTCTCGAAAAACGCAATGTCAAGCAGGTGGCGCGATATAGGTTGGGATATCAGTTGGCAAAGAATATGGCTCCGGGTACAACACCCGAAGAGGCACTTGCGCGCGAGGATAGTCTGCTCGATACAAAATATCCCGAATTCGGCAATCTCATGCGTGAGTACCGCGATGGTCTGCTCTTCTTCGAGATAAGCAACCGCGAGGTGTGGCAAAAGGCAGCCAATGACGAAAGGGGTCTCGAAAAATTCTTCAAGAAGAACAAGAAAAAATATAAGTTCGATGCTCCCCGTTTCCGTGGTGCTGTAATATATGCCAACAGTGAAGAGGATATGAAACTTGCCCAAAAGTTGCTTAAGGATGCCCCTGTAGACCGCTATAAGGAGATAGTGGAGCAGAACTTTACCAAGGATTCTGTCTGCACAATACGTCTCGAAGCCGGAGTCTTCCCCATAGGCGAGAACGCTTGGGTAGACAAGGAGGCATTCGGACAAGGCAAGGGCGGTCGTCTCAAACGCGGTTACAAGATGGCAGGCACTGTAGGCACCATATTGAAGAAGAAGCCCGAAACCTATAAGGATGTCAAGGGAGCAGTAGTGAGCGACTATCAGCAGTACCTCGAAAAGGAGTGGATGAAGAGTCTGCGCAAGAAGTACAATGTTGAGGTATATGAAGATGTTTTAAAAACGGTTAACAAAGGCAAGTAAACCATTGCAAACCATTATCTTTGCAGACATGAAACATTTCCGTACAATATATTTGTCGCTTATAGTCCTGATGGTCGCAGCAATAGCAGTGTCGTGCAGCGACAAGGTTGACCACGGTGGCAAGACACCGCTTGTGTCGGCAGGCAACGAGTATCTCTACAAAGAGGATGTGGAGCAGTTGGTGGCACTTAGCCATACTATAGAAGACAGTGCGGCATTCGTCGACAGATATGTGAAACAATGGGTGGAGGATGCTCTGCTGTACGACCGTGCCAAACGCAATGTCTCATCAGGCAAAGAGATTGCACGTCTCATAGAGAATTACAGAAAATCGCTCTTGTTGAATATCTATCAGGAGCGTCTTGTCGACCAGCAACTCGACAAGGAGATAACCCCCGAAGAGGTGGCATCGTTCTACGAAGCAAACAAGTCGATGTTCAAGGTAGAGGAGGTGATGCTCAAAGGACTTCTCCTGAAACTTTCTCTGAAGGCACCCAAACTCGATGCCGTAAGAAAATGGTGCAAAAGCGCCGAACCCGATGAATTGGAGAAGTATACTCTGACCAACGCCCAGGTGTACGAATATTTCCGCGAGACATGGATGCCTTTGTCGGCGATAGCTTCCAAACTCTCATTCTCCGAAAAGGAGTTAAAGGGTAAGATTTCCCTGCAGGGAATGAGTGAGTTTCGCGATACGGCTTCCATTTACATAATCAACATCGACGAATATCTGCCGGCGGGTCAGGTGAAACCTCTCGACCTAGCCGAGCCCGAAATAAAAGAACTGCTTGTGAACTCCCGCAAAGCAGAGTTCCTGCAGAATATGAAGCAGAACCTTTATAACGAAGCACTACAGAACGGAGAGATAAAGTATTTCCGGACCGGACAGACCTCGGATACTCTCTCTGCCGAAAATAAATAACCGAAATGAATATAGATAGAATGATAAGCAGATTGCTGCTGACGATTATATGCAGCATCCCCTTTGCATCGCTCGTTGCACAGGACAATGTCATCGACCGCGTCGAGTGGGTGGTGGGTGATAAGGCCATCTTGCGTTCCGACATAGAGTCCGCCATAGACTTCTGGGTGGAGCAGGACCGCAGATTCGAAGGCGACCCCTACTGCGTGGTAGGCGAAGACCTTGCAGTGCAGCAACTATTCATCCATCAGGCAAGTCTCGACAGTATAGAGGTTGGCGAGATGGAGGTGATGCGCCAGGTAGATGCGCAGATGGACCGTTCGTTGGCAAGAGCCGGCTCAAAGGAAAAGCTCGAGGAGTATCTCGAGATGTCCACCACAAGCATCCGCGAGATGTACTACGAATATTTCAAAAACAGAATGCTTACCGAAAAGGTGAAGAATAGTGTTATAGGCGATATAAAAGTCTCTCCGGCACAGGTACGCAAGTTCTACAAGAATCTGCCCGATGACAGCATACCCTATATGCCCATGCAGGTAGAGGTGCAGATAATCACACAGAAGCCCGAAACAGAAATAGAAGAGATAGAGCGCGTGAAAAGCGAACTGCGCGAATATGCCGAGCGTGTCAACAGTGGCGAGGCTTCATTCTCCACTCTTGCGCTTCTCTATTCCGAAGACAAAGGAAGTGCCCGCGTAGGTGGCGAACTCGATTTCATGGGACGTGGACAGCTTGCTCCCGAGTTTGCGGCAGTAGCATTCAACCTCACCGACCCCAACAAGGTCTCCAAGATCGTAGAGACAGAATTCGGTTACCATATCATACAGTTGATAGAGAAGAGAGGCGACCGCGTGAAAGTGCGCCATATACTCCGCAAACCGCAAGTCTCCGGCAAGAGCATCAACCGTATGATTGCCCGTCTCGATTCAATAAAAGAGGATATTGACAGCGCACGTTTTACATTTGAAGAGGGTGCAGCCGTAATCTCCGACGACAAAGATACCCGCAACAACAACGGAGTGATGTTCTTCAACAGAGAATCGGACCTCACCACAAGTTCCAAATTCCAGTTGCAGGACCTCCCCGTAGAGATAGCATCAGTAGTTGAAGGGCTCAATGTGGGCGAAGTATCCAAACCTTTTGTGATGGTACGCGACAATGGTACGACCGTATGCGCCATAGTCAAGCTGAAAAGCCGCATCGACGGACACAAAGCCAATATGCGCGACGACTACGAATATCTGAAAGAGCTTTATGCAGCCAAAATAGGCGAAGAGAAAGTGGCGCGTTGGATAAAGGAGAAGCAGAAAACAACCTTTGTGCGCATAAACAGAGAGTATCGCAGCTCCAAGTTCCTCTATCCCGATTGGAAATTCTACGACGAAGAGTAACCTTTCCAAAATCCGCATCTGTTGAAAAATATACTGACCATAATTACATTTCTCTTCACAGCCATTGCCCTGCAGGCGCAAACAGCAAGTGATACGCTATCGGCCGACAGACAATCGGTCGATACAGCCGCTGTGAAGAGAACATACGTACATCTGCTGCATGCCGATGTAACAAAATACGACAAGAAGAACAACCCCGATGCATGGGTGCTTGTAGGCGATGTCTCATTCCGTCACGACAGCATGTATATGTATTGCGACAGCGCCTATTTCTATAACCGCAGGAATGCTCTCAAGGCATTCGGTAATGTCCGTATGGAGCAGGGCGACACCCTCTTCCTCTACGGCGACTACCTCGACTACGATGGTGATGCCAACCTTGCAAGGGTGCGCAGCAATGTACGTCTCGAAGACAAATCATCTATCCTTGAGACCGACAGTCTGGACTATAACCGCACCCTCAATCTCGGTTACTACTTCGACGGTGGAACACTTTACGACAGTCAGAGTACCCTCGATTCGAGATGGGGCGAGTACAATACCGTTACCAAAGAGGCTGTCTTCCGCGACGATGTCAGTCTGACGAATCCACAATTCTTCATGACCTCTGACACCCTGCACTACAACACCGGCAGCAAAATAGCCAAAATCGTAGGACCCACACGCATACGCAGTGCAGCCAACAGAATATATTCGGAACTCGGCTACTACAACACAAGCAACCGTCAGGCGACTCTGCTCAACCGCTCCACAGTGAAGAGCGGCACCCGCAACATCACAGCCGACACACTTTTCAGCGATGAAATCAGCGGAGTCAGCAAAGCCTATGGAAATATACTGCTTACAGATATAGTGAACAAGAATATGCTGAGTGGCGGCTACGGCTACTTCGACAATTTCCGCGATTCGCTCTACATAACAGACATGGCACTCGCAGTTGACTACTCGCAGGGCGACTCCCTCTTCCTGCATGCCGATACAATATGGATGGTGACCCAGAACCTCGATACCGACAGCCTCTATCGTCAAGTGAGAGCCTATCACAAGGTGCGTGCATTCCGAAAGGATATACAGGCGGTCTGCGACTCGCTCATATTCGACTCGCGCGACTCGTGCATGACAATGTACAAAGACCCTATTCTTTGGAACAACGGTCAGCAATTGGTGGGCGAGGAGATAAAAATGTATATGGACAGCAGCTCTATCGACTGGGTGCACGTTATCAACCAGACACTCTATGCCGAGAAGGTCGACAGCACCGAATACAACCAGATAAACGGCAAGGAGATGAAATTCATCTTCAAGGATAAGAAGTTGCACGAGATGCAGGTGATAGGCGGTGTACACATAGTGTACTTCCCGCTCGACGACGATAGCACCATGATAGGCATGAATACCACTCTTGCCGGCAAGCTTATAGGAGTGATGAAGGAGGGCAAGGTTCACAAACTTGTCATACCCACCCAGTCGAGCGGTGTGCTCTATCCCATGAGCCAGATACCAGAGAAGGCACGCTATCTCGACAATTTTGTATGGTTCGACTATGTACGCCCCATCAGCAAGGAGGATGTCTTCTATTGGCGCGGCAAACGCAAGGGCGAGGAGCTGAAGAAGATAAAACGCGGTTCTGTGCCATTGCCTACACTCGACCGTTTCAACCAAAAAAACAAGTAGTCTATGGGATACTTCAAGATGCCGGCACCACGCCGATTCAGTCACACCTATATATACGTTGATGAGCGTAAGGAGAAACTGCGCAAAATCGAAGAGAAGGCAAAGCGCGATTTGGGTCTGTTGCCTCCCGAAGAGACATCATACGAGGAGCGCATACGTGGCGCTTTTGTCGATGAGACGACGCATCTGAAGCGTCGACGGGAAGGCGGGCAACGCTTCTCCACAAAAACAATAATATTGGCGCTCGCGGCTGCTATATTCCTTTTGCACTATCTGCTTACCGGACAGTGGACTTTCTGATGCAGCCCGTTGGAATATCGCCCGGACGAGTCTCTATAAGTTGAAGCCGTTCAGGATGATTTTGTTGAATATTGTCATTTAGGAGCCGTTCGGCTTCATTGAATTTGAGAAACCATGAAAGATGTAATATCCTTGCTCCCCGATTCGGTGGCCAATCAGATAGCAGCGGGAGAGGTGGTACAGCGTCCAGCCTCTGTCGTGAAAGAACTTATGGAAAATGCCATAGATGCAGGTGCTACAAAAGTGAGAGTGCTTGTTGTCGATGGAGGACGTACCTCCATACAGGTTATCGACAATGGTGTAGGAATGTCCGAGACGGATGCCCGCCTCGCTTTTGAACGTCATGCAACCTCCAAGATAAGAAAGGCAGAAGACCTCTTTGCACTCACCACAATGGGCTTCCGTGGAGAGGCGCTTGCCTCAATCTCTGCGGTGGCGCAGGTGGAGCTTATTACCCGTCGCGGTGATGATGAACTGGGAACCAAGGTGGTAATCTCAGGCTCTAAACTCGAAGAGCAGGAGCCTGTTGCAGCCCCCGTAGGCAGCAATTTTAAGATAAAGAACCTGTTCTTCAATATACCCGCACGTCGCAAATTCCTCAAGAGCAATCAGACGGAACTGAACAATATCGTAACCGAATTTGAGCGCGTGGCGCTTGTCAATTGCGGAGTGGAACTCAGCCTTTCGCATAACGATACAGAGATAATATCCCTTCCTGCATCTACTTTCCGCCAGAGAATATGTAATCTCTTCGGCAAGAAGATAAACTCGCAACTCATAGAGGTGGCAGTGAAGAGCAGCATGATAAACATATCGGGCTTTGTGGGAACACCCGAAAGCTCCCGAAAAAAGGGCGCTCTGCAATACTTCTTTGTAAATGGCAGGTATATGCGCCATCCCTATTTTGCAAAAGCAATATCCGAAGCATATGCACAGCTGATTCCTGCAGGAGAGGCGGTGCCGTTTTTCCTATGCCTCGAGGTTGAGCCCGAAAGGATAGATGTCAATATCCATCCCACAAAGACAGAGATAAAATTCGAGGACGAGCAGAATATCTGGAAGATAATTTCAGCAGCCGTGCGCGAATCCCTCGGTCGTTTCAATGCCATGCCCGGACTCGACTTTGAGATGGGTGAGCTTCCCGAACTTCCCGATATTCCCATATACGAGGGCGGAAGCGCTCCGGTAGAAGCTCCCAAAATATCATACAACCCCGATTACAACCCCTTCAACAGCCGCACCTCGCAGGAATATATCCGTCGCGAAATGCCGTGGGAGTCGCTTTACGAAGGTCTGAAACCCGATGTCGCATACGAGACGGGAGGTACTGCGCCTGTAGAGCAATCTGTCGGAGTGTCAGAATCTGACAACTCGGACACTCTTTCTTCCGTAGGCGAGTATCTGCCTATCAGCCAATACAAAGGTCAGTATATATTGGTCTCTGTCCCCTCGGGATTGATGTGGATACACCAGCGTCGTGCCCATATAAGAGTGTTGTACGATGCCTATCGCAAACAGCTCGACGACAAGCAGGGCTGTTCTCAGCGTGTACTTTTTCCCGAGCAGATAACCCTTTCGATAAATGAAGGGCTTGCACTGGACGGAATAATGGACGAACTCTCATATCTCGGTTTCGAAATATCTTCTCTTGGCGGTGCAAGCTATGCCATACAGGGAGTGCCGGCAGGAATAGAGGGGCTCAATCCCACCTCCATGCTCTGTGATATACTCCATTCCGTGATGGAGTGTACTACCGAGGTTGGCGAAAAACTCTACGACAGTCTTGCCCTTGCAATGGCGCGTCAGGTTGCGATAGTCCCCGGTCAGATACTTTCCGACGAAGAGATTCGAACATTGGTGGACAGACTTTTCGAATGTAAGATGAATGCACGTACACCGGACGGTAAATCCATCATCTATTTGGAGACGGATGCAGATATTGTACGTTTTTTCTCGAAATGAGCAGTTAAAATTAGTTAAAGAGATATCTGTTTTTGTGCAGCTACGCTTGTATTAATTATTTTTTTATAAATTTGCACTACTGGAAATGTTTTTTTTGTAAGCTTAGGTGGAGTCTGTTTTCAATAGGCTTTGAAACTTTTTCCGGTATGTGATGTTTATAGTTTTGGGATATATTCTTTGCGGTATATTCCCTGCAAGGTATTACAAAGATTATTTTAGTGTCTAATTAATACAAACATTATGAGAAAATTTATGATGGCGCTGGCTTTTGCCGGCATTGCAATGGTCTCTTTCGCACAGGAGACTGTTACCAGCGAGGTTGTAGTTCCTACTCTCAAGAAGAGTGTTATTACAAACAGCTTTTGGAGCAATTGGTTCGTAAGTGTAAACGGCGGTTATCAGTTGTTCAATGGTGTTAAGACCAACGGCGAGAGCATGTTCGACCATGGAACAGCTGCAATCTCAGCATACGTTGGTAAATGGCATACTCCCGGTTTCGGTTGGAGAGTTGCTTACAACGGATTCGAGATTAAACCTCTCGAGGATGCAGATAAAGGCAGCTTCTACAATGTACACGCAGACGCTATGTTCAACCTTAGCAACCTCTTCTTCGGATATAACGAGAAACGCGTTTGGAACCTTATCCCCTACATGGGTCTCGGTTACGGCGCCAACTTGGATGTTGACGGTGTAGGTGGCAACGGCAAGAAGGGTTCTTTGACTGCAAATGCTGGTCTTTTGAATACATTCCGCATTGCCAAACATTGGGCTATCAACCTCGAACTCTCTGCAACAGCTGCTTGCAACGGTTTCGGTGGCATCGAGGCTCCCCGCAACGGTTACGATATGATTTTCGCTGCAACAGCCGGTGTTACTTACAAGTTCAACAAGACAGGATGGCAGAATACTCCCGACGTTGACGCTATCACAGCTGCAAACGCTGCTGCTCTTGCTGCTCTCGCTGCACAGATGCAGGCTAAGGAGTCTGAGAATGCTCAGTTGAAGTCTCAGCTCGCTGCTGCTAAGGCTGCTTTGGCAAAATGCCAGAACGCTCCCAAGGATGTTGATATGTTCGACGCTGCTCAGTCAGTATTCTTCTCAATCAACTCTTCAAAGATCGATTCTAAGAAAGAGATTCTCAACCTCAAATCTTTGGCTGCTGCAGCTAAGGAGACAGGTGTGAAACTCACTGTTACAGGTTATGCCGACAGCGCAACAGGTTCAGCTACATACAACCAGACATTGTCTGAGGCACGTGCAAAGGCAGTTGCTGCCAAGCTCGTAGAGATGGGTGTTCCCGAAAGCCAGCTTATCGTTTCAGGTAAGGGTGGTGTTGACACAGAGAAACCCATTCAGTTGAACCGTCGCGTAATCATCGCTCCCGCGAAGTAATAGCGATAACAGTTTGACAAAATAAAAATGAGCACCCGCCGGGTGCTCATTTTTATTTTGCAGTATATCTGGTGTTTCCTGATGCTCTTCGTTGCGGAACGATTTTGTTGTCAGTTCCTGATGTCGGCTCCCCACATCATCTTGTCGTGCAGGGTCTTGAAGAATGTCTGTCCCTTTATTCTCACAATCTTTATGTTGTAGTCGGCTTTGCCGAGAGTGAGTGTGGTGCATTCGTTGCAGCTCTCGTTGCGGCCGTCGATGGCTACAAGATAGTTATGGCTGCGACTTGCCACCTTCAGATTGATGCGTGTGTTGTCGTTGACAACTACGGGACGAGCATTGAGGCTGTGGGATGCGATGGGAGTCAGCACGAATACATTGGCGTCGGGTGCGATGATGGGACCGCCTGCGCTCAGTGAATACCCTGTAGAACCCGACGGCGGAGCTATGATAAGTCCGTCTGCCTGATATGTTATACGGTCTCTTTCGTCGAGCGATACCTCGATGCTTATCATCGATGAATTCTCGTGTTTCATCACTGCAATCTCGTTGAGGGCATACGGGTTGTTTGCCAGCTCCTTGTCCGATGCCTCCACCTTTATGAGTCCACGCTCTTCTATGGTGTACTCTCCGCGATGGAGGTATTCGAAGAGTTCAGAAACTCTGTTTGCCGAATATGCAGTCAGGAATCCCAGCCTTCCGGCATTTATGCCCAGTATGGGGATGTTTTTTGAGCCTACTCTGCCGGCGGTGCGCAGAAAAGTTCCGTCGCCACCGAAGCTGATGGCAATGTCGGCGTCGAAATCATCGTTGTCGATGATTCCTTCAGGTTGCATGAAGAGCTTGTCCTCTTCGAGCAGATACTCGTAAAAGGAACGGTCTATATGAAAACTGTCTTTCCATTCGTTGATGGCAGCAAACAGTTTGTCTATATTCTCCGATTTTTTCGACTGGTGTCTGTTTCCGAATATGGCAAATTTCATGTTTCAGTTTCTTGGTCTTGTGTGTACTCTCGTTCTTGTACTCTTGTTAAACAGATAAAAACTCTGTCAGAGGACATCCGTCTGCAAAATTAAGATAAATTATTATCTTGTTTTGCATATTTTGTCGTACTTTTGCTAAAAATACGAAATTGGAGATAATTTCGCCGTATTTGGCGGCGAGTAGAAAGGAATTATAAGATGACAAAGTTAAGTGTAAACATAAATAAAGTTGCCACCGTAAGAAACGCGCGTGGCGGAAACACCCCCAACCTTTTACAGGTGGCGCAGGACTGCGAACTCTTCGGAGCCGATGGAATTACAGTGCATCCGCGTCCCGATGAGAGACACATACGCCGTGCCGATGTGCCAGCTTTGCGTGCCGTAGTCCGTACCGAATTCAATATCGAAGGTTACCCCTCAAAGGAGTTCATGGACCTTGTACTCAAGGCAAAGCCCGATCAGGTAACCCTCGTTCCCGACAAGCCCGACCAGCTTACTTCCAATCACGGATGGGATACAGTTGCCGAGCAGGAGTTCCTTAGAGAGATTCTCGACGACCTTCGTGGGGCAGGGATACGCAGTTCTGTATTCATAGATGCAGATTGTGTCATGGCAGAGTATGCTGCAAAGGCAGGAGCAGACAGGGTAGAACTTTATACGGGACCATATGCCGAGGCTTACTCCCGCAACCGCGAAAAGGCAATAGAGCCGTTTTTGCAGACAGCAACCCGTGTGCGTCAATTGGGATTGGGGCTCAATGCCGGACACGACCTCAGCCTCGAGAACCTGAAATATTTTACCGACATCATCCCCTGGGTGGACGAAGTGTCGATAGGGCATGCCCTTATATGCGATGCACTCTATATGGGTCTGGAAAAGACAATCGCGGAATACAAAAAATGTTTGATAAAGAAATAATAAAAATATAAGAAAACTATGGTTTTAATGACACTTCTTGCACAAGCTGCAACAGTTGCACAGGATTCGCTGATGGCTCTTACAGAGGTTACAGCCGAAGAGGGATTGAACGTATTCGAACTTGCCGTAAAGGGCGGATGGATAATGATTGTATTGGCATTGTTGTCAATAATAGGTGTATATATATTCTTCGAACGTTTCTCGACGCTCCGCAAGGCAATGAAGCGCAATCCTCTTTTCATGGACCGCATACACGACAACATCAAGGACGACGACCTCAAGTCGGCAGCCAACTATTGCCGTAGCGAGAATACCCCCCTTTCGCGCATCATAGAGAAGGGTGTAAAGAGCTTCAATTTCTCGGCTTCATCGATACGCGAGAGTGTAGACAACAGTGCCAACCTCGAAATTGCCAACCTCGAGAAGGGACTCCCCGTACTTTCTACCATTGCCGCAGTAGCTCCCATGATCGGATTCCTGGGAACAGTGACTGGTATGGTACGTGCATTTTGGGAAATGGCAAATGCCGGAAACAACATAGATGTCTCTCTTCTCTCAGGCGGTATCTACGAGGCTATGATTACCACAGTGGGTGGTCTCATTGTCGGCATCATCGCCATCTTTGCATACAACTACCTCGTAGCGCAGGTAGACAAGGTGCAGAACGACCTCGAGGCTGAGATAATCTCTTTCATGGAGATTGTACGCGAAAAGAAAGAACTTCTTTAAATTCAACAAACAATCGCATGACCATGCTGAAGAGAAAGACAAAAACAATAGAGACCTTCTCGATGTCGTCGATGACAGATATAATCTTTCTGTTGTTGATATTCTTCATGATAACATCGACGATGGTTACACCCAACGCCATAAAGGTGCTTCTGCCCCAGGGCAGCAAGCAGACATCGGCAAAGCCGTTGGCGCGAATAATCATAGACAAGCAGCTCAACTACTACTCGGCGTTCGGCAACGAGGACGAAATGCCCATCGACCCCGAAGAGATAACATCTTTCCTGCAGAAATGCGCCGAAGAGGAGCCCGAAATGTATGTAGCCCTTTACGCCGACGAGAGTGTACCCTACAGAGAAATAGTCAATGTGCTCAACATAGCCAACGAGAATAACTTCAAAATGGTGCTGGCAACACGCCGCCCCGACAGGAAGAGACGATGAAACAGCTCACAAAAGAACAGATACACGGAATAGCAGGTACGCTTATAGCGCACCTCGTATTGCTGTTGATACTCCTTTTTGTTGTGATAGAGAAACCTCTGCAACAAGAAGAGGAGGGTGTGCCCGTTGTTCTTGGCAATGTGGAGCGTGCCAAAGGCGATGCATACAACTACACCGAGGTGAAGGTCGCGCCCCAGCCGGCTCCGAAGCCCACGGTGGTGAAGCCTGTTGAAAGCCCTGCCGACCCTCTGATTACCCAGACCGAGGAGAAGACGGTGGCACTCAACAGTGCCGAGGAAAAGAAAAAGGAGGCACCCAAACAGCCCGAAAAGACAGCCGAGCAGATAGAGGCTGAGCGTAAGGCGCAAGAGGCTGAACGCAAGCGTCAGGAGGCAGAGAGAATAGCCCGCGAGGCAAATGCCAAAATATCAAGCGCATTCGGCAAAGGTGCTACCATGAAGGACAGCGGTGCTGCAACAGAGGGCACAGGCAACGAAGGCTCTACAAGCGGAAACGAAACGAGCGGAGTTACCAAAGGACTCGGAGGTTACGGCACGTTCGACCTTGCGGGTCGCAACCTTGTAGGTTCTCTGCCCGTACCCCAGTACAACACACAGGAGGAGGGACGTGTTATAGTAACAATAACAGTGGCGCCCAACGGCAGAGTCATCAATGCCGAAATCAACCGCCGCACAGTGACATCGAGCCAATCCCTGCGTCAGGCAGCCCTGAAGGCGGCACGTCAGGCAGTCTTCAACAATGTATCCGCTGTAAACAACCAGATGGGTACGATAACATACTATTTTAAACTTAAATAATTAAAGTATCAGAGTCATGAGCAAAGTATATATGTTCCTCGCCGACGGCTTCGAGACAGTAGAAGCCCTCGCACCTGCCGACGTAATGCGTCGTGCCGGCATCAATGTAGTAACGGTTTCCATCATGGGACGCAAGACAGTAACATCGGCTCATGGCATAAACGTGGAGGCAGATGCCCTCTTCGGCGATGTAGAGTGCTCCGACGCGGATGCACTTGTGCTTCCCGGCGGGTCGCAGGGTACAGAGAACCTGTCGGCATGCGAGCCTCTCCGTCTCCTGCTCTCACAGGCAAACGAGGCAGGCAAGATAGTTGCCGCC
Organism: Bacteroidaceae bacterium; assembly: GCA_045578665.1. GTDB lineage: Bacteria > Bacteroidota > Bacteroidia > Bacteroidales > Bacteroidaceae > HGM04593. Next base: position 24,082 of record JAZNKR010000075.1, on the reverse strand, counting down.
ATCTGCGCTGCGCCTATGGTCTTCGGTCGCATGGGAATCCTTGCCGGACGCCGTGCCACCTGTTATCCCGGCTGCGAGGGCGACCTTCCCGGGGCAAGATATACGGCTGCCGCAGTAGAACAGGACGATAATATAATAACAGCGTGCGGTCCCGCAGCCTCATTCGAGTTCGGCTTTGCAATTGTAGAGAACCTTTGCGGAGTAGCTGCTGTGGCACTCATACGCGAACAAATGCGCTTCAACGACCTATGAAAAGATATATAATAGTAGTGGCAGGCGGAAAAGGTCTCCGCATGGGCAGCAATGTCCCCAAACAGTTCATGTTGCTAAACGGCAAACCGTTGGTGATGACAACGATAGAGAACCTTTGCGCAATGGATGTAACCCTGCGTGTGATATTGGTCCTTCCTAAGGAGCAACTGCAGTTGTGGGACGAGCTTTGTGCCGAATACTCCTTTGCCATCCCCGTGAAGGTGGTGGCAGGCGGAACCACACGTTTCCACTCGGTGCAGAACGGACTTGCCGCAATCGATGAACCCGAAGAGGCACTTGTTGGAGTACACGACGGAGTGCGCCCCTTCCTTGCCATGAAGGTCTACGACGAACTTTTCCGCGAAGCGGCAATAAACGGTGCCGTAATTCCTGTAATCCCCGTACACGACAGCATGCGCCGTTTCATCGGCGGTCAGGGCGCCACAGAGGCGGTACCACGCGACAGATACCGATTGGTGCAGACACCTCAGGTGTTCAAACTCTCCATCCTGCGCAAGGCATACGAGCAACTCTATCTGGAGCAGTTCACCGACGATGCGTCGGTAGTGGAGGCAATGGGAGAATTTGTGCACATTGTCGAAGGCAACCGCGAAAATATAAAGATAACAACCCCGTTTGATTTTGTTCTTGCAAAGGCGATAGTCGAATGCTTGACCCAACAACCAGAGACATAAAATATCTTCCCGGAGTAGGCGAACAGCGTGCAAAGCTACTCAACAGAGAATTGAATATACATTCCCTGTACGACCTCCTGTACTATTTCCCATACAGATATGTCGACCGCAGCCGCATCTTCAAAGTAAGTGAGATTGACGGCCGTATGCCGCACATACAGTTGTGTGGCGAGATACGCAGTTTCGAGGAGCTCGGTGAGGGTGTCTCGCGCCGCTATGTGGCTCATTTCACCGATGGCACAGGTTTTGTCGACCTTGTCTGGTTCAGAGGAATAAAATTCATAAAGTCGAAATACAGTATAGGCAAGAAGTATGTGGTCTTCGGCAAGCCCACCCTCTTCAACGGCAGGGCAAATATAGCCCACCCCGACATTGACGATGCGGATACAATGCAGCTCTCGACAATGGGATTGCAGCCCTTCTACAACACTACTGAGCGCATGAAACGCAGCGGGCTCAATTCGCAGGCAATGGCTAAGCTCACCTCCAACCTCTTCGCCCTTATGCGGGGAGAGATGGAGGAGACGCTCAGCCCCTACATCCTGCAGAAGTACAAGCTGATGCCTTTGGGCGAAGCTCTGCGCGTGATACATTTCCCCAAGAACAACATCGAATTGCAGCGTGCCGAGTATCGACTGAAATTCGAAGAACTTTTCTACATACAGCTGGATATACTCCAATACTCAAAAGAGCGCAAGCACAAATATGCAGGCTACAATTTCACAAGGGTAGGGGAGATATTCAACCGATTCTACAGAGAGAACCTTCCGTTCGAACTTACCGAAGCGCAGAAGCGTGTGGTGCGCGAAATAAGACGCGATGTCAACCGCAACATACAGATGAATCGCCTTGTACAGGGCGATGTCGGCAGCGGAAAGACACTGGTGGCACTGATGGCTATGCTTCTGGCAATAGACAATGGCTACCAGGCATGTATGATGGCTCCTACCGAAATTCTTGCCGAACAGCATTTCTCCACTCTCAGACGCATGCTCGACGGACTTCCCGTCCGTGTGGAACTGCTCACCGGCAGCACCAAACAGAAAGAGCGTGGTCCGCTCCTCGCTTCCCTTATGTCGGGAGAGACGAATATACTTGTAAGCACCCATGCCGTTCTCGAAGACAATGTCAATTTTGCCCGTCTCGGCTTTGTGGTAATCGACGAACAGCACCGCTTCGGTGTGGTGCAGCGTGCCAAGATGTGGGCAAAGAGCCGCATACCGCCCCATGTGCTTGTGATGACGGCAACTCCCATCCCCCGCACCCTTGCAATGACGCTCTATGGCGACCTCGATGTCTCTGTAATCGATGAACTTCCCCCGGGGCGCAAACCTGTAACGACGCGGCACATCTACCGTAGCCGCATCAGTGAGGTCTATTCGTTCATGGAGACACAACTGAAGGCTGGGCGCCAGGCATACGTCGTCTATCCGTTGATAACTGAGAGCGAAAAGATTGACCTCAAGAATCTCGAAGACGGATATCTGCAATTGTGCAACCGCTTCTGCGACTACAAAGTGGGCAAGCTCCACGGCAAAATGAAACCTAAGGAGAAGGATGCCGAAATGCAACGTTTCTCTTCGGGAGAGACGCGCCTTTTGGTCTCTACCACGGTGATAGAGGTTGGTGTGGATGTGCCAAACTCCACAATAATGGTCATCGAGAATGCCGAACGTTTCGGGCTTTCACAGCTCCATCAGCTCCGCGGCAGGGTGGGGCGTGGTGCCGAGCAGTCGTACTGCGTGCTTGTGACGGGCGAAAAACTCTCCGATGTAACAAGTAAGCGTATGGAGATAATGACCGGCAGCAACGACGGCTTCGAAATTGCAGAGGCTGACCTCAAACTGCGCGGTCCCGGCGACATAGAGGGCACACAGCAGAGCGGAATAGCTTTCGACCTTAAGATAGCAAATCTTTCGCGCGATGAGCAACTGCTGCAATATGTGCGCGACATTGCCCGTGCCATTGTCGACGACGACCCCGATTGCACCAAAGAACACAACAGAGTGCTGTGGCGTCGCCTTGCAGAAATCAAAAAGCGCAACAATCGCTACTGGGGAGCCATATCATAGAGCGCGTTTTAGGAAAACGCACCTTTTTGACTCTCTTTTTTGTAGGAAAACGCACCTCGCCTTGTCGAATGTGCTTTATTCTCTTTGTTAATCCTTATAGAATAGTTTCCCCGGCTTCGGGTATCCTTTTCCTGCATCATCTATCACCAACACCCAGTCGAGTGCTTCGCCTGCGGCGGGAGGGGTAAACTCCAGTGCGTCGCCATTGTTTGCGAAACGCCCTATCTTTTTGGCTTTTCCTGTGCGTGGAGAGTACCACCATGCAACAAGCTTTGTGCCCTTCAACTTCTTGCAGTCTATGGAAAAGGTGCGTCCCAATGGAGCGTAGACCATAGCCCAGGAACCATCCTTGTCCATTGTTGCCACGTACCGGTATCGCCCTGCGCCTGGTACCGACGACCACACATCGCTGTTCACGATAAGCTCGGGGGCAGGAATGCGCGAAAAGTAGGGGCGCGACTCCATCAGTTTGCGCAGGTGTCGAGCCTGTCCTGCGGCTGGTTGGTCTATCGCCTCTTTCCAGTTCATGAGCGGGCGGTTGATGGGACCTCGTCCTTTTTCCGGGTCATACATCTGCCACACGGAGTGGTGTCCGTATGTTACACCTGCCGAACCGCTGAATACGCTCCAATAGAGAGTGCGGCGCACATCCCATGCACACGAATGTCCCTCGTTGTCGGGGTTGAACTCGAGAGGATGGTCTTCGTATAGAGGTTCAAGCTCCATTATGGGTTTTGCAGGCGAGCGGCGGAAGTCGTCTGTGATTTGTATGTTCGAGTTATATCGCTGATTGTGTCCGCTCTGTCTGCCGTTGAACGACAGCCATTCATCGCTGTGGAACCATTTCGACGATGTCTGCCAGCCGGTGGGGTGGAAGGTTATGAGGTTCTCTTTATCTACGCTGCGTATGCCGCGTGCCATTGCGCGTATGATCTCCTGCTTCTCATGGGTATCGGGGTTGCGGTCGCCACCGAGTACCCATATTACGTTGTATTTTGCGTATCTGTGGGCTATCCACCGACCATACTCCTCAGCATTTCCGGTGTTGAAAATAGGATTGTTGTCATTCCACCAGCGTCCCCATGTAGGCAGCAGTCCCACGTAGAGCCCCATCCTGTTGGCGTTGCTTATTACGAAATCCACATTGTCCCAATAGTCGTTCCCGTCGCCTTCGTTGCAGTGGGGACGGGCAGGGTCGCGCTCTGTCAAGGGTTTGTGTCCGTAGGCATTGGGGGTGTCTACACCGTCGAGTTCGGCTATTGCCACTGCCTGGATGACGTTGAATCCTTTAGCAGCGCGGTTCTTCAGATAGTGAAGCGCCTCTTCGCGGTCGAGACGGTGGAAAAGTTCCCACGCAGTGTCGCCAAGATAGAAGAAGGGTTTGCCGTCTGTAGTTTGCAGATAGTGTCCGTCGGGCGACACTCGCAGACGCGGAAGATTCTGAGCGGCAGATGGTGTTACAAAGGATAAAATGGTCGTAAATATCAATAACAAAAACTTTCTCATAGCCATAGATTTTTATTTGCAATTATACACTTTTGGATTGAGCAGAATGTCCATCGTAAACTTTTTTACAGCGGCTTCATTCTCCTCGGTAAACGATGTTACGTGCAGTGCTTCTGTACCCTCGCCGCGAACATCGCGCAGTTCGGCATCCGAAAATATCCCAGGCAACCATGCGTGGATAAATGCACCATCATGGTAACCGTCGGCATACCATCGGGTTTTGTCGTTGCTATACTCGCCGCGGTTGCGAAACTGATGCACCATGTGGTCGAGCATAGGTTTTTTCATTTCTGTCAGCAATTTCCACTCGCCACTATTCTCGTCATTGTCGCGTGCAAGGGCATTTGCCGGGCGCGGAAGCACGTTCCACTCGTTTTGAGCACGTTTGCCGCGCCACCAATTATCCTGTCCCCAACTGATTACGCGAAAATTTTTCGCTACAAGTTTCGATGCCCATTCATAGTGTCCGTTGTACACGCGCACATCTGTATAATATACAATGCATTTGTCGACTATGGAGGGGTCGATGCAATATGCCGATGCCAACGTAGCAGCCTGCCCGCCGATATTTATAATAACAGGGCGGTCCGGGTTTTTCTTATACTGTTCGTTTATAATCTTTACATAAAGATGTGCACCGTCTGATAGTTTTCTTTCCCCCTCTTTTTCGCTTGGAGCCACTGTTCCAATTGTTATCTGTGGCAGATATTTCTCTTTTATTCCACTGCGTAAAGCATTGTTGCGCGATTCGTATGCGGTTTCTATCCAGTCGGGGTGCGAAAATACCCAACCATCCGTTAGTACCGGGGTTACTATCAGTGCCGCTATTTTCATCTTTTTCAATGATGCCATTGCATACATCCACTCATCCTCAAAAACATCATCGTAAACATCATTATCGTAAATGACCGGGTTATTGACCTTTTTGCCCTCTTTTACAGTTACTCCGTGAATGTATAAACCTTTCGGATAGCCGGGACGGTTGAATCCCCAGTCGCCGATTACAGGACGAGGATTCAGGCTCCAATCCTTAGTCTCTCTGTTCCAACGTGCAGCTGTCGTATCAGTCAATAACACTGCCGCAAACACACAAAGTAGCAAAATCCTTTTCATAGTTACTTTATATTATGGAGAATTACGCGCATCCGTTATGCTCCGTTATGCCACAAATATATATACAATAAAATTAAGAACAAAAGATTTGCACAAAAAAATGTTTTTAGATATAAAATCCGTACTTTTGTAGCACAACAGTGCATAACGAAGCATTATGAATAATAGGATTTTCAAAGTAAACGACGATACATCAAGTACCATATACTGCCAACTTGCCGAATTTATAGCAGACGCAATACATGCCGAGGAGATAAAGGTAGGCGGCCGTCTACTGTCGGTAAACGATGCATGCCGCGAATATAATGTATCGCGTGACACAGTTCTATCTGCGTACAAACTGCTACAGGAACGCAATATAATAAAATCAATTCCCGGAAAAGGCTTTTTTGTCATTCGCAAAAACAATGCAGAAAATCTGCGTATATATGCTCTGTTCGATGCAATGAACCAATACAAAGAGACGCTTTATCGTTCGCTATTGGATAATCTTGGCAGCAGGTACGAAATAAGTATAGCATTCCACTACTACAATGCAGAACTTTTCGACACACTCGTAAGTAATGCCAAAGGCAAGTTCGACTATTACATTCTGATGCCGCATTTCAAAGAGGATGTAACAAATACCATAGACAAATTACCTATAGATAGAATATTACTGCTTGATGCCTTTCCGCAAAACTACACAAACACTTGTGCTGCGGTATATCAGAATTTTTACTCCGACTCTTACGAGGGATTAAAGTCGATACTTGACAAACTGCGCAGGTATAAGGCTTTGCACATTGTCTATAATGATAAATTCCAATATATGCCCTCAGGCTATATTGAGGGTGCCTATCGCTTCGCCGGAGAGTTCCAATTTCCTGTGTATGTCGAGCCGGGCTTTAATATGGACAACGTACTTCCCGGCCATTGCTATATGGCCGTATCGGAACGCGATCTTGCGGCAATTATAAAAAGTATCACCGCGAAGGGATTGAAGGTAAAAGAGGAAATTGGACTTATGAGTCTCGATGATACTCCGCTCAAAGAGGTACTGATAGGTGGAATAACCACGCTTACTACTGACTTTGAACTTATGGGGCGTACCGCAGCCGAACTTATAAAGAGTGGTGAGCGAAGACGTATAGCCAACCCATGGCGACTGCTTGACAGAGGAAGTTTGTAGATGAAGAGAGATCCTATAATTTAGTGATTCTTCCGAAGTTCTTCTGGGATCGTTGGAAATAAAAGCAAACTTTCATTCACTCACTTATACGGACCTTGGCTTTTGCATCTATTTAATATTCGTCCAGTTGCGGTGTCCGCATCGCACCCTTACAAACGTCAAAAAACTACAAAAAATAAAGCTCAAAATCGTTACGACCTGATTTATAGAGCTTCAATAAATAGAAAGTCTGCTCCAAGTATTATTTTGGAACAGACTCTCCGAATGTACAAACTTGAATTGTATTTTTGTGGTATTGCTAATTGTAGCGGATTGTTTGCCCTATTCTGAGTGTGGTGCGAGAGTTCATGCCGTTGAGCTTGTAGAGTGTCTTCAAGGCTACTCCATGTTTGTGGGCTATTTTTGAGAGGGTCTCTCCGCGGCGCACTTTGTGGTATTTGGGCTCGTCGGACTCCACAATTACCTTTCCTGTCTTTGAATCCACCTTGCGGCGTACAGCCTTTTTGTAGTCATAATAGTCTCCGGTTACATCCTGATTGACAAAGTCGAACATCAGTGCGGGGTCAATTGCCTTGCCGAGAAAGAGTGTCTCGAAGTGAAGATGCGAACCTGAAGAGCGACCTGTGTTTCCGCCGAGGCCTATAGCATCACCTGCTTTTACATATTGGTTCTCGGTTACAAGCCATTTCGACAAGTGGCCATAAACTGTTTCAAGACCATTTTCGTGGCGGATTACCACATATTTGCCATAGCCTTTGCGACGGCCCTGATTCTTTACGATGCGCACTTTTCCATCGAATGCCGAACGGATGGTATCGCCTATCTGCACTTTGAGGTCGAGACCGTGGTGTACGCGACGACGACGGGGACGGTAACCGTAAATGTCGGTTATCTTTGTGTTTGTTGTAGGCATTGCAAAGCCTGTAAGGTCGATGCGGAATGAGTCGGGGCGCTCAACCTCGAAGTGTACGCGGTCGTTGCTCCACTCGGGGTAGAGCTCCTGCGAGGGGAACAAGTGTGCTTCGTTGAGCAGCATTCTTCTCAACGAGATAGAGTCGACAAGGCTCATCTGTTTGTCCAGAGGTGCCTGCTCTACCAACAAGTCTTGCGCCGCTGCGGTTGTTGCAAACAATCCCACTACGGCAAGCAGCATGGCTTTTATTTTCTTTGTTGTTTCCAATGGTCTGTAAATTTACATTTTTGACTTTTCGCCGCGTCCGTATTCGAAAGCGGTTACAGCCGATTCGTAATTGAAGATTTCGTTCTCTTTGAAGAAACGGTTTATTTCGATAAGTGCATTTTCCACAGAATCGGACGCGTGTATCACATTCTGCTCGCCGCTCATGGAGAAGTCGCCTCTGATGGTGCCGGGCAGTGCCTTGCGGGCATTTGTGGCTCCTACCATAGTGCGTACTGTCTCTACGGCATCCAAACCTTCTACGCAGAGGGCAACGACGGGCGTTACCATCATTGACTCCTTGAGGTCGATGAAGAAGGGGCGCTCGCTCAAGTGGGCATAGTGCTCGCTCAGTGTAGCATCGTCGAGCTGCATCATCTTGAGACCTGTGATGTGCAGACCTTTACGCTCGAAACGTGCTATTATCTCACCGATAAAACCGCGCTGCACTGCGTTTGGCTTTATCAGGATAAGGCTTTTTTCCATTGTCCGGGGTCTGTTTTAGGGTTTTGTTTAATGCGTCGATTGCTGCGGATGTCTCTGTTTTGTGCAGGTTATCGCATAATCTTTGCAAAGATAAGAAAAATTATTTTAGTTCCGTGTATATAAACGTTCTATTTTCTTTGATTATTATGCTTTTAAACTCTTTTAAGTTTTGTTAAGTCGAAAATAAAAAGAGGGCGGAGGTTGTCGATAACCTCCGCCCTATACAGATATCTGTTGAAAAGATTTTACATCTCTGTTGATAAATAGGCTTTGGGTAGCTCACGGCAATTGTATCCGAATGCCATGGCTTCGCCGTATGCTCCTGCCGAACGTATGGCGAGAATGTCGCCGCGTTTTGTGGCGGGCAACTCTCTCTCTTTGGCGAAAACATCGGACGATTCGCAGATGGGACCTACGATGTCGTAGCTCTCTTTCTCTGCCGACGATGTCAGATTGTCAATCTCGTGGTATGCCTGATAGAGGGCGGGGCGCACAAGGTCGTTCATGCCGGCATCAACAATCGCGAATTTCTTGCAAGTACCTTGCTTGATGTATGTTACACGGGTGATGAGACTGCCGCACTGTGCCACAATGCTTCGTCCCAGTTCGAAGTGTGTCTGCTGTCCCGGGCGCTTTTTCAGGTTCCTGGCATATGTTTCAAAGTATGTCGCAAAGTCGGGGATGCAGTTCTCGTCGGGTGCAAGGTAGTCGATGCCCAAGCCGCCTCCAACGTTCAGATGGGGCAGGGTGATACCCCGCTCTTCGAGTCTGTCCTGAATCTCGTTGATGCGGTCGCAGAGTGTGGCAAAGTCCTGCATCTCCAAAATCTGTGAACCTATGTGGAAGTGCAGTCCTATGAGATTGATGTTTTCCATCTTCTCTATCGCATCTATTGTCTCGTCGAGCAGTTCGTAGTTGATGCCGAACTTGTTCTCGGCAAGTCCGGTGGTGATGTTGGCATGGGTGTGGGCTCCAACTCCGGGGTTCACTCTGATGGCGATGTCTGCCCTCTTTCCTTTCTGCGAGGCAAGCTCGTCGATGAGCTCAGCCTCGGGCAGGGATTCCACATTGAAGCAGAATATCCCTGCATCGAGCGATGCCGAAATCTCTTTCTCGGTCTTTCCAACACCTGCAAATACCACCTTGGAGGCGGGTATGCCTGCGGCAAGGGCTGCTTTCACCTCTCCACCGCTGACGCAGTCGGCGCCCATGCCTGCGGCATTTATTATTTGCAGCAGAGCAGGATTGAAGTTGGCCTTGATGGCATAATGAATGTGGAACCCGTCGTACTTTGCAGCCTCCTGCTGTGCGCAACATAGCGTCTTTTCGAGCAGCTCGGTGTCGTAGTAGTAGAACGGAGTCTCAATTGTCTTGAACTTTTCTATGGGGAATTTGCTCATATCTGTCTGCGGTTTGTTCTTAGTTGAAGATATGTGCGCTGAGCGCTCTCAGAGCCTTCTCTTTGTCCTCCATGCGTACGAGGAACGAAATGTTGTAGTTGCTGCCACCGTATGAAACCATGCGCACGGGAATATCTTTCATTGCCTCCATTGCGCGAGACTCGAATCCGGTGTTCTCCCATGTGAGGTCGCCCACCACGCAGATGATACACATGTTCTTGTCGACGGTTACTGTGCCATATTTCTGCAGTTCGCCTGTAATCTCCTCGAGACGGTTGGTGTTGTCGATAGACATTGATACACCTACCTCCGATGTGCATATCATGTCAATCGAAGTGCGGTAGCTCTCAAAGATTTCGAACACCTTGCGCATGAATCCGTATGCAAGGAGCATGCGTGCCGATTTTATTTTTATGGCGGTGATGTTGTCCTTTGCAGCGATAGCCTTTATTGTTCCGGGTTCTGTGAGGTTGTTGTCGATGAGAGTGCCCTCTGCTTTGGGGTCCATGGTGTTGAGCAGACGCACGGGTACACCTGCGAGCTTTGCGGGGAGGATGCAGGTGGGATGAAGAATCTTGGCACCGAAGTATGCAAGCTCTGCCGACTCGTCGAAGTGGAGATGGCGCACGGGGCGTGTGCCGTCTACTATGCGGGGGTCGTTGTTGTGCATTCCGTCGATGTCGGTCCATATCTGTATCTCCTCTGCCTGCAGCGCAGCGCCGATGAGTGTTGCGGTGTAGTCGCTGCCACCACGTTGCAGATTGGCTATGCGGTTTTCGTTGTTCATGCAGATGAAGCCCTGGGCGATGTATATCTTGCCGTCGGTGCGGCTCTCGATCATGGGGGTGAGGTTCTCTATGATGTACTCCATGTCGGGCTCTTCGTTAGCTTTCAGACGCATGAACTCCAATGAGTTGAGCAACTGTACATTGATGCCCTGCTCCTCCATGTAGAGGGCCACCATGTTGGTAGACATCATTTCGCCCTGAGCTATAATCTCCTTCTCGTTGTCCGATGTGAGAGGCTGTGAGGCGAGTGTGCGCAGATGGTTGAATATCTCTGCTATCTTTTTGTTTGCTTTCTCTGCGTATGCCTCGCTTGTGTAGAGGTCCTTTATTGTCTGCTTATACTTGCTCTGGAGGTTTGTTATGTGCTCTACGGCGCCTGTGGGGTTGCCGTTGCGCAAGTAGTTTGTAAATTCTATGAGTGAGTTTGTTGTTCCCGACATTGCCGACAGTACCACTACTTTTGTCTCGCCGTCGGCTATGAGGTTTACTACGCCCTGCATGCGGGCTGCGGAACCTACAGAGGTTCCTCCGAATTTCATTACTTTCATCTTCTTATGTTGTTTCTATTGTTATTTCGTTGTTGTTGTCTCCGTTGTTCTCTGTGTTGTCTACCGTAGCCTCTTCATCTTCCATTGTCTCGCTCCCGGGCTCCGCTGCTGTTTTCTCAATGACCATCTTCTTTTTGCAATAGAATTCTCTGCCGGGGAACATTGTGAGCCACTGTTCGTTGTGGGTAATCATCAGAATGGCAGTGTTCTCCTCTTTGCAGATACGGTGCAGCAGCTGCATGATGTTTTTTCCCGTTTCGTTGTCGAGGTTGCCTGTAGGCTCGTCGGCAAGCAACAGGGCGGGATGGTTGAGTATTGCACGTGCTATCACTATGCGTTGTTGCTCTCCGCCCGAAAGCTCGTGGGGCATCTTATATCCCTTTCCCGAGAGTCCCACCAGTTCGAGCACCTCATCTATGCGCCTTTTCCTTTCGCTCTTCTCTTTCCATCCGGTACATTTCAGTACAAACTCGAGGTTGTCGTTCACCGAGCGGTCGGTGAGCAGCTGGAAGTCCTGAAACACAATGCCCATGCGCTTTCTCAGCGCCGACAATTTGCTGCGGCGTATGTTCTTCATCGAAAATTCGTCGAAAATGATAGCTTCGCCGCTGAATATGTCTACTTCGCCGTAAATGGTCTTCAAAAGCGATGATTTTCCCGAACCTACTGCTCCGGTTATATACGCAAACTCTCCCGCATTCAACGAGAAATTGACATTCTCGAGAATGACATTTGAGTCTATCTGTATCTCTACGTTTTTGTAATTGATTATGGACATGGTTCTTGTGCTGTTTTAAACTGCAAAGATAGTGAAAGGCTCGGAATAAAAAATCAAGAAACTTATTTTTCTTTGCTCGTTTTTCACTATCTTTGAGGTAAACCTCGAAGATATACTGCACTCGCTTTGAAAAATATTGAAGTAAACTTCATATTTCTCGCTCGTTTGTAATTATCTTTGAAGTAAACCTCGAAGATATCCTGCACTCGCTTGGAAAAATAGTTACTACTGTCCGGTAAATATGCTTAAGCTCTTAAGGTTTCATCTTTAAGTTACTACAAGCCCCCGTTACTTCATTGAGAGGTTCATTGCTTCATTGATGCGCATTAAGCTTTTAGGCAGACTGCGCCAATGACTTTTGGAAAGAGGCGAAAGTTTGTGCAAGCGAGAGCAGAGGGCAAATTCATTTGCACTATGCCGAGAGTAGCCAAACTTGCGCGAAGCGAAAGACTGTTTGAGCGAGCGTAGCGAGTGAGTTCCGCAGCCCCAAAAGTCATCAGCTGAGGCTGCCGTTAAGAAAGCGCCCATGCGCAGAGCTTTTTGGTTCTTTTTGTCGGCACAAAAAGAAAGGAGACATTGTTTAAATCAAGATAACTACAAACTGCCATTAAATAAATACTGTTTAGCCAAAAACAATTAGTAATTTTTACCGGACACTAATATTTTTATATAAACCACCACCATGAAACACAGCCTCGCCACACTGCTGTTCCTCGCCCTGCTGCTTACAAGCCACAGAGAAGCAGCCTCGCAGAACATATTCAAAGGCTTCATAAACCTCAAAGAGGCAGACAGCACACTCGTCGTAGACCTCATGTATGCAAAACCCGACAACTTTGTCGGCGAGAAGATGTATAACTTCGACGAAGCCTACCTGCACCCCCACGCAGCAAAAGCACTGAAAGAGGCAAGCAGACAACTGCGTGCGGCACACCCCGACCTCAGACTGATAATATACGATGCCGCCCGCCCCATGCACGTACAGCAGAAGATGTGGAACAAGGTGAAGGGTACCCCTCAGCAGAACTACGTCAGCAACCCCGCCAACGGAGGAGGACTGCACAACTACGGACTTGCAGTGGATGTGAGCATCGTGGACAGCAAGGGCGACACACTGCCCATGGGCACAGTGGTGGACGCACTCACCCATCTGAGCCACACCGACAAGGAGCAGGAGCTTGTGAGAAGAGGGAAAATATCTGCCGAAGCGGCACGCAACCGCGCACTTCTGCGAGGCGTAATGAAAAAAGCAGGCTTCCGCCCGCTACGTAGCGAATGGTGGCACTTCAACTATACCACACGCGCCAATGCCCGCGCCAAATACAAAGCTATCCCTTGAGCGGGGGTCTCTGCAACGCACCATCCTTGACCTTGCGCAACAGATCCGATGAGAAGAGGAACTCATTGAGCACATCGTTGTTGCTGTAGAGAATCTCGTCCTTCGTTCCCTCCCACGACTTACAGCCACCGGCAAGAAAGATTATATGGTCTCCGATTCCCATCACCGAGTTCATGTCGTGAGTATTGACAATGGTTGTGATGCCATACTCCTCGGTGATATTGTGTATGAGCTCATCTATGATAAGAGAGGTCTTGGGGTCGAGTCCCGAATTGGGCTCATCGCAAAAGAGGTATCGCGGCTCCAGAGCAATAGCCCTTGCAATGGCTGCACGCTTCTGCATACCGCCCGACAGCTCCGAGGGGTTCTTGTACTGCGCATCGAGCAGGTTCACCCTTTCGAGACAGAAGCGGGCGCGTGCAAGCCTGTCGTCCAACGGCTTGTCCGAAAACATATCGAGCGGAAACATCACATTCTCCAACACACTCATGGAGTCGAACAGCGCAGCGCTCTGGAAAAGCATACCCATCTCACGACGCAGCAACAAGCGCTCCTTCTTATTGAGCGTAACCATATCCCTGCCATCGTAAAGCACCTTTCCCTCATCGGGAGCAAGAAGTCCCACGATACACTTGAGCAGCACAGTCTTTCCGGCACCGCTGAGACCTATAATGAGATTGGTCTTGCCATTGCCGAAGGTTGCATTGATATCATCGAGCACCACCTGCTTGTCAAACCTCTTGGATATGGATTCGAGTCTTATCATTGCATCAGAAGTTGGGTTAATACAATATCGGCAAACAGAATGAGTACACTGCAGCTGACAACGGCATCGGTGCTTGCCTTGCCCACCTCAATGGAGCCGCCACCTACAGTGTAGCCATAGAAGGCAGGGACCGAAGTGATGATAAAGGCAAAGAACAACGCCTTGATGATGCTGCACCAGATGAACCACTGCGAAAATTCGTACTGGAATCCGTATGTGAGGTCGGCAGGTGTCATTATACCCGTAAAGACACTTATGCCATAGGCACCCATCACACCCGCAAAAATACTGAAGATTACCAATGCCGGAATGATGGAGACGAGTGCCGTAACCTTTGGGAAAATGAGATAATTGGCAGAGTTGACACCCATAATCTCGAGAGCGTCTATCTGCTGGGTAACCCTCATGGCACCAATCTCCGAAGTGATGTTCGACCCCACCTTGCCCGCAAGAATCAGACACATGATGGACGAAGAGAACTCCAGCAACATAATCTCGCGAGTGGCATATCCCACGACAAACTTGGGCATCCACGCACTCTCTACGTTCAGTTTCATCTGAATGCAGATGACCGCACCTATGAAGAATGAGATAAGCAGGACTATGGGAATGGAGTTGATACCCAACTGCAACACTTCGCGCAAGTACTGTCTGAAGAACATGCGCCAGCTGTCGGGACGCGCAAAGACACGTCTCATCAGAATAAGATATTTTCCGAATGTCCCGATGGAGTCGACAATAAACATCTGCAATTGGATTTAGAAAGTACAAAGTTAACTCATTTATCGGGAAAGGCACCCGCAAAGAGCCCAATAATAACATAATTTACCATTTGGAGCAGAATATTGTCGCCCGACACTATAAAAAGCGTTAAAAAGCATACAACATTCGCAAAAAGAGATTACCTTTGCAACCGAAAAGAAGAGAAACACTCTTCGTGTGGAAAGATTTGGGCTGCTTGCAACCACGATAAAAAATGCTAAAAACCTTGTCTGTCAAGGTCTATTGGGCACATTCGCATACACATCCCATCTAAATTGTCCACACCAGCAGGAAGAGTAATTTCTCACACAACGACGAAATTATTAACCGCCGTATATATGACGGCACAAAGCCATTCATAAACAGTTATGGGATACCTATTTACATCAGAGTCAGTATCGGAGGGACACCCCGATAAAGTAGCAGACCAGATTTCAGACGCAGTCCTCGATGAGCTCATCGCCTTCGACCCCCGTTCTAAAGTAGCTTGCGAAACATTGGTTACGACAGGTCAGGTAGTGCTTGCCGGAGAGGTAAAATCATCGGCATACGTCGATCTCCAGGAGATTGCACGCCGCGTAATCAACCGCATCGGATACACTAAGAGCGAATATATGTTCGACGGCAACTCATGCGGCATCTTCTCGGCAATACACGAACAGAGCGCCGACATCTCGCGAGGCGTTGAACGCGAAGACCCCATGGAACAGGGAGCCGGCGACCAGGGAATGATGTTCGGATACGCCATCAACGAGACAGAGAACTACATGCCCGTATCGCTCGACCTCTCTCATCTTATTCTCACCGAGCTTGCAGCCATCCGCCGCGAAGGCAAGGAGATGACCTATCTGCGCCCCGACTCAAAGAGCCAGGTAACAGTGGAGTATGACGACGACAACCGCCCCGTGCGCATCAACACAATCGTAGTATCTACACAGCACGACGACTTTGTAGCCCCCGCAGAGACAGCAGAGGGCACACAGGAGGCAGCAGACGCGGCACAGATTGCAAAGATCCGCGAAGATGTAATAAACATTCTCATGCCCCGCGTAAAGGCAAAGATAAACACCCCCTCGGTACTCGCCCTCTTCGACGAAAACATCAAGTACCATGTCAACCCCACAGGCAAATTCGTAATCGGCGGACCTCACGGCGACACCGGCCTCACAGGACGCAAGATCATCGTAGACACATACGGTGGCAAGGGTGCCCACGGTGGTGGTGCATTCAGCGGCAAAGACCCCTCGAAGGTTGACCGCAGCGCAGCATACGCAGCACGCCACATCGCAAAGAACATGGTTGCAGCAGGCGTAGCAGACGAGATGCTCATACAGCTCTCCTATGCCATCGGTGTCGCACAGCCCGTAAGCGTATTCGTGAACACATATGGCACAGCAAAAGTTTCGATGAGCGACGGCGATATTGCAAAGATGGTTGCCGAACTGTTCGACCTTCGCCCCAAAGCAATCGAAGAGCGCCTGAAGCTGCGCAACCCCATATACAGCGAGACAGCTGCATACGGTCACATGGGACGCACACCCGAGATTGTAACAAAGACCTTCACATCGCCCTACCTCCCCTCAAAGACCATGGAAGTGGAGCTCTTCACATGGGAGAAGCTCGACTATGTAGAGGCTGTGAAAAAGGCATTTTCAATCTGAACCAAACGGTAAGGGATGCTCGGACTGAAGAACCTCATCAACAGATACAGACACAACAAAGGCTTCGGAGTGCAATCTCCGAAAGCCTTCCACTTTGTCACCTCTGTACTTAAGGAGAGCCTCCCCTACTACACCTACAGCCGCATAAACAGCATAGCTGCAAAATGCGGCGGCAAGGCATCGCACGGCCGACGACTCTTCCGCATAACAAACTATGCCCGTCCCTGCAACATAATAATGTTTGCACCGGAGAGCACAGCAGCCTGCGCCATCAGTGCAGCCGCACGCAATGTGCCGGCATACATGCTGAACGCTACGGTCAATAACCCCGAAGCAGCAAAGATGCTCGAAGAGCGCAGATGTACCCGACTGAGCGGCGGCATAGCACCACTGTTCGAAAAGGAGGGGAAGATAGGACTGCTCTACATAGGACGCTCATTCTCCTACGCATCTGTCGTGGAGGAGGCCATAAAACATACTACTCCCGAATCTGTTATAATCGTCGAGAAGATACACTCTACCCCCGAAATAAAAAGATGGTGGCAGAGCATCAAGGAGAACCCTGCCGTAGGCATCACATACGACCTCTACAGCATGGGAATACTCTTCTTCGACCACAAGTACAAGAAACAGCACTACACGCTGAAGATGTAACAGACAAGGTAGAGAGAGGAGACAAGGTATGAAAAAGGCACATATATATACCACAAAGGGCGACCGCGGCGAGACATCGCTGCTGCGCGGCGAAAGGGTGGCAAAAGACAACATCCGCGTTGAGGCATACGGCACCATAGACGAGCTGTCGGCAACCGTAGGTCTGTTGCAGGCAGAGACCGAAGAGGACGAATGTGCAGCAATGCTCGACGGGATACAGCAACAGCTCTTCTCGATAGCCGCCACGCTGTCCGACACCGGATGCAGGGAGACCACCATCGACAGCGACGACGTAAAGGCATTGGAGCAAGCCATAGACCGGCTCGAAGCCGCGCTTCCTCCCTTGAAAGGGTTTCTCCTGCCCTCCCCTGTGAAGGCATCGCTCTATGCGAACCTCTGCCGCACAGTGTGCCGACGAGCAGAAAGACGGATTGTTACCCTTGCCCGCACGGAAAAGGTCCCCCCGACACTGACGGAATATATGAACCGTCTTTCCGACTATTTTTTCCTGTTGTCGCGCCAACTTGCCGATGGCAATGAAAAAATATGGAAAAACCCTTGCAAATAAACTAAAATGCTATATTTTTGCAGACATTTTTAGAAACCGATTTATTTATAACAATCTAATAAAGAAAGATATGTATTGGACATTGGAACTTGCATCTAAATTGGAGGATGCACCCTGGCCCGCAACTAAGGATGAACTTATAGACTATGCAGTCCGTTCGGGCGCACCTATGGAGGTAATAGAGAATCTTCAGGAGATAGAGGACGAAGGAGATACATACGAAAGTATAGAGGACATCTGGCCCGACTATCCCAGCAGCAATGAGGATTTCTTCTTCGACGAGGAGGAGTATTAAACAGCATTGATAGGATGTTATAAAGCATCACTGATTTGACAGCCGCCATTATGGTGGCTGTTTTTTGTGCAACTAGGAGTGAAGAGCACCATGCGATGTCTATTTCGTTTATGTGTTGTTGCGGTAAAAGTGTAATGAGCATTGAGGCCTTTTAGCCTCTACACTCGTTTTCAATAAGTTTGCGGTTTTACTGATAATAAATAGTAAAAATAAGAGTTTGTGTTAAAATAATATTTATATTTGCACATAGGATGCAGTTGCATTCTGACACATTGATAAAAATATAGAGGCGTTATGTCTTCTTCTTGTAAGTGAAAAGCCTAGGAAACTTTAATCACAGATGCACAAGGGATGATATAATAGTCTCCACGCTATGCGTGGGGCTGTTATTCCCATATCTATGCATCGAGGTTTTCCTAGCACCTTCACTTAGAGACGTGGCATACAGTTCCACGCTTGAACCGAAATGTAAAATATATTACCCTGATAATCAGATACGCAACAACGGGAACTCTATGGATTGATACCATAAAGTTCCCGTGGTTTTTATTTTTCAGTTACCTATTATCTTACGTGTTGACTTAACATAAACAGCAAGTTTATATGTATGACTAAATATTAGCTCTACCTAATGTAATTTTAGGTAGGGTGGACAAAAAGTAGGATGATTTTACTTCAAAAATCTCTTATTGGACAAAAAGTAGGATAGAATCCCTTGGCAGGGCGCGCCCTGCCAAGAGATTCTGCATTTAATAATGTCGCATAATGTACTCATCTAACAACTTTTTCCGATTATCCTTACTTATCCCCCGATGAACCCTTAATTTGCCCTTTATATCCGAGAACAAACCTTCAATGCCATTGTTCGTGTTTGGCAGACCTGTTTCTGGGTGATCGTAAAAAGTCCATAATAAAGTCATATTGCGTTTTAAACTAAGGTATGCACTACGTAGCCTTGGACGCATGTAAGGAGGCGTGTGCCGTTTTAGTCTTTTATCGTGAACACGCTCGTTTAAAACATCCTTGTACTTCTCGCCCCACTCATTAAAAGCGCCAATAAAACTCTCCTTATCCATTTGGGTTATGCTCTTGACGAGGTTTAAAAGCTCGCAAGAAGCATCGAGTTCAGGCTCCTGGGTTAAGTATCTACGAGTGATTAGTATCTGATGAAATTGGCACATCTGTACAGGGATGGGATATAATGCCTGTGCTAAACCGCGCATACCGTCAATTACGGCGCCATATATCTTAAAACCTTGAGATCTAAGCCAAGAAATACCCTCCATGTATTGATTGATAGTCTCATTGCGAACATATTTGTGCCATAGAATCTTGTTACGCAGAGCATCCTTTATGACCATTAGACCGAATCTGCGACCCCAATAAGTGGTATCAAGTTGCACTGTCACTTCTTTGCACCTCGCTTTCTTACGGACAAAGCGCATGTTTTCCAAATCGCGACGAATTGTTCTCTCGGAAACTTTGTACTTAGAGGCAAGTTGCTGCAAGGTTTGCTTGCCTTCGACATAGTCAGTTATTACTTGTGATTTGTCGCGCCGTTTGCCACCTATGAATTGTTTGCCGCAATCCTTGCATTTATACATTTGGCTGGGACCTCTACGCCCGTTCCTTACAACGTTTGAAGAGCAGCAAAAAAAGCATTTTTTTTACCATATCATTAATAATATGGCACAAAGATATGAATATCAAGATATTGAAGGGCATGTCATCCTACTTTTTGTCCACCCTGCCTAATTTTACGTCTTTCAATATCCAAATTAACAATCATCTGAAACACTCGATTACCGCTATCCTTTTCAAACATAAAATCGTATGTTTGACTTAAAAGTTGTTCCAATATAAGATTTCTATCAAAAGGAGTATCTGTTTCATTGTCATACCAACGATTATACATATCAAGAATGTAGCTTTGATCTTGATTGGTATTTTGAAAATCTCTCTTTATAGCATAAATCTCTTTTGATTCAATTTCTTCTCTGATTTTTAGGAATCGAAATGTTAACCAACGGTTGAGTTCGTTTTCATCCTTCAGACGTCTAGTTTCCAGCTCATGCTCAAAACGGAATTGGAAATTTTTAAGATAGTAATCTATTTTCCAAAAATTATCACTGTTTCTATCTTGCCATATACTTACTTTATTACCATCGAAGCATAATGCACTCTTGCCTTCTTTAGAAAATTCTTGTTCAAGGGTATGAAGAGCGATGTTATCTCTCTGGATAAGCAAGTCATTCAAGTGAGAAAAATTTTGGAAGAGTTCACCTGCTCGCAGTTTCTCATACTTTAATCCAGTAGTTGTTTCAATTAATAGAACCTGCTCATTACCTTCGTCTAAATCCCTTTTCTTCCTAGGCCTTTTATTACTGCCTTTTTTCTTGCCCGTTTGGAAGTCTTCTTCGTGTCCTAAAAAATGGTACATCCACTTTCTATTGGAAGACGGAAGACCGAATCGATTATATAGGCCGACATTATCCAAGAACAAGCACTTTTCTTTTCCTTTAGAAGACCTAAGACCTCGACCTATCTGTTGCAGATACATAGACAATGATTGTGTAGGTCGGGCTAGCTGAATAAACTCTATGTCAGGACAATCAAATCCTTCTGAGAAAATGTTGACATTGCAGATAATATCTATTAATCCACGCTTGAAATCCTCTATATATCTTTTACGGGTATCTGAAGGTGTTTGACTATCTATAGCAACGGTTCTTATGCCAACATTATTAAAATCAGAACATAGATTCTTATTATGTACTTTGTTAATAGTATAAATAATACCTTTCTTCCCTAATGCATATTTTTGATATGTTTCCACTATCTGAGCACGAATATGGTCATTGTCACATACTCGGGTCATATCAGCATCAGTATAATCACCATTCTGAAAGGTTGTGATGCTATCCAATTCTCTCTGAATTTCTGAGTTTTCCCTAACAGAATAATAATCGTACTGAGACAATACACCTTTCTCAATGAATTGCTTAACAGATGGAGATATTATAAGTTCTTCGAAAATGTCAGTAAATCCCTCTCCGCTTAATCCTTTAGATTTGCGAAGAAAAAGAAAGGTAAGCAAAAAGTGCTATCTTTGCAAAAAGTTAACCAAAGGAGAGAGGTGAACTATCGTTTAATCTAGCTAATGAGCTAAAAACAGAAACAGTCCTCTTCTCCTTTCCGTTGAACGGAAGAGCCAACTATATTTGTAGATTCATAGATCTAATAAAGGATGTAGTTAGTTCAACTCCTGGTTAACCAATTGTTCGTTTAATCGGTACAAAGGTATGAAAAAAGATCATTACATCGGTGTAGACATCTCCAAAAAAACTATTGATGTGGCAATTTACGTTAAGAATCCTACAGACAAGTTCCCTATTCCCCATGAAACGTTCCAGAATGGCAATGATGGGTTCAAGGAGATGAACAGGTGGCTTCGCAGCAAGGGAGTTGCTATTTCCAAATCCTTTTTCTGTATGGAGGCGACAGGAACCTACACCTATGAACTTTGCCTGTTTCTGGAAGAGCACAAAGTTTCATACTCGGTACAGAGTCCTCTTCATCTGAAGCGCTCCTTTGGATTGACTCACGGCAAGAATGACAAGGTAGATGCTGGGCGTATAGCTTACTATGCTTATCTTCATCGCGAAGACATCAAGGAGTCAAGGCTGGCCTCAGACAGCGTACGCAAGCTAAAGTCCTTGCTGGCAGAGAGAAAGAGCCTTGTAGCAGAGATTGCCAGATGCAAAGCGCAGCTAAAAGAGGTTGGCGCACATACACCAGAGTCAGGTACCGTTAAACGCACGCAAGCCCTGCAGGCATTCCTTGAGACACAGGTGGAAGCCATTGAGGAGGAAATGACTCAAACAATAGAATGTGATGAGAAGTTGAATAAGAACTACCGCCTGCTATTGTCCGTCGATGGCATAGGCATAGTCAATGCTATCAACACAATCATTGCAACACATAACTTTGAGATGTTTGATAATGCCAGACAATATGCCAGCTATATCGGTGTTGCTCCGTTTGAACATTCTTCAGGTACTAGTGTCAAGGGCAGGACACATGTCGAACCTGGTGCCAAAATGCTTAAGGCAGACCTGACAGGTGCTGTGAGAACATGCATAAACCATGACAAGGAAATAAAAAAATACTATGAAAGAAAGATGGCCGAGGGCAAAGCATATGGTGTAGTGGCAAATGCCATAAAATTTAAACTTCTGTTGAGAATGTTCGCCGTTATCAAGCGCGGCAAAGCGTTCTGGAGGAAGGCGGAACATCTAATTTGAGAAAATAATAAAAATAATTGCGGATTTATTTGGTTATATCCTATATTTCTGTATGGTGTTGCAGTAACGCCTAACAATTTAGCGGTAGGATAACTATTGATAATATTCTTATAGCTTTCAGCCGGAACGTGGTGGGCTTCATCCACAATCACAATATCAAATTGTTTTTCTTTCCAAATATATAGCCTCCTACTAAGGGTTTGGACTGATGCTACCTGTATATTCCTTTCCACATCCTGTTTATATCCTGCTTGGATTATACCCGATTCAAGACCATAATTACGATCCAATTCACCAACAATCTGTTCAACAAGTTCTTGACGATGAACCATAACAAGACAGTCAATAGAGATATCTTTCTCAGCTGAATAATTCTGAATATCTTTGAGCAACGAAGAGAATAATCTTGTTTTTCCTGTACCCGTAGGCATCTGAAGCATTACAGAACGTTTCTCTTTCCATAGCTCATATATCTTACTCTTGTTTTCTTTTTGATAATCTCTTAATGATATATCATTGTATTCAAGAAGAGAGGTAAAATCTTCTGGCTTCAACATAGGGCTAGTTATTTTGTTATCTATCGGCAAAAACCTGATGTCTATGGAAATCCAAATAGTCCATACGTTGCTCATTCATGAATTGGGGATTCAGTCTCGCTCGTGATAATATTTGGTGCATATCATCACTTAATAGTATAGATGGCAAAATGGTTCCATCTGTGTCAATAGACATATAGCCTTTTTCAAAAAGAGTTCCAATTTCTCCTGATAGCAGCAGACCATTATTCACATCAAAGGCCTCATTTTCATTTGATTCAATAATCGGCTTTATATGAACAGGTACTAACGCTTGAGACTGTGTACCGACAATCATGCTTTCGGCTTTTGATTTGCCAAGAGTCGATTTACTTTCATCAATAAGTTCACAGTTGTATACACGTTGTAGATATGGTTCCTTTATAATTTTCTTATTTTCAAGGTTTTCTCCAAAGAGGTTCTTTGCGTCAGTTTCATAATAAATGGTTCCATCACACGAAACAAGGTCGTCAAGTTTTCCAAGTAAATTTTTCAAGTGTGAAATTTGGTTGTACTTACGAGCAATAAAACCATTTGCATCAGCAGAACGATAATACTGACTTAACTCAATAGGGGTTAAATAGCCATTTGGGTATCTATTTATATCTACCAGCATCATTGCAGTTAACTCTTTCTCTGATATATGTCCTATCTCTTCTAAAGTTTTTAAAACAAAGTTTATTTGACGCTTTCCACCGTATATAGGACTAGTCATTGAATTATCAAAGTTGGCATACTTATATACGATTTTTGATAAGATGCTTTTTCTTTTAGCATTAGACGATGCCATTAAGAATTCTCTCGTTTCTGATGGATACCCAGCTAATAACGGTTTTAGGAAACCTAATTTGACAAACTGATTTACTGCTTTGCGAATAGATATGTAATCTATTTGAAGAACAGCCTTAATCTCTGTCTGTAACTCTTCATATAATTCTTTTGTATATAAATCGTTTGTATGGACATCTAAGAAATCAACACATATCTTCAATGATGTTACGGCTTTTGTTCCAAATAAATCTGTAAATGCGGCCGTATAACTCCAATATTGTTCGTAAATCTGCATAAGATAATAGTTCTAAATTACACGGCCTCAAAAATGTATTTCTTGGCCAAATATGAATTGTATCTTTTCTCGAATACTTGTGCTCGATGATATGCCATATAATCCA
>JAZNKR010000074.1:0-2797 GCA_045578665.1 Bacteroidaceae bacterium | reverse complement strand
GTAGAGGTTTCTGCCCTCTGTGGTTATCTTGAACGAATAGGCTAATATGGCAGGGTTGTTTATAAAGCTCTTTCCGTAGCGCTTCTCGCTGCCTGCCTGTTCATCGCTTAGTGTGCGGTGGGCGAGATTATTATTTGTTCCATAGAAAGTGCTGCCGCCGATGCCTTCAATGTCTATTACAGGCTTTTGTGTTATTGCGCTGTTGTACAGTTCTACTGTCAGTTTGCCGCCATCGGCTTTCACCGATGGTACCCATGTTAACGTGCGACGGACATCGTTCCTGTCGCTCGGGCGCTTGTCCTTGTAATTGGGCGAATAGAACTGTTTGCTTTCGTTGTAACCTTTTATAGTGGTATAGCGGCGGGTGGAGTTTCTTGATCTTCTTCTGAATGGGTCGCCAATTGCAGAACCAGTGTGCAATTCGGGCACAATGCCTTTGTGCTGTTTCTTGTATGGGATAAAACAAGCTACATAATTAGGATGAAAAGGCTTGGCAGAACCCCAACCAGCTACAATGAATGACCCTTCAGTCTGAAATGAAATTCCATTAATTAAAGTATCGTAGAAGTTATCAGGAAAGTCGGTCTTACTAGGATCGGCAATATAAAGGTGCTTAAGGAAACCATAATAGAATATCCATTCTAATCTCTTGTTATCTAACGCATTCCATTCCCTCGCAAGGATACTTCCATAGTTTTTGAACTGCTGCCGTGTGCCAATGTCGCTACGGATAACAACCTCTTCGAAGTTCATCATCTTTTCGGGGTTGATACCATGAAGATACTCCTTATCTTGACGCACTATGGAATCTGCATTATATTCGCCTTTTACTACTATCATTTTCACCCAATATGCCCATGGGTAGTTGTACCGTTCAAAGATAGAATGCACCACTGTTGATGCCGGTACTTTGCGGGCGGCATCATTGGTTGTAGTAAGCTTATATTGCAACATTAAGGAATCTATGTGGCTATGTCTGCCACCGACTTTCATCGCTTCGAGAATGTCGGCAACATCTTCTCTTTCGTTGCTCTTGTCGCCAACAAGGCTTCGCTCTATTATTTTCTCCTTTGCATATTCCCACTCATCGAGGAAGTTGAAGCGCACCTCGCTGAGTGGCGGACGCTCGTAACGGTCTTTCCTCTTCCTGCCCTTGATGTCTACCTCTGTAAGCATAAACTCATAATCGGATATTTTAACAATGGCGGTGTCGCGCTTTTCGTCCTTTATGGGCATTCCTGTTGTACGCTGCCAATAGTTATATTGTCCAAATGGTGGCGAGAAGAACTTATTGATGGAAAATACGTATGTGGAGTCCATCTGCTGGTTCATGCTGAGTTCAGGGGTAAGAAGCGCTCCCTTTGTGCCTGCGAATTCCTCTGTCTCTATTTTGAAAGAGCCATCCTCGTCGCTTGCAAACTGGTATTGGTGAACGATGCTGTCGTCGTAGGATATTTCGAATTTTATGTCGGTCTTCCTTTGCGGGGTTAGGAAATATTGATTGAGTTCACCGAACTTGGTGTTTTTTGTCTGCTTGTAGAATTTTCCCTGTATGCCTATGCCTGTCTCTTTCTGTTGTTCAAGGGAGACGTGTTTGGTTGTAAGCTTGCTCCAGTCGTACGATGTCCATCCACGGGTGAGCATCAGCAGGTCGAGATTGTTTCTTGTCTCGTCGCTGCTATCCGCGAAATATTGTGCGGCATCGGGGATGTAGCCTTTAATCTCTGAACCGAGCAGCATATGGGTGTACATATTGTGGGTGTACGACATTACTTGACGGGTGGCGGCATCGCTTACGGAAACAGAAAAGTCTGCATCCTTGTCGATGGGCTTGCCATCCTCGCGTTCGACGGTTAATGTGATTTTTTCGTGCGGTTGCAGGATAATGTCATTAGGGTTCAGACCGTTTACTTTAGCGGTCAATTTAACGGTCTGACGGTCGCCGGGTAATATCTCTTTGTGGCGCACAAAGAATTGTCTTTCGGCAAGGGGAATATTGCTGTTGGCAAATACCACTACGCGATTTACGCCTTCGGGCAGGCTGTCGGCGGCGAAATTGAAATTCTTTTCCTTTTTTTGCGAGTCAAATGATTGATAGTCTATAATGGTTCCTCTGTTGAGCACTGCAATGCCCAATGGTGTCTGAAAATCGATGTTGTTCTTTATGGTTACTGCCACGCTGTCTGCTGTCTGTGCAAGGTTGATAACAACTCCGCGTTGCTCTATTTTCGGTAATTCGAATTTATGTTTTTTCTTTCCTATCTTTACTTCGGCGCGATATTTTATATCTGTTTTGGGGGTGAACTTAAATGTACCTACTCCTGCGTGTGTGGGTACGCTTTTAAGCAACAGTTCTTTGTCGGCATATATTGCAATGCTGTCTCTGCCGGACTTGCCTTCGTTGTCCAAATATTCGTAGGCTACGGTGGTTTCAATTCCCTCTACAAGATGTCCGCCCTCAGGGTAGAATTTTATATCAGCAGGGGGAAGTTCTTCGGTTACCCATTTGCCATCGCGCATAAAGCCGCGTTTGCGGTCGAGCATATTCTTGAAGTCGTAGTTGTCGCCGTTTACTTTGTCGTAGACGGGGAATACGCGGCTGAATATTGCTTCTTCGCCCCAGTTGAGCATATAGCGGGTGTAGGCGCGTACTTCATAGTATCCCGATAATAATTCTTTTCGCAGTTCAAATTCGCCGTGGCATCTGCCGTTCTCGTCGAGCTTGTATTTCTTTGTCTCCACTACATAGCCTTCGGGGGCGCACAGTTCTACATAGAGCACGCGGCTCTGTGGCTTT
>JAZNKR010000073.1:0-2274 GCA_045578665.1 Bacteroidaceae bacterium | reverse complement strand
ATGATACGCTGTCCGTTGTAAAGCCCTCAACCTCTCTTGCCTGGAATATGCGGACATAAGGAGCATTCACATTCATACTGTCCTCGGAGATGAACATATCGAAGAGGCTTTTGGCATATACGGTGGTTGCAACATCTGCCTTTATGCCTAACCTCGTTAGCATATTTTTGAACAGCGAGTCGGTTGTTGAGATGTGGTATTCGTCATCTTCCAAAAGTGAAATATGTATCTGGTCTTTTTGGTATGTTGCATAATTGTCCGGGTTATAGAATTTAGGAGATATTACAATTTTCCCTTGCTCAAACTCAATGTACAAGTTCTTGTTTTTAGGAAATCCCGAAGACTCTGTTTCGCTGGAATAGTAATAGATGTCATGTATAATCATTATACTGTCGCCCCAGGTCGGTGCCTCTCTTTTGAACTCGCTGTTTATCCTGTCGTGCAGTTCGTCGCGACGGTCGTTATAGTTAAAAATATAAGATAGCGCAAACAACGCAATGGAGATAATGATGTAGATGTTTCTGTTCATTTCTGTCATGTTTTGTATTTGCAAAAGTATTCTTTTTGGGCACTATCGGGCAAGAAACAGAGTAAAATCGCATTTTTAGCCGTCTAAAATCTGATTTTTAGACGTCTAAAGAGCTGTTTTTAGATTTATTTTTTCGCGAGGGGTGAAATTTTCCCTTATTTCGCCTGTAACAATTGGGCAATTTGTCCGTCTTATAATTGAAATGACATGATTGCATTTGAAATTTAAACTGAAAAACAAGCTTCCATGTGAAAAAGAGATTACTGACATTATTATTTGCGCTTGCCACCTTATGTGGCTTTGCGCAGGAGAATTCTGTGGTAACTGACTATCACTACCGTAGTGGTACCGTGCATTTCAACGGGCAATTCACCAATGGCACATCGCAGGATTTTCCAAAGCAGATACTTCTCATTTTTGAGAATGAATTTACAAATACAGAGGTAAATTCTCTTGTTAAAGTAGATGCAGACGGAACATTTGCAAGCGATGTATATGTGCCACACAGTACAACAGTGTATCTGCGTGCCGATAGTTACACCGGTCAGCTCCCCAACGACCTCTATTTCTTTGTAGGCGACACTGTGACACTCTCTGTAGATGTGGCAGCACGCAGCACTTCCGTAGCACCCGGCAGCATTTGTTACTGGGTAGATCGTTGCCGTCCCATAATCGTGGAACCTTATGCCAAGAGTCCTTATGGTGACTTGAGCGAATATTCACGCATATACAAGCAAGGACGCAAGGCTGTGGAGGAGTATTGCCGCAACACGGGCAAGGTTATGGAAAAGGTGATGAAGGATATTGACGAAGGGTGCTTTGTTCTCCCCGCAGATATCAACCCCATTGCTGCCGAAATAATAAAGAACGATGCAATTTACGAAGGTCTGTATATGATGATGTCTTTACGGAGTATGTACAACTATACGGCCTTTTATCCTGAATTCGATTCAATCAGCGGCCACACTGTTCCTGTGAAGAACGAGGCTTTTGAACCTCTTGACAACAAATGGTTTCATAAGTTCCTTAAAAAACATGAAAAAAGACTTCTCGACAATCCTATGGCGCTGTTATATTCAGTGGCTGGCCCTCTTGTGAATTGTGCGGAATTCGGTATTTATGAAGAGCTCAAATTCTATTCAAACGAGATAGTGTTGCCTGTTACAAGCAACACCCCTCAAGAAATAGAAGACTATGCTTTTGACTTTGTTATGCCCGCCGACTACGATACGCAATTCTTGCAGGCTGTGCTCCCGATGCGTAACGACACTCTCCTGACCGTGAGTGATTATTGGAGGCTGGCTATGGAGTCTTCCTCAAAAGGGACAGGGCTGACACCCAATAGCTTTATGGTGCAATGGTGTATGATGCGTGCTATATTCGGTTTTAAAATAAAAGAGCACGAGAATACACCCGACTATGTGGCATCCTATGTGGCGGGTACCATGCCGTATATCACAAGCCCCATAATAAGCCATCACTTTATAAGGGCCTATCGCGAGTTTGTGAAAAAGTTTGAGATAAAGACAACACCCGAGGAAAACCTTGCCTTCGACCCAGTGATACAACGCATTATAGCTCCATACAAAGGTAATGTGCTTTTTCTCGATTTCTGGAATATGGGATGTGGTCCCTGCCGTGCAACTATGATGGAGCAACGCAATTTCATAAAGGATATGCAAGGGAAGCCCGTAAAGTTCCTGTATATCACCGAGGATAAGTATCGCGAATCATCGGAAGAGTGG
>JAZNKR010000072.1:0-2578 GCA_045578665.1 Bacteroidaceae bacterium | reverse complement strand
ATTCGTTTCATGTTAAGGGTAGTTCTATAAATTATTGATCTATATTTCTTTTCCGGGTGTATTCTATTTCGGTCGCTTTTTGTTTTATTTCGGCATCTTCTTCATTTTTACTCAGTTGCAACACAAAGGTTGCGCTATCGCAAAAATAAACAATATACTCGAAATAAACTCAAAAATCGCCTCGAACTAATTTATAGAACCACCCTTAAACAATCTCGTTTTTATGTCGCCCCTTTGCAGGGCCTTATGTTTTTCAGTACCTGTCCTCAGGCTTCGTGGGGTCGCTGATTATATGCAGTGGCACAAATTCAAGATAATCTATAATGGCATCCACGCTAAATTCACCGATATACCTGAACCTTATCTTATGGTGCCCGCCATCGAACCTCTTTTTTGTAATAATTCTTCTTATATAGGCTTTATTGTCTCTTGCGCACATATAACCATCACTGTTAGTTGTATAAAGTGACATTGGTGCCTTCATCCACCCTTTATGACGCATGAATTTGTCATTTTCCAATCCATTGTCGTATGTTTCGTCATCGGGCACATAACCGGTAAAATTCCCCTCCCATCTGCTTGAAACATCCAAATATGTAACCCTGAATGGGTCCCCCTCCACTTTTCCGTCGATATATACCTGACAAGGAAAATCTATCATGACACCAATGAAAGTCAATGGTTGCGTCATTCCAACCCTCACCTCGTACACGCGCGACGGAAGTGGAGGAAGTGTCAATTCAAAATCAAAGAACCTACTGCAATGAATAGATCCACCCATGAAAAGTCCGCCACCTTGCTGCACAACTCCTTGTCTCACGCTCAAATTCTTGCTGTACCCATCGGGCAGATAATTTTTATAGAACACTTGCGCCGGGCTATATCTGCAACCATTACACTGCAGTTCGGGAAGCAGGCTGAGCACATCTATCCTTATGCGCTCATTGAGTATGTTGCCGAACATCTCATCCTCGTCGTATATGAGTATCTTGTCTATGGGGTGCACTACGCCGTTTGTCGCCATCTGGTCGAAGCGGGCATACCCCTCATGCGAAGCTACAAACTCGGTGAGCGGAATCACGCGCACACTCAGATGGCGGTGCATATCTGTGTTGAAAGGTGATTCGCGCATATTGTAATTTATGAACGTATCCCTTCCATCGGGACGGCTCATGGGCTTCATTGCCTTCATCATTGTGCCCTGCATGGTCTCGAAATAGTCGTAGCGGTCGAATTTCGTTGGCATCTTCGTGTCAATATCGAATCCGTCGATTGCACCGTAGGGCACTATCCGGTTGTGCGGCATTTCGCGCGGCACAAAGTGGTAGGCAACGAATTTATGCAGCGCATTGCGCGGACTTGTCAGGCTGTCCCTGTCTTCGGTGCCGTACCACTTTTCGGCAAAGGCACGCAGGTCGTCTACATTGTCGATGCCGTAGCTGCGGAACACCTCGTCGGTCTCAATGAAGCCTGTGTATTTATAAAAACGTGTCGGTGGAGAAGTAACCCATATTCCTGATCTTTCATCCTGAAACTTATAGTTATCAGCATCGTAGCTTTTATCGTTTTCAAGCGTCAGCGAGTCGCGGAAACCTGTCAGGTAGAGTGCGTTGGCAAAGATGCTGAAGAAACTGTACGACCCTATGAGTTCGGGGACATTCTTCTGCGAAGGAGCGACAACCTTATCAACTATGTGCACTACTCCATTTTCTACCTGATTGTCGCCGGCGATTATTGCTGCGCTGTTGTTGAGCATTATGTAATACTGTTCGCCCTTGACAACATAATTGATGCCTAAGAAACGGTAATTGAAGTTACGCGACGGGAGAGCGCCTTCGCCCATCTCTGCCATCATGTGCATGGTCTCTACAAGGTGGGTGCGCGACAGCACGTTTGCCATCGAGTCGCTAAGCTCCTCCAAAAGCGGCGAGGTTATTCCGGTGTTTATGAATCCGGGGGTGTCCTTTGTTGCCCAGTATATGCTGTCCTGCTCGACAAGGAATCTTTCGATAGCCTCGTTGTCGGGCAGAAAGAGTGTGTATTGCCCGTAGGTATTGAGCAGGCTGAAAAGGTCGGCACGCTTAAGCAGGGTAATCATGTGGGAATACTTCTCGCTGCGGTTGAGCAAGAAGTCTGCCATCGTCTCACCTGTGAAGGTGAAGCGGTTGCTCTTGTCAATGTCGTCCGTGCAGGCGAGGATTGATAAGGCTATTGCGAGTATGTAGAGTATTCGTTTCATCATTTGTTATTTCTTCTTTACTCCTCCTCTTGGATAAGAGGACATTGCGTAATAAGCAATGTTTGCGACGACGAAAGCTTTAGCTTTCCAAAGGAGTGCCGAGCTTGCGAGGTCATTCAAAAACTTAGTTTTTGAGGCCGGAAAAGTTTGAATATTTTGCTTGCATCTTCATTCAAATTCTTCTGTTTATTTGCACTTTTTCAAATATAGTTCTTTTTACAATGAGCGAAGCTACCCCCCCGTTTTTAACAATCATTGATATTTAAGTATAATCTAAATCTCACCTCAAAGATAATCACATTTAACGAACAAGCGGATAAATATGGATAAAAGTTGCAA
>JAZNKR010000071.1:0-3202 GCA_045578665.1 Bacteroidaceae bacterium | reverse complement strand
TTGAAGACGGAGGAGTTTGAAACTTTTGCTTGCGAATTCATTCGAACTCCCTCGCCCTGCGGGCACTCCCTCTTATCCAAGAGGGAGAGTATATCATATTTACCTTATATCACTTTAGGTAATTAATTTGATAATCATTTTATTTTTTTCGTATTGCCATAAAAATACAACTCACACCCCAATGGGGACGCCGCCCGCCCACGCGGGGGGCGGGGAAATTTTGCACTTCGTTTTTGAATCCGCACAAAACATAAATTCTGATGTCGAAAAGAAATGGTCCTAATTGATATGGATAATGTTCCGATAAAGGTAGTTTTTGTAATCGTTCAGACTGATAAAAAGATAAAACACAATAAAAGGATGGCAACTGCCATCCTTTTATTGTGTTTTTGTTAGAAACCAGAATCCATTCCTTTGCGTTTCATTTTTCTTTTACGCTTAGACTTCTTCTGAATGCCATCGTCCATATTCTCTGCATCGACATATTTTCCATGTTCGCGTATCATCTTGAAGTTGATGGGAATTGTCAATTGCGATCTCATTTTGAGACCGTTCTTTGTACCGGGCAACCATTTGGGCATATTTGTAACCACACGGAGAGCCTCTACATCCAACGACGGTGCAACAGATTTTATTACGCGGGCATTTGTTATCATTCCGTTACGCTCTACCATGAACTCAACTACAACCTCGCCGGTCTGTTCAAGTTCCATAGCTTCGCGTGGATAGCGTGTATTCTGCAAAAGATAGTCGACGAGTGCTTCTTGACCACCTTTGAACTGTGCCATCACAATAACATCCTTACTCTTTTTACTTTTCTGCGCATTGGCAGTTCCTACCGAAAGGGTTGTCATTGCAAAAAGGGCGACAAAAAACAATAAGTATTTTTTCATATAGAAGATTATTTTGCAAGGGCATTTGCCTGCTGTTTAATAATTTTTGCAAAGGTAAGAAAATTAGGAATAATACATAGCCTTTTTAACAGAGATTAGCATATAAATGAAAGATGATCGTACTCCATAATTCACTTCTAAATAGGAATATTCCATTTTGGAGAAATAAAAATAAAAACTTCTATTGACATTGTTTCCTAATTTGATTACCTTTGCGCCACGAAAACAAAAACATTGCCGGATTAGCTCAGTTGGTAGAGCAACGCATTCGTAACGCGTAGGTCTGGGGTTCGAGCCCCCAACCCGGCTCATATAAAAGAGATAGTCCTCGTGCGAGGACTATCTCTTTTATATCTTGCAACTATATTCTGCAACCGTCAGCGGAGAAACTCCCTCACCTCGCAATTGTCGAGCTTGTGCAGTGTCGTGTGGTCTACATTCTCTATCACAGACTGCATGATGCGGGCAAAATATCCGTGACTTACAACCAGTACAGATTTTCCGTCGTAATTCTCTTCGAGGAAAGTCAGGAATTTGTTGGCTCTCTCTATCATTGCCTCTGTGCTTTCCACGCTGTCGTCAAGAACTGCACCTTTTATCTGTTTGCCTGAGAAATTACCCATGTCGCGCTCGCGGAGCATCGTGGTGAACTGCATATCTGCTACCCTTTCGCCAAGAGCAATCTCCACAGTATCCTTGCAACGCTGCAGGTCGCTGCAGAACATTGCATCGAAAGTCATGTTTGCCAATGTGCGTCCAAGCATGGCTGCCTGCTCTTTACCTTTTTCGGAAAGGTGTCCGGGAGCATGTCCCTGAAACTGTCCGAGACTGTTCTCTACGGTTTCGCCGTGTCTTGTAAGATAGATTTTTACCATGATATATTGATTATGATTTTTGATTCAGGAGTGGTTAAATAAATTATTCTTCGCTGGGTGGATTCTGCTTATAGGACCACCTTTGACTGTAAACGTCCTTGCCAGGTGTTTCGTTCTCTCATGCGATGCTTTATTTTTTCGGCAAGTTCGTGATTCTTCAAACCCCAGTCGGGAGCTATCAACAGCTCTTTGGGAGACTGCGACGAGAAGCGTTCCACTACAATGTCGGGACGGAGGTTCTCGAGGTAGTCGACAACCACTTCTATATATTCGTCGAGCGCAAAGAGGTGGAAATCTTCGGGATGAAGAATATACTCCTCTGCCATACGTGTACCGCGCACAAGTTGCAGCTGATGCAATTTGAGTGTAGTTATCGGGAGATTTGAGAGTACTCGCGCCTGAGCAGCGAGATTGTCGCGTCTCTCACCAGGAAGCCCCAATATCATGTGCACTCCCACAGGAATACCGGCAGCGGCTGTGCGGCATATCGCATCCTCTGCCGTCGCAAAGTCGTGCCCTCTGTTTATACGCATGAGAGTGGTGTTGTCTGTGCTCTCCACACCATATTCGACCATCACATATACTCTCTTTGATAGTTGCTGCAAATAATGGAGAAGTTCATCGGGCATGCAGTCGGGGCGTGTGCCGATGACTATTCCCACACAACCATCCACCGCGAGTGCCTCCTCATACTTTGAGCGCAATGTTTCGAGCGAACCGTATGTATTTGTGTACGCCTGGAAATAGGCAAGATAGGACATCGCGGGATACTTGTGCGAGAAGAAAGATATTCCCTCTTTCATCTGTTCCACTACGGGACGGCTGCGATGGCAATAGGCAGGATTGAATGTACGGTTGTTGCAATATGTGCATCCTCCCGTTCCTTTGCTGCCGTCGCGATTGGGGCAGGTGAATCCGCCATCGATGGATATCTTCTGCACCTTGCAGTTGAAGACACCACGGATGTAACTGCCATAATCATTGTAGTAGAATCTTGTTTTTGTATCCATTTTTTTGTAACGGCGTATATGTTCAAACAAGCATCATTTTTCCAATTATATTGATAAATAGTATCGTAAACAGTGGCTTTTGATGTTTTTTTTCGTAGTCAGAGTATAATTATTGTAAAAAAAGTTTGTAATAAGAAATCTATTTTATACATTTGCATTGCATGAGAACTATGTGAATAGTTCGAATGTGTATATAATCAGTTATGATAGTATAGTTTTTTCTTAGTTGTTTAGTGAAGGTGCCACGTTGTGAAACGCGGCACCTTTAATTTTCTTATATTAGTGTCCGGTAAAAATTACTAATTGTTTTTGGCTAAACAGTATTTATTTAATGGCAGTTTGTAGTTATATTGATTTAAACAAAGTTTACGTTCTTTTTGTGCCGACAAAAAAGCACGGTTTAGTGAGCGCAATGCAAGCTTGC
>JAZNKR010000070.1:0-2817 GCA_045578665.1 Bacteroidaceae bacterium | reverse complement strand
CTTAACGGCAGCCTCAGCTGATGACTTTTGGGGCTGCGGAACTCACTCGCTACGCTCGCTCAAACAGTCCTCGCCTCTTTCCAAAAGTCATTGGCGCAGTCTGCCTAAAAGCTTAATGCGCATCAATGAAGCAATGAACCTTTCAATGAAATAATGGGGCTTGTAGCAACTTAAAGAATAGAACCTTAAGGGCTTAAGCATGTTTACCGGACAGTAATAATAAAAAACAGATTTGGGTGACGCTTATAGCCAATCTGCTTCTGTCGCTACTACAAAACTGTATTGAAAGACGCTGGAGTTTTCGGGGTTGGCTACTATGGTCAGAATTGTTTTGATGTATTATCTCAATATGCAGACATTCTTCAACAAACCGGAGGAAGACCTTAAACTGATGCTAATAGAAGCTGCCGAACCACCACCGGAAGAGGCATTAAATTCATAGAGGGGGGCTTATCCAAAATAAAAGTTCTCTCAACTCCTCTTTTTCAAGGAGTTGAGAGAAAATCATCATGTTTACCGGACAGTAATAATTTTTTATGGAGATTGCTGTATAGAAAATCTTTAGAGCGACTTTATGTTCTCGGCATTCATTATCTGCTTGCCTTCTGCAGTGTAGAGACCTTCGATGCGTGAAGCGTAAGCCTTTTCTATCTTGCCGCGTACCATCTTCATTGTACTGTTGATCATCTGGTTCTGCTCTGTGAAGGGCTCGGGCAGAATGGCAAATGTGCTGGGCAACCAGCGGTCGGGGAAGAGCGCTGCGTGCTCGCCGCCCTTCTTGAATGCATTTACCTCTTTCTCAATCTCGGCGATAGCAGCCTTCTTGCCCTCTTCTGTGTCGAACGAGAGACCCTGAGCCGATACTATTGCTTTCAGTTTCTCCTTGTTGGGAACGATGAGAGCTGTTGTGTATGCCGACTGGTTGTTGTAGAGCATTATCTGGTCGATACAGGGTGAGAGCTGTACCATTGCCTCCTCGATGCCTTCGGGGCTGTACTTCTCGCCGTCGCTGCCGATGAGCAGGCTCTTGAAGCGGCCGAGCACATAGAGAAGACCATCTTTGCCCATGTAGCCGAGGTCGCCGGTGTAGAGGTAACCGTCGCGTACGGTGTCGGCTGTAGAGTCGGGGTTCTTCCAGTAGCCGGCCATCACATTCTCGCCTTTTACTACAATTTCGCCCTTCTCGCCTACGGGGAGTTCCTTGCCGTCGCTGTCGCAGATCTTAAGCTCGATGGGTTTAACGAGCTTGCCGCTCGAACCCAAACGGAAGAGCTCGGGACCGTTAGAAGAGATAACGGGTGTAGCCTCGCTCAGTCCATATCCCTGGAACATTGGCATACCTATTGCCATGTAGAATTTCTGCAAGTCTTTGTCGAGCAGTGCACCGCCGCCGATGAAGAAGCGGAGGTTGCCGCCGAAATTCTCGCGAATCTTCGAGAAGAGAATCTTGTCGAAGAGTGCAACGAGCGGTTTGAGGAATATGCGCATTCCTTTTGACTCCATGCTGCTTTCGCCGTTGTATGCCTGTGCCACCTTAAGGGCAAATTCGAACATTTTCACAGCCTTCTCTCCCTTAGCGGCAATTCCCTTTTCAATGTTCTTCTTGAAGGTCTTGGCAAGAGCGGGAACACTGAGAATGAAGTTGGGCTTCACCTCCTTAATGTTCAAGGGGATGTTTTTGAGTGTTTCCATAGGTGTGCGTCCAACCTGTACTGTAGCAGCTGTTGCACCCTTTGAGAGCATGATGTAGAAACCTACAACGTGTGCAAAGCAGTGGTCGAGGGGCAGTATGATGAGTGTGCGCCATGTCTCGTCGATGTTGACGAGTGTGCACGCCTGCTCCACGTTTGCTGTGTAGTTGCGGTGGGTGAGGACTACACCTTTGGGGTCGGCTGTTGTACCCGATGTATATGTGATTGTTGCATAGTCGTCGTTCTGCAATGAGTTGGCAACGGAGAGGAACTCCTCCATCGAGTGCTCTGCAAGGAATTTGTCGCCCATTGCAAAGACGTCGCTAATGGCAATCTCTTTATCTTCTGTACCCTTGAGGTTGTCGATGGCTTCGTCGAATACGATGATGTGTTTCAGAAGAGGGAGTTTGTCTTTTATCAGGCGTATTTTTTTCAACTGCTGACCCGATACCATAATATATTGAACATCGCCGTGTATGAGACGGAAGAGGAGGTCGTTGCTCTCTTCGAGTTTTATTGACAAAGGAACATTTATTGCACCGGCATAGAACATTGCAAGTTCGCCGATAATCCACATGTTTCTTCCCTCGGAGAGCAAAGCCATTGTCTCGCCTTTCTTTACACCGAGTGCCTGAAGACCGGCGCCGAGGCGGTAAACGATGCCCTGCATCTCTTTGTAGGTTGTGGGCTCAAATTTCTTTCCGGTCTTTTCCAACAAGAATGTATTGTTGGGATACATTTTAACCGAATTCTCGAATAGGTCTACTAATGTCTTTTTCATAATCGAATATTAGAGTTTCGGTGCAAAGGTACCTATTTTTTAACAATATACAAAATCTTGGGACTCTTTTGTGCACAAATTGGTTGGTTTTGTGCAATTAGAGGCAGTTGCAACTTCTGAGTATAATTTTTCAAGTGAACGAGCAATACTTTTTGCAATACATTAAAGAAAATGATTATGCGATATTATACCTAAAAAGTACGCCCCCATCCTTCAATGGATAAAAAACTATTCTAAAAAGTTCCTGCCCTTAAAGGGGACATTGCGTAATAAGCAATGTTTGCTTTATGCGAAGCTCGGCTGCGCTCGTTTACAATTGCAAGCAAGCTCGCATTGTACTCGCTG
>JAZNKR010000069.1:0-26788 GCA_045578665.1 Bacteroidaceae bacterium | reverse complement strand
ACTCTCTCCGGATGCCAGATACTCATTTATGAGTTGAAGCTTCTCGGCATCACTGAATGTCCTGCGTTGAGTTGTCATTGTGTACTAATTTAGGGTTACATTTTATTTACTTTTTTGTAAACCTATTTTAGGAATAGACACATTGCTTATTACGCAATGTCCCTCTTATCCAAGAGTGAGAGTATATACTATTTACCTTATGAAAGCTACGCTGTCGTACCCCGCGTTAATTCAATTTCAGATAGAAATCTCTTAGAAGAGTGGTCGCCTCTTCTGTGAAGCATCCCGGAGAATCTTCGAGTGTGAAATGACGGATGTCGGCAGGTATTGCTGATGTAGTCTTTGTGAATTCCAAAAGCACCCTTTTTGCCGGTGCGCCGGGGCGTGTGTGAACGTATGTCTCGCGGCTTATCCCGAACCCGGTCTCTTGGGCATCCTTGCACCAGATGTCGCGAAGGTCGGCAGGGATGATGATCGAGAGCCTGCCTCCGTCGTGCAGCAAGCAGTGTGAATGGGAAAGGAGGGCGAGGCTTGTCAGCGTGTCGTCGTGGCGTGCCTTGCTGCGCTGCTCGTCGGGACACTTCATGCTGTTGACGAAATATGGCGGGTTGCTTACAATGGCATCGAATCCCGCATCGGATGTGTAGCCGAGGAAATCCCTGTTTACAATTTCGAGACGGTTGCCCCATGGCGAGCTTTTGGCATTTTCTGTGGCTTGCTGTGCCGCCTTGCTGTCAATCTCTATGGCTGTGATTTTCGCTTCGGCATTTCTCTGTGCCGCCATTATCGCAATAAGACCTGTGCCGCATCCCACGTCGAGTATCCGATGGCAGTTGTCGATGTCTGCCCATGCACCGAGCAGGCAACCGTCGGTGCCTACCTTCATTGCGCAGTTTTCCTGGTTGATGGTGAATTGTTTGAAGCGGAAGAAATTGTTTGCCATAATGTTTTCTCTCTCTTTGCAAATCTGTTTTCGCCCACGAAGATAACAGTTTTATGATTTTATTCCAACAATCTTCCTACATGCTATCTGTTTTATTTGTATTTTTGAGGTAAACCTCGAACATACATTGCACTCGCTGTGAAATATTCAAGCAAGCTTGATATTATTTCGCTCGTTTATTTGTATTTTTGAGGTAAACCTCGAACATACACTGCACTCGCTGTGAAATATTCAAGCAAGCTTGATATTATTTCGCTCGTTTATTTGTATTTTTGTACAAAATTCAGAAACATATACTCTTGGATTATGATAGCAGTGCTCAAAAGATATGACCGTGCGATATATATCGCCATCCTTGCATTACTTGCTATTCTGTTGACGTTGAGTCTTTTCCCATCGCTCGGTGCGGTTTCGGGAATCGTAACTCCT
Source organism: Bacteroidaceae bacterium (assembly GCA_045578665.1). GTDB lineage: Bacteria > Bacteroidota > Bacteroidia > Bacteroidales > Bacteroidaceae > HGM04593. Next base: position 25,416 of record JAZNKR010000069.1, on the reverse strand, counting down.
CCGGTGGCACTTTTTGTGGGATTGCTCTATTCGCTTTTGTTTGGCAGACCATATGCCGAGTTCAACAGCAAGATGTCGAAGAAGTTGTTGCAATATTCGGTTGTGGGGCTTGGCTTCGGAATGAATCTCTATGAGTCTCTCGCCTCAGGAGGCAGCGGCATGCTCTTCACCATAGTTTCCGTTTTTGGCACATTGGCTGCGGGATGGTTCATCGGGCGCAGGGTATTGGGTGTGGAGAGGAATATTTCTTACCTCATCAGTTCGGGCACTGCCATTTGCGGCGGCAGTGCAATTGCAGCTGTAGGGCCTGTGATAAAGGCTAAGGGAAATGAGATGTCTGTGGCTCTTGGCTGTGTCTTCATTCTCAATGCGGTGGCACTGTTTCTCTTTCCTGCGATTGGCGAGATGATAGGTCTCAGCCAGCAGCAGTTCGGTATGTGGGCTGCCATTGCCATCCACGACACAAGTTCTGTGGTTGGTGCAGGAGCCGCTTATGGCGAGGAGGCATTGCAGGTGGCAACGACCATTAAGCTGACAAGGGCTTTGTGGATTGTCCCCGTGGCATTGTTTACCTCATTCCTGTTCAAGAGTAAGGGCAAAAAGGTTACTGTGCCTACGTTTATAATACTCTTTGTGGCGGCAATGGTTGCGAACACTTATCTGCTAAGCCGTTTCGAGGCAGGTGTGTTCATTGGCGACACCATCAATCTTGTTGCACGTAAGGCGCTGACACTCACCATGTTCTTTATAGGTGCTTCGCTCTCGGTCGATCTGCTCAAGGGTGTAGGCTTCAAGCCACTTCTGCAGGGCGTTCTGCTTTGGGTGGTGATAAGCGTGGCTTCGCTTGCCTATATATGTCTGCTCGGGTAATATCCTTTACTTTGCGAAGAAAAATTCCGGTTCGCGGCGAGCCTTGTTCTTCTTGTTGAACTTGTACGATGCAATTGCATAGAGCAGTCCGCCGAATGAGCGTGCTTTGCGTGGGCATATGTTTATGCATCTGCCGCAGTGTATGCACTTTTCGTGCTCTGTGATTTTGGGATTGTCGGGAGGTATTGCTCCTGCGGGGCATAGTTTTGAGCAGGTTCCGCATTCTGTGCAGCGGCTGTTGGTCTTTACCTTAAGTGGAATGCTGCCGGGAATCTTGTATGGTCTGTTACTTTTTATATTTATGCCCGAAAGCTCCTTGCCCGAAAGTACCATCTGTGCACACTCCCGGGCAAAGCCTTTTATTGCTTCGATGTCCGATGTATCGGGGCGTCCGGCAGCGGTTTTGGGGAATATGGAGTGTTGGGCAATGAAGGCTGCTGCTGCAATCACATTCAGATTGCAGGCTTCGGCAATGTCCTGCATCTCTACGAGGGCATCGTCGTATTCGCGGTTGCCATAGACGGCTACCAATATAGCTTTGTTGCCGTTGCCCTTTATGCTTCTCAGTGCTTGTGCGCCTTTCTCGGGTATGCGTCCTGCATATACAGGCATGGCGGCTATTACTATATCGTCTTCGCCCGGGGTTGTCCCACTGAAGTCGTTGAGGTTTGTTATATCCTTTTTTGTCGCTGTGCAGCCAAGAAGGCGGGCAATCTCGTCGGTCAAGATTGTTGCTATCTTTTTGGTAGTATATGTGGCACTGAAGTAGATTGTTGTAATATTCATGGTACTTGTGTCTTCTGGTTATAGGTATGTGCTTCACTACAAAGGTAGTCAAAATATTCAATCGGCTTCATTCTTTGGGTGGAACATTTTTCTTTATGCACTTGTTTTTATTGCATCATGAACAATCAATACGGTGTGAAATATGAAAAAGTATATCTCCTTCATTGTTGCAATAGCCCTCTGTCTTATCGTGGGCTTTGTTTCGCAACGTCTGCAAATGGAGTCGTTGCATAGTTGGTATCCGTTGCTCAATAAATCGTCGCTGACACCTCCGGGATGGGTCTTTTCGGTAGTGTGGAGCCTGCTCTATGTTCTCATAGGCATTTCGGCGGCACTTCTCTACAATTCGCATGGTGTCTCCAAAAGGGTGCTTCTGCCGTTGTTTGCCATACAGTTGTTGTTCAATGTGATGTGGAGCTTCTGCTTCTTCACAATGCAGAGCATCCTTTTGGGATTGGCAGTGATGTTCATACTGTTGGTGCTGGCAACAGCCTATTTTATTGGTCTGCTGTGGATGGAGAGGTGGTCGGCACTCTTTTTCTTCCCCTATCTCTTGTGGCTCTGTTTTGCTACATATCTCAACACCTACATGCTCATTTACAACTGATTGGCATTCCCTTTTATCTCGCTTGTCCCATAGCGAAGATGTGCTGCTGACGGGCGAATGGCAAGAAGGGCAAGATTTCTTGCAATTTGTCTCCGTTTGCACTATCTTTGCAAAATAGTTGGAAACTATTTTGCGAAAATAGGCTGCACTCGCTGTGAATAAAAACAAGTTTTTTACTCGCTCGTTTGCACTATTTTTGCAGCAAGATAACAAGAAGGATGTAAAGATAAAGAATGAAAATCACAGTTGTACAGCAAAATATAATCCAGAATAACGTAAAAGCCAATCTGCGCCACATGGAGAAGCTTGTGGCGGGGGCACCGAAATCTGACATTTATCTCTATCCCGAGTTGTGTTCCACAGGATTCAGTCTCAATCCCAAGGGCATGGCAGAAGAGGTCAACGGTCTTTCGGCACAAAGAATGCTCCAATGGGCAAAAAAATATGACGCGGCATTTGCCGGCACCGTTTTGACGGTAGATGCCGACGGACGCTATTACAACAGAATGTATTTTGCCACCCCCGACGGTGAACTGAAGTGTTACGACAAGAGCAATCTTTTCGTATACAGCGGCGAGAGCAAGGTCTTTACACCCGGCAACGGGGCTGTGATTTGGGAGTTCCGCGGAGCACGGATAAGACCCGTAATATGTTACGACATCCGATTCCCGGTCTTCCTCTACAACAGGAACGACTATGACATAATGCTCATATCGGGTGCTTTCCCCACAAGCCGTATGCTTGCATGGGATACGCTTGTAAGGGCACGCGCAATAGAGAACCTCTGTTACGTGGCAGCATCCAACAGGGTAGGTGCCGACGACTTCGGCACATACAGCGGACACAGTGTCATCATAAATCCATACGGCGAGAAGGTTGCCGGTTGCCGTTCGGGCAGTCAGGGGACAGCCACCGTGGAGCTCGATTGGGAGTTGATGACAAACTTGCGTAACCGTTCGCTGTTTTGATTTTGAGATTATTTAATTTAAACAAGATAAAACATTGAAAAAGTTACTTTTAGGAGACCAGGCGATAGCCCTGGGTGCGCTCAATGCCGGCATAAGCGGAGTATATGCATATCCCGGTACTCCTTCGACAGAGATCACTGAGTTTATTCAGTCTTCATCTATTACTAAAGAGAGAGGTATTCATTCACGTTGGTGTACAAACGAGAAGACAGCAATGGAGGCAGCCCTCGGTGCGTCTTATGTAGGCAAACGTGCATTGGTTTGTATGAAACATGTCGGACTGAACGTATGTGCCGACCCGTTTGTGAACTCTGCCATGACAGGTGTCAACGGTGGTCTTGTGGTTCTTGTAGCCGACGACCCCTCTATGCACTCTTCGCAGAACGAGCAGGATTCGCGCCACTATGCAAGATTTGCGATGATTCCTTCGTTGGAGCCTTCGAATCAGCAGGAGGCATACGACATGATGAACTATGCATTCGAACTTTCCGAGCAGCAGGGTCTGCCTGTGATGTTGAGAGTTACCACCCGCATGGCACACTCTCGTGCAGCAGTGGAGATTGAAGATGCTCCCCGTGCCGAGAATGAACTCACATTCCCCAAGACTCCCGGCGACTGGGTGCTTCTGCCTGCAAATGCCACACGTCGCAACAAGGAGGTCATTGCACAGCAGGAGACACTTGAGGCTCTTGCATGCGAGTCGAAATACAATTCGCTCACATTCCCCGAGTCGGGCAAACGCTACGAGAGAGGTGTGGTTACCTGCGGTATTGCATATAACTACCTTATGGAGACATTCCCCGAGGGTGTACCTTTCCCCGTGTTGAAGATTACACAATATCCCATCCCCAAGAAGCTTGTGAACAAACTTGCAGCTGCCTGCGACGAGATTCTTGTACTCGAAGAGGGACAGCCCATCGTTGAGGAGATGATTGGCGGTGTTCTCGGAGCATCTAAAGTCAAAGGCCGTCTCACAGGCGATGTGAACAGAACAGGTGAGCTCACCCCCGACAGCGTGAAGGCTGCCTTCGGCATCCCTTGCGAGGTAGTATACACAAAGAGCGAGGTGGTTCTTCCCCGTCCTCCCGCATTGTGCCAGGGCTGTAGCCACAGAGATGTCTACACAGCGCTCAACGCTGTCATCAAGGAGTATCCCAATGCAAAGGTGTTCAGCGACATAGGTTGCTATACATTGGGTGCATTGCCTCCCTTCCGCACAATATCTTCGTGTGTAGACATGGGTGCATCCATCACCATGGCTAAGGGTGCAGCCGATTCGGGTCTTTTCCCCTCGATAGCTGTTATCGGCGACTCCACATTCACCCATTCGGGAATGACAGGTCTGCTCGATGCCATCAACAGCAAGGCATCCATCACTGTCATCATTTCTGACAACCTCACAACAGGTATGACCGGTGGTCAGGATTCGGCAGGAACAGGCAAATTGGAGTCTATCTGTCTTGGTCTCGGTGTTGAGCCCGAGCACTTGAAGGTGATGCTTCCCATTCCCAAGAACCACGATGAGTTGTGCAGCATCATACGCGAAGAGATAGAGTATAACGGGGTATCAGTCATCATTCCCCGTCGTGAGTGTATTCAGGTGATGAACCGTAAGTTGAAACAAAAAAGAGCTAATAAAGCATGAAAACAGATATAATTCTTGCCGGAGTAGGCGGTCAGGGTATCCTCTCCATAGCAACCATCATTGGCGAGGCTGCCATGAATGAGGGTTTGTACATTAAGCAGGCCGAGGTGCACGGAATGAGCCAGCGTGGCGGTAGCGTTGAGTCGAGCTTGAGAATCTCTTCGGAGCCCATCTATTGCGACTTGATTGCCGAGGGCACAGCAGATGTAATCATCTCTTTGGAGCCCATGGAGGCACTCAGATATACTCCCTATTTGTCGAAAGAGGGTTGGATTATCACCTCTTCGAACATCTTTGCCAACGTGCCCAACTATCCCGAGGCAGAGACTCTGAAGGCAGAGGTGGAGAAGTATCCCAATGTGGTGCTTATCGATGTAGAAGGTCTTGCAGCAGAGAACAACATGAAGAAGAGTGGCAACATGATTCTTCTCGGTGCTGCTTCAAAGGCTCTCGGTCTCGACATTGCCTTGCTTGAGAAAGCCGTTGCAACAGTGTTTGCATCAAAAGGCGAAGAGGTTGTTGAGATGAATAAAAAAGCACTTGCAATCGGTGTAGCAAACAGCAAGTAAATATTCATAAATCAAAAAACAATCGCATGGTTTGCTTATGCTTACCATGCGATTGTTTTTTGATTATTGCTGTCCGGCAAACGTACTTAAGTCGTTTAAAATTCGATATTTAAGTTACTTATTTCCACCGACATTGCAATGCAACGTTGCATTTTAGGTAATATATTTGATAATCATTAACATTATTATAACTTCCTTGAAATATTTTTGAAACATATTTGCAATTACTTTGCATCGAAAATTTATAAAAAGATATGGGAATATTGCAAATTTCTACACTATTGGGAGCATTGGGTATGTTCCTTTATGGAATGAACCTGATGAGTTCGGGACTGCAAAAGGTTGCAGGAGAGAGATTGAGAGGCTTCTTGTCTGCCATGACATCGAATCCGTTTAAAGGTGTCATGACCGGATTGGGTATAACCACAATAATTCAGTCCTCTTCGGCTACCACTGTTATGGTGGTAAGTTTTGTGAATGCCGGTCTTTTGACTTTGGCTCAGGCCATAGGTGTAATTATGGGTGCCAATATTGGTACAACTGTAACAGCATGGATGGTATCGTGGTTAGGCTTCAAGGCTGATATTTCAATTCTGGCAGTTCCTTTGATGTTGTTCGGTTTCCTTTTCTCGAATTCAAAGAAAGACCAACGTAAGAATATAGGTGAACTGATTGTAGGATTCTCTCTTCTGTTCTTAGGGCTTTCGTTTATGAAGGATTCCGTACCCGACCTAAGAGAGACTCCTCAGGTGTTGGAGTTTGTAACTTCCTGGTCGTCTCATGGCTTTGGTTCTGTGCTGTTGTTCCTTGCTTTCGGCACAATTCTCACTTTGATCTTGCAGTCATCATCTGCAACAATGGCCATCACGCTTATTATGCTTAGCATGGGATGGATTCCTTTTGGAATGGCGTGCGCTATGGTGCTTGGTGAGAACATAGGTACTACGATTACTGCAAACATTGCCGCTTCTGTAGGAAATACACAGGCAAAGCGTGCTGCAATGTCGCATACTATATTTAATGTGTTCGGTGTTGTTTGGGCATTGATACTATTCGGACCGTTCTTGCAATTGGTCGGTATCATAACTGAAAAATTATTCGGACTTCCTAACCCTGCTGCTGAAGGGTTTGCCGTAACAGAAGCGACTTCTGCTGAAGGTACAGCTGCGCTGTATGGTTTGTCGATGTTGCATACGCTGTTCAATTTGACAAATACTCTATTGTTGGTATGGTTTACAAAATGGATTGCCCAAGCTGTAAGTTGGATTATACCTGCACCTAAAAATAAAGAGAAGGATGTTTTCCGATTGAAGTATATTTCTGCCGGACATTTGGCTACACCGGAACTTTCTGTAGAACAGGCATTTGATGAGGTTATTCATTTTGCCAAAATTTCAAAGAATGGTGCCATTTATACAAAGGAGGCAATAAACGAATCCGATACTGAAAAATTTGACGAGTTGAGAGAGAAACTTGTAAAGTATGAAGAGATATCGGATAGTATGGAATTTGAGATTGCAACTTTTCTTAATGGTGTTTCTGCTGAGGAGATTAGTGAGAACACATCTCTCAAAGTCAAGTCCATGTATAAAATTGTTGGCGAATTGGAGTCGTTGGGTGACTCAGGTGAAACTATCAGCCGTATTCTATCGAGAAAGAATATTCACAAGAAGGTATTTGATGCCGATGCAATAAAGAATCTTAATACAATGGCCGATGCTGTTGTTGCTGCATACGATGTGATGATAGAAAACTTAGAGGCTGCTCACAAGGGTGAACTTGGTGATATATCTAATGCTTATGCTGCTGAGGATGTCCTCAATACTCTCAGAAACGATTTCCGTGATGCAGTTATTGAAAATATCGATAACGATGGAAAGAATTATCAGGCAACTGTTTATTACATGGATATAATCAATGCTTATGAGAGAATGGGTGACTTTATGATAAATGTATCGCAGGATCTTGAAAGGGGATTTATAACTAAATAGTCTGTTATATAGACACAAAAATCGGGAGGTTCAATGTTTAGTAACCTCCCGATTTTTGTGTCTATGGATATTGAGTAAAGAGTATATCGTTACTGTTGAATGATATTTACTTTCCTGCTTCTGGTGCAGCAGTGGGTTTTGAACCACTACTCTTTTTCTTACCGTAATATCTGCGGCGTTTCTTGGGCGCTGCCTCTTGTGAAGGTGCAGCCTGAGTGGATTCTTGCATAGGTTGTTGCTCTGCGGGAGCAGGTGCTGTGCTGTTGCCGCTTTCGGCTTTTGCTCCGTTCTTCTTTGCAGGCTTTGCCTTTTGTGCACTGTTGCCCTTTTTGCCTCCTCTGCCTTTAGAACCGTATGGGCGTTTTTTGCCTTGCTCAGTCCTTTTCTTCTCGGGACTGTATTCGGGTGCTTCGCCCAGTTCAGCAGGTAGTGCTATCTTGTCTATGGGTTTGCCGATGAACTTTTCTATGCGGCTGAATGCCTGCTGGTCGTTTACGCTTACGAGGGTTATTCCGCGGCCGGTGTTGTTGGCGCGGGCGGTGCGCCCTACCCTATGTATATAGTCGTCGCAGTCGCCGGGGACATCGTAGTTTATCACTATGCGTATGTCGTCGATGTCTATTCCTCGTGCAAGAATGTCGGTGGCTACAAGCAGATCTATCTTGCGGCTTTTGTAGAGGAACATCATTTCATCACGTTCGCCTTGTGTGAGGTCGCTGTGCATCTCTCCCACGTTGAGCCCCATGCGTCGCAGTGCAGTTGACACTTCGCGCACTTTGCTCTTCTTGGAGACGAAAAGTATTACGCGCTCGGCGCTCTCTTTGGAGAAAATATCTTTGATAATGCCCATCTTCTGCGCTTCGTGGCAGATGTATGCTTGCTGGGTGATGCCGTCGGCGGGCTTTGCGAGAGAGAGGGTTACCTGTACGGGGTCTTTCAGGATGTTCTTCGCAAGTTTGCGTATCTCTTCGGGCATTGTTGCCGAAAACAGCATTGTCTGACGCTCGGCAGGCAGTTGCTTGGCAATGGTCATGATGTCGTTGTAGAATCCCATGTCGAGCATGCGGTCGGCCTCGTCGAGGATGAAGAATGAGACTTTAGAGAGGTCTACATTTCCCAGATTTATGTGCGAAATAAGACGTCCGGGAGTGGCAACCAGAATGTCGGCTCCCAGTGTCATGCCTTTGAGTTCCTGTCCGTAGCGCACTCCGTCGTTGCCACCGTAGACAGCTACACTCGATACATCCATGAAGTATGTGAATCCCTCAAGCTGACGGTCTATCTGTTGAGCAAGCTCGCGGGTGGGGGCCATTATTATGCAGTTGATGGCATTTTCGGGATATTCGTTGCGGCATAGTTTGTTGAGTACCGGAAGCAGGTAGGCTGCTGTCTTTCCTGTTCCTGTCTGTGCTACGCCTATAAGGTCGTGCCCCTCCATCAGCGGTGTTATAGTCTTTTCCTGAATGGGGGTGCACTCTATGAAGTTCATGGCGTCGAGGGCATCAAGCACCTCGTCTTCAAAATCGAATTCGTAAAAGTCCATTTTAATTTCTCTTTATTTTGGTGCTTTCCAATAGAGGTATGCGGCTATGAAGCTATATAGAATATTGGGGAGCCACACTGCAAGAATCACCGGTGTGTTTCCGTTGAGGGCAAATGTCGATGATATTGTCTGGAACAATATGTACGAGAAACTGAGTCCCAATCCTATTCCGAGTGAGAGTCCCATGCCGCCTTTTGTCTTTTTCGATGATAGGGAGGCACCGATGATTGTAAGGATGAACGCAGCGAACGACATAGCTATACGTTTGTGGTACTCCACCTCAAACTCCTTCACATTTGCCATTCCGCGCGACTTCTGCTGCTTGATGTAAGCCTTGAGCTCGGGGCTTGTCATTGTTTCCTGCATTCCGAGGGTGATGAGGAAGTCGCTTGGCTGGAATTTGATTATTGTGTCGAGTGGATTACGCATGTCGGAACGTATCACCTCCTTGTCGTCGTAGAGCTCTCTGATGGTCCAACCTTTTGCCGTCCATTTATATTGTTCTTCAGGGTGGTAGGTGATGGTGCGGGCTGTCATGTGCGAGACAAGTCTCTTGTCCTCGAACTTGTCGAGCGAGAAGCGGTAACCAGTCTTGTTGCGGCTTTCGTATCGTTCGATGTAGGCAATGGTGTTGTCGTCTATTTCGAGCTGGATGTTGCGTGCTGTCTCAACCTGGTCCTTGCCTTTGTACTGCACTTCGAAGTCGATGCGCCGCTGGCTGCCCTGCGGTATTATGTATGCGCCGAGAACATATGTCATTATGGCAATTATGCCCGCTGATATCATATATGGACGCAGCAGCCGCTTGAAACTCACTCCCGATGCGAATGCTGCGATAATCTCGGAATTGTCGGCAAGCTTTGAGGTGAAGTATATGACGGCAATGAATACAAAGAGGGCACTGAACATATTCGAATAATAGGGAACGAAGTTCAGATAGTAATCGAACATTATGGCCTTGAACGGTGCATTGTAGTTCGAGAATTTATCTATGTTCTCGTTATAGTCGAAGACTACAATGATTGATATAATCAGTGCAATTGCAAAGAAATATGTTCCTAAGAATTTGGTAATTATGTACCAATCGAGTCTTTTTATGAATAGTCCCCTTATGTTTTTCATGATGGTGTTTAAACAACTTCTAAATTTACAGTCTGTGGGTTACTCTCTCCAACATCTCTCTCTTCCATGTAGTATAGTCGTCGAGCAGGATGTGTTTGCGTGCTTCGCCTGTGAGCCATACGTAGAATGCGAGGTTGTGGAGCGATGCAATCTGCAACGCCAACAGCTCGTCTGACACAAAGAGATGGCGCAGATAGGCGCGGCTGTATATCCGGTCGACATAGGAAGCACCATCCTCTTCTATGGGCGAGAAGTCCTGTTTCCACTTCTCGTTGCGCATATTCATGATGCCGTTCTTGGTGAAGAGCATACCGTTGCGTCCGTTGCGGGTAGGCATTACACAGTCGAACATGTCCACTCCCCTCTCTATTCCTTCGAGAATGTTGGCAGGTGTTCCTACACCCATAAGATAACGAGGTTTATCTTTGGGGAGTATTTCGTTTACCACCTCAATCATTTCGTACATCTTTTCGGTGGGCTCGCCCACAGCAAGTCCTCCTATGGCATTGCCGGCGCACTCTTTGGATGCAATGAATTCTGCCGAGCGGCGGCGTAGGTCGGGATAGACACATCCCTGCACTATAGGGAAGAGAGCCTGCTCGTATCCATACATAGGTTCCGTCTCGTCGAGTCGGGCTATGCAACGGTCGAGCCAGCGGTGTGTCAGTTCCATTGAACGTTTGGCGTAATTGTAGTCGGAGTCGCCGGGAGGGCACTCGTCGAATGCCATCATTATGTCTGCACCTATAGTACGCTCTATGTCCATCACGCGTTCGGGAGAGAAAAAGTGTTTCGACCCGTCTATGTGTGAACGGAATTCAACACCCTCTTCGCGCAATTTCCTTATATCTTTAAGGGAGAATACCTGAAATCCTCCACTGTCTGTGAGTATGGGGCGCTGCCAGCTGTTGAACTTGTGCAGTCCGCCGGCGTTCTTGAGTACATCAAGTCCGGGACGGAGATAGAGATGGTAGGTGTTTCCCAATATTATCTGTGCCTTTATGTCGGTTGCAAGTTCAGGCATCTGAACAGCCTTTACCGAACCCACTGTGCCGACAGGCATGAATATAGGGGTCTCGATGACACCGTGCGCCGTATGCAAGAGTCCAGCTCTTGCATCGGAGCCGCTGTCTGTATGTATAAGATCAAATTTCACCTTCTTCGAAGTTTATGGGATTTTCTACTTTGCTCTTGAGCAGGGCGATGTCAAGCACCTCTGATATATCATCGACATAGTGGAATTCCACTCCTTTGATATACTCTTCGGGGATGACCTCTATATCGCGTCTGTTCTCTGCACAGAGTATTATCTCTTTGATACCTGCTCTCTTGGCGGCAAGAATCTTCTCTTTGAGTCCGCCTACGGGCAACACCTTGCCGCGCAATGTAATTTCGCCTGTCATTGCAAGGTTTGCTCTCACACGACGCTGTGTGAATGCCGATGCTATGGCAGTTACCATTGTTATACCTGCCGAAGGTCCGTCCTTGGGGATGGCTCCTTCGGGAACGTGGAGATGGATATTCCATTTCTCGAATATGGACGACGGGATACCGAGCTGCGAAGCATGCGATTTTACATATTCCAGTGCCAGCATCGCCGACTCCTTCATTACATCGCCGAGGTTTCCGGTGAGTGTAATCTTGGCCTCTCTGCCACGGCTGAGACTTGTCTCTATGTATAGGATGTCGCCACCTACGGCTGTCCATGCAAGACCTACTACGACGCCTGCATAGTTGTTGCCCTGATATGTGTCGCGTGAGAACTCCTGAGGTCCTAAGATTTCGGGCAGATGCTCGGGCTTTAGTATCGGGTATTTCACTTCGTCGTAACATGCCCGCTGATATGCTATGCGGCGGAATATCTTGCCTATCTTCTTCTTGAGTTCGCGCACACCCGATTCGCGTGTGTAGTTCTCAATAAGTGTGGTGACGGTGTTCTTGCGTATGGCAATCTTCTCCTGGACTACTCCGTTGCGCTTCATCTCGTCGGGGATAAGGTGGCGACGGGCAATCTCAACCTTCTCTTCTGTGAGGTATCCGCTCACCTCTATCACCTCCATGCGGTCGAGAAGTGCAGGCGGAATGGTGTTCAGGTTGTTTGCTGTTGCTATGAACATCACTTTCGACAGGTCGTACTCCACATCGAGGAAGTTGTCGTGGAAAGCAGTATTCTGCTCCGGGTCGAGCACTTCGAGCAATGCAGATGAAGGATCGCCGTGTATCGAACTCTGCCCCACTTTGTCTATCTCATCGAGCACGAAGACGGGGTTGTCGGTTCCGGCTTTTATTATACCTTTAATTATACGACCGGGCATTGCGCCTATGTATGTCTTGCGGTGTCCGCGAATTTCGGCTTCGTCGTGTACACCGCCGAGCGACATACGCACATATTTACGCTTGAGGGCCTTTGCTATCGAGTAGCCGAGAGAGGTCTTTCCAACACCCGGAGGACCGTAGAGGCAGATGATAGGTGACTTCAGGTCGCCGCGCATCTTTATCACTGCAAGGTGTTCGAGTATTCTCTCCTTTACTTTGTCCATACCGTAGTGGTCTCTGTCGAGTACCGTCTTGGCATTCTTTATGTCGAGATTGTCTGTAGTGTAACTTCCCCACGGCAGGCTGAGCATCACCTGAAGGTAGTTGAGCTGGACATTGTAGTCGGGAGACTGCATATTGAGACGTTCCAGTTTGGCTATCTCCTTTTCGAATACAGCCTGCACTTCGTCGCCCCAGTTTTTTGTCCCTGCTTTCTTGCGCATCTCCTCTACATCTTGGTCCTGGGTAGAGACTGCGCCCAGTTCCTCCTGGATGCTTCTTATCTGTTGGCTCAGGTAATACTCCTTCTGCTGCTTGTCGAGCACAGTCTGGGTTCTTCTGTCAATCTTATCCTGCAATTTCGAATAGGCATACTCGCTCTTAAGCTGTTTCAGCAGTCTGTATGTGCGCTCAATGAATGAGTCGAGCTTGAGCATTTCGTGTTTCTTCTCAAGGCTTGTCTTGCAATTGGAACATAGATTGCTTATGAATGTTTCGGCAGGAGCATGGCTTAGTGTCATTATCATTTCGCGATACGAGGCATCGGGATGGTTTGCAACCATCATTCTTGCTGTCTTTTTGCACGATTCGTAAAGCGCCTTGAACTCTTCTGTTTTTATCTGCTCCTCATTCTCTTCGGTGAGATACTCAACCTCTCCTTTGAGATAGGGCTTGATTTTGGTAATCTCTTTGAGACAGACACGACCCACACCCTGTAGAAGAACGGTGGTGATACCTTCGTTCAGTTCCACAACCTGCATTACCTTTGCCAATGTACCGGTGGGGTAAAGATCGTATAGTCCCGGAAATTCGATGTTGCTGTCTTTCTGACAGACAACTGCTATATAGTCATTATTGTCCGAATGTTTTCTGACAAGTCTTAAAGAACTGTCCCTTGTTACTGTTACCGGCATTACCATGTTGGGGAACAGAAATTTGTCTCTCAATGGCAAAACCGGAAGCACATTGTCCGAATCCTCTTCACTTTCATTGTTATCCGTCTCGTCGGATATTCCCTGATTGTCCACGATGTCATCAAGCTCTTGAATGTCCTTAATTAGGGACTTAATGTCGATTTTTCTATCCATAAATAAAATATTATAAACTCAACTCCAAATTAAACGCACACAAAACAGACGACCTGATTCATTGGTCAAGAATCACATCGGTCAATATGCCCTTTCGTCTATGTTGATTGCATACTTCAACTATATTGTGCAAAGATAATGAATCTTGTCTGTTTTGTCAATGATTTATCACTGCTTTTATGCCAAAATTAACCTACAAAATGTGAAAATCACATAGTTTTTTCCTCCCCGTGTGTCTGCGAAAGGATTTTTGCAATATTTTTCATGCAGATTTTGCAAATTCATATAATATCACTATCTTTGCAAGTGAATTGATGAGAATTGAGGGGCACGAAAGCCCCTCTTTTTTGTACATACAAACAATCCATTTTATTATTATTAAACCTATATGATTGACAAACAGAAGGTTGTAGAGCTTATAAATGAATGGCTCGAAGGCAAGGAGCACTTCCTTGTAGATGTTGCAATTGGCAAAGACGACAAGATTACGGTGGAGATTGACCATGCAGAAGGTGTGTGGATAGAAGACTGTGCCGAATTGAGTCGCCACATAGAATCGGGATTGAGTCGCGACAGCGAAGATTATGAGCTTGAAGTAGGCTCTGCCGGATTGGGACAACCGTTCAAAGTGGTACAGCAGTATATAAATCACATAGGAAAAGATGTGGAGGTTCTCAGCAAGGAGGGCAAGAAATTCAAAGGCATCCTCAAGTCTGTTGACGAAGAGACATTTACAATCTCTGTGAGCAAGAAAGAGAAAATAGAAGGTGCAAAACGTCCTCAACTTGTAGAGGTTGAATACAAATTTGCATTCAACGAAGTGAAATACACGAAGTATATAATAAATTTCAAATAATATGGCAAAGAAAGAGGAAACCATAAGCCTTCTGGATACATTCCAGGAGTTTAAAGAGTCGAAGAACATCGACCGTACAACAATGATTAGCCTACTCGAAGAGAGTTTCCGCAAGGTGTTGGTCAACATGTATGGCACCGACGAGAATTACTCTATCATAGTCAATCCCGACCGTGGCGACCTTGAGATACAGCGTCGCAGAACAATTGTGGCAGACGGAGAGGTGAAGAACGATAACATGGAGATATCATTGAGCGAGGCGCAGCAGATAGACGATTCGTTTGAGGTAGGCGAAGAGGTGAGCGAAATCATCAAGTTCGCTGAATTCGGTCGTCGTGTAATCCTTAATCTTCGTCAGACATTGGCTTCTAAGATTCTGGAACTCGAAAAGGATAGCCTCTGCAACAAGTATACCGCAAGAATCGGTCAGATTGTATCAGCCGAGGTGTACCAGATCTGGAAGAAAGAGATTCTTTTGATGGACGACGAGAAGAATGAACTCATCCTTCCCAAGAGCGAGCAGATACCCTCTGACTTCTATCGCAAAGGCGACATGGTGCGTGCGGTTGTAGCCCGCGTTGACAACCCTAACGGCAACCCCAAGATTATCCTGAGTCGTACTTCGCCTATGTTCCTCGAACGTCTTTTCGAACTCGAGGTACCAGAAATCAATGACGGTCTCATAACTATAAAGAAGATTGCCCGTATCCCCGGAGAGCGTGCAAAGATTGCCGTTGAATCGTATGACGACCGCATCGATCCCGTAGGTGCATGTGTAGGTGTAAAGGGCTCACGTATCCATGGCATTGTTCGCGAATTGAGAAACGAGAACATCGATGTCATCAATTATACATCAAACATCGAACTTTTCATCAAGCGTGCATTGAGCCCCGCCAAGGTATTCACTGTATTTCTGAACAACGAAAAACGTACCGCAGACGTATACTTGAAACCCGAGGAGGTCTCATTGGCTATCGGTAAAAACGGTCTGAATATCAAGCTTGCAAGTATGCTCACCGAATATACCATCGATGTATATCGTGAGAACGACACACAGGAAGATGACATTTACCTTGAAGAGTTCGCCGATGAAATAGATGAGTGGATCATAGCATCTATCAAGAAAATCGGTCTCGACACAGCAAAGGCAGTGTTGCGTGCACCTCGCGAGATGCTTGTAGAGAAGGCTGACCTCGAAGAGGATACAGTAGACAACATACTCAGTATCCTTAGAGCAGAGTTTGAGGAGGATAAAGACAACAGCGAGGAATAGCTTTTATGAAGTGTTGTTTGAATTCAAATAATTCCGAAAGATAGTGCAAGCCGAGAGAAGAATATCAAGTTTACTTGAATATAATTCCGAGGCGCCGCCTATCTTATTTAAAGATAGTGCAAACGAGCGTAACGCAAGTATACTTGCAGGTTACACAGCGAGTGCCGCCTATCTTATTAAAATTAAATTCAAACAGCCTCTAAGATCAAAGATAATTTAAAAAGTTTTTAAAAACCACACCGACGAATGAAGATAAGACTAAATAAAGTACAAAAAGAATTGAATTTAGGACTTTCGACGATAGTCGAATTCCTGCAAAAACATAACTTCGAAATAGAAGAAAACCCCAATGCGGTTGTGCCCGAAGAGGGATACAACCTGCTCATCAAAGAATTCAGTACCGATAAGAATCTTCGCATTCAGTCGGACAAATTCACACAGGAGCGCCAGAATAAGGAAAAGGCAAAGACTGTTACAGTTGAGCCGCGTCCCCAGACAAAGCCTGTCGCTGACGTTCAGCCTGCACCCCAGCCCAAATCAGAAGAGAAAGCAGAGGTCAAAGAGAGTGGCAAACCCGTCGAGCCTGCAATAGGTATAAAGGTGGTCAGTCGCATAGACCTCGATGCTTTGGAAAAACGTGTCAGCCAACCTTCTGCTCCCAAAAAGGATAAACCACAGCCCAAGAAAGAGGATAAACCCGTTCGCGAAGTTGTGGAAAAACCTGTAAAAGAGACTCCTGCTCCCGTTGTAGAAACCAAAAAAGAGGAGCCCAAAGAGACTGTAGTTGTTGTAAACGCTCCTAAAGAAGAGCCCAAACAAGAACCGAAGGAAGAGCCCAAGAAGGAAGAGACACCGGTTGCACCTACACTAACTCAGGTAGACGAGGTGCGTCCCAAATTGAATATCATCGGACATATCGACCTCTCTTCAATAAACCAGTCTACACGTCCCCGCAAAAAGAGCAAGGAGGAGAAACGTAAGGAGCGCGAGGAGAAGGACAAACAGCGCGAGGAACAGCGTAAGCAGGCAAGAGAGAATGCTGCAGGCAAACCTCATGCAGGCGGTGAGAATGCCGACAAGGGCGAGAAGAAAAAGAAACGTGCCCGCATCGGTGGACAGCGTGTAAATATCGATGCTGCAATACAGAGCAACAACAGCCAGCCTTCGCGCGAACAGCAGAGCAACAATTGGGGCGACAACAGAAACCAAAGCAATAAAGACAATGCTTCGAAAGGCAGTCGCAAGGACCGCGACCGTCAGCACAAACGCTACGACAAGAGCGAGGTGAACGACGAGGATGTATCAAAGCAGATAAAAGAGACACTCGAGCGTCTCACCAACCGCGGCAAGGGTAAGGCTGCCAAATACCGTAAAGAGAAACGCGAATTGGCTGCCGAGCGTCAGCAGATGCAGGAGAACAATGAAATGGAACAGAGCAAAGTGCTCAAAATCACTGAATTCGTTACAGCCAACGAACTTGCGAGCATGATGAATATCTCTGTGACACAAGTTATTGCAACCTGCATGAGCATTGGTATAATGGTATCAATCAACCAGCGCCTCGACGCAGAGACCATCAACCTTGTAGCCGAAGAATTTGGATTCACAACCGAGTATGTCAGCGCCGAAGTTTCCCATGCCATCTCCGAGGAGACAGATGACGAAAGCAGTCTTGTACCCCGCGCCCCCATCATCACCGTCATGGGCCACGTAGACCACGGAAAGACCTCACTGCTCGACTACATACGCAAGTCGAACGTAATCGCGGGCGAGGCAGGTGGTATCACACAGCACATCGGTGCCTACAATGTGAAGATGGAGAACGGCAAGCGCATAACCTTCCTCGACACCCCCGGACACGAGGCATTTACCGCCATGCGTGCCCGTGGTGCGAAGATTACTGACATCGCCATCATCATCATCGCTGCCGACGACAATGTGATGCCTCAGACAAAGGAGGCTATCAACCACGCTATGGCAGCAGGCGTTCCCATTGTCTTTGCAATCAACAAGGTTGACAAACCCAGTGCCGATCCCAACCGCATCAAGGAGGAGCTTGCAAATATGAACCTGCTTGTAGAGGATTGGGGTGGAAAATACCAGTCACAGGATATATCAGCAAAGAAAGGTCTCGGTGTTCCCGAACTTATGGAGAAGGTACTTCTCGAGGCAGAATTGCTCGAACTCAAGGCAAATCCCGACCGCAAGGCTGTCGGTTCGGTCATCGAGTCAACCCTCGACAAGGGACGCGGATATGTAGCTACCGTACTTGTTCAGAACGGAACACTGAAAGTTGGCGACATTGTAGTTGCCGGCACACAGTGGGGTAAGGTGAATGCTATCTTCAACGAGCGCAACCAGCGCATCAAGGAGGTACATCCCGCAGAACCTGCCCTCATCCTCGGACTCAATGGTGCTCCCGCAGCGGGCGACACCTTCAACATTGTGGAGAGCGAACGCGAGGCACGCGAAATTACCGGCAAACGCGAACAGTTGCAGCGCGAACAGGGACTCCGCACACAAAAGATGCTTACTCTCGACGAGGTGGGTCGTCGTATCGCACTCGGAAACTTCCAGACCCTCAACATCATTGTAAAGGGCGACGTGGACGGTTCAATCGAAGCACTCAGCGACTCACTCATAAAACTCTCTACAGAGTCTATCCAGGTGAATGTAATCCACAAGGCGGTAGGTCAGATTTCAGAGTCCGACGTGAGTCTTGCAGCAGCATCGGATGCCATCATCGTAGGTTTCCAGGTGCGTCCTTCGGTAACAGCACGCAAGCTCGCCGAGCAGGACGGAGTGGATATCCGACTCTACTCTATCATCTACGACGCCATAGAAGAGGTGAAAGCCGCTATGGAAGGTATGCTTGCTCCTGTACTCAAAGAAGAGGTTACAGCAACAATCGAAGTACGCGAGACATTCCACATCAGCAAGGTGGGAACAGTTGCCGGCTGTCTTGTACGCGAGGGTAAGGTCAAACGTACCGACCGTGCACGTCTCATCCGCGACGGTATCGTTATCTTCACCGGAGGTCTTGCGGCACTCAAACGCTTCAAAGACGATGTAAAAGAGGTTAACGTCAACTACGAATGCGGTATCAGTCTTAACGGTAACGACGACATAAAGGTAGGAGACATAATAGAAACCTTCGTAGAAATAGAGGTAAAACAGAAACTATAAAAAATGAATACATTAGACTTGATTTTTTTGATAGCACTTGTAATAGGCTTCGCCATAGGATGCTACAAAGGAATAGTCGAACAACTTACACTTGGAGCAGGAATCGTAATAGGCCTGCTCCAAGCTATATTGTTCTATTCTGTAGTCGGTGAAAAACTGCACGCATGGACAGACTGGCAATTGTGGATATGTTGCCTCATAGGCTTTGTTGCCATATTCGGAATAATAGTAATGCTGTTCAATATATTGGCATCACTGTTGCGATGGCTGTTCAAACTTGTGCTTTTAGGTACACTCGACCGTATACTCGGCGGTATACTCACCGCATTGATTACAACATTCCTTTTTGTTGGAGTAGTTACGTTGATAAACAATATAGACGATGAAAATAAGTTGTTCGGCAGAACAGCACAGGAGAATTCAACGTTATATAAACCGATGCGTCAATTCTCTATATCATTTCTTGATGAGGTGAAAAAAGAGATGAAAAAGAAATAAATGAAAAAAGGAAACAACATATTCAAAAAGATTGTCGACAAGGCCTATGAATATGGCTTTGTCAGCAATGTAAATACTGAAATCATAGAGAAAGGACTCAACGAAGATGTCATCAGACTCATTTCTGCCAAGAAGAAAGAGCCCGAATGGCTTCTTGAGTTCCGCCTGCAAGCATACAGATATTGGCTCACATTGGAAATGCCCGAGTGGGCACATCTGAACATACCGCCGATAGACTATCAGGCAATATCATACTATGCCGATCCTTTGAAGAAGAAGAAAAAGAGTGACGAGAACAAAGAGATAGACCCCGAACTCATGAAGACCTTCGACAAGTTAGGTATTCCTCTCGAAGAGCGCCTTGCGCTGAGCAATACAGCAGTAGATGCAGTATTCGACTCGGTGTCGGTGAAGACAACCTTCAAGGAGGAACTGCGCGAAAAGGGTATCATATTCTGCTCTATGGGCGAAGCTGTTCAGGAATATCCCGACCTTGTGCGCAAATATCTCGGCACGGTTGTCAACTACCGCGACAACTTCTTTGCTGCCCTCAATTCGGCTGTATTCAGCGATGGCTCGTTCGTCTACATACCTCAGGGTGTAAGATGTCCGATGGAACTGTCCACATACTTCCGTATAAATGCCGCGCAGACAGGGCAGTTCGAACGCACGTTGATTGTAGCTGACGACAACAGCTATGTATCATACCTTGAAGGCTGCACAGCACCCATGCGCGACGAGAACCAGCTTCATGCTGCTATTGTAGAGATAGTCGTATGCAACAATGCAGAGGTTAAATACAGCACAGTACAGAACTGGTATCCCGGTGATGCCGAGGGACGCGGAGGAATCTACAACTTCGTAACCAAACGTGGCGACTGTCGTGGCACCAACAGCAAACTATCCTGGACACAGGTGGAGACCGGTTCGGCAATCACATGGAAATATCCCAGCTGTGTACTCCGTGGCGACAATTCGCAAGGAGAGTTCTATTCCGTTGCACTGACAAACAACTATCAGCAGGCAGACACAGGTACCAAGATGATACATCTCGGCAAGAACACCCGCAGCACCATCATCAGCAAAGGTATCTCTGCCGGCAAGAGCCAGAACTCGTATCGCGGTCTTGTGAGGGTGTCCAAGAATGCCGACAATGCCCGCAACTACAGCCAATGCGACTCGTTGCTATTGGGAAGCAAATGCGGAGCCCACACATTCCCATATATGGATATCCACAACGATACAGCCATTGTGGAACACGAAGCGACAACATCAAAAATATCTGAAGATCAACTCTTCTACTGCAACCAGCGAGGTATAAACACCGAGGAGGCAATCGGACTCATTGTCAATGGTTATGCCAAAGAGGTCCTCAACAAACTCCCCATGGAGTTTGCCATAGAGGCACAGAAACTTCTCAGCGTATCACTCGAAGGCTCAGTAGGATAACAAAATATAATAATGGACAATCTGTTAGTTATAAAGAACCTTCATGCAACCATCGAAGGTAAAGAGATATTGAAAGGAATAAACCTTACTGTAAAACCAGGCGAAGTCCATGCAATCATGGGTCCCAACGGCTCAGGAAAGAGTACCCTCAGCAATGTACTTGTAGGTCACCCTGCATACACGGTAACCGAAGGCGAAGTGATTTACAAAGGTAAGGATCTGCTCGCACTTCCCGCCGAAGAGAGAAGCCATGAGGGAGTGTTCCTCTCATTCCAGTACCCCGTAGAGATACCCGGTGTGAGCATGACCAACTTCATGCGTGCATCAATCAATGCAAAGCGCAAATACATGAATGAGCCCCCCTTGAGTGCCGGTGATTTCCTCAAGCTCATGCGAGAGAAGCGTGCTCTTGTAAATCTCGACAGCAAACTGGCAAACCGTTCGGTGAACGAGGGCTTCAGCGGTGGAGAGAAAAAGCGCAACGAGATATTCCAGATGGCAATGCTCGAACCCTCGCTCAGCATACTCGACGAGACCGACTCGGGACTCGACATCGATGCCCTCCGCATTGTGGCAGAAGGAGTGAACAAGCTTAAACGCCCCGACACATCTACATTGGTCATCACCCACTACCAGCGTCTGCTCGACTACATAAAGCCCGACATAGTTCACGTACTCTACAACGGCCGTATAGTAAAGACTGCCGGTCCCGAGCTTGCACTCGAACTCGAAGAGAGAGGATACGATTGGATAAAGTCCGGTTCATTTTAAGAAACTGTTTTATTGGAAACAAATTCTAATGGTCAAGGATTGTATATTCAGAATTCCTTGAAAATAACAGAAGATTCCCTAAAAGAAAACCTCTGATGAGCAACGAACAAGAATACATACAACTCTTCGAACAGAACAGAGAGATGGTAGAAGCTCCCTGCGCCGCAGTGCTTAACGATGCCCGTAGCACCGCTTTCGCATCATTCAAGGCGAAGGGCTTCCCCACCCCAAAAGAAGAGGAATACAGATATACAGATGTGCGTCCCATATTTGCCGAAAACTATGGAATGAATCTCGGCAGAGTGGCATCACCGATAAACCCTAAAGAGTATTTCTCGTGCGATGTTCCCAATCTTCACACTCACCAGGAGTACATCGTAAACGATACATATTACAACAACACAGATAGTGGCTCACTGCCCGAAGGTGTCATACTTGGCAGTCTCAATGAGATTGCAGCAAGCAATCCTGCATTGTTGCAACCCTATTACAATGCACTTGCCGCAGGTGGCGATGGGGTTACACATTTCAATACCACCTTTGTGCAGGACGGTATATTGCTCTACATCCCCAAAAGCAAAAGAGTTGAAACAACTATACAGCTGATGAATCTTCTGCGCACCAACGTAGAGATGCTCTTCAACCGCCGTCTGCTGATAATTCTCGAAGAGGGTGCCGAAGCCTCCATGCTCATCTGTGACCACGCTGTAGAAAAAATAAAGACACTCTCAGTGCAGGTTGCAGAGATATTTATAGGTCGCAATGCACATTTCAATCTCTACGAGCTCGAAGAGACGCAGGCAGAGAACCGTCGCATCAACCAGATGTTTGTGCGCCAGGAGGGCGGCAGCAGTTTCAACCATACAAACATAACGCTTACCAACGGTATCACACGTAACAGTGCCCGCGTGGTGCTCGAAGGCGAAGGAGCCGAGACAAACATGTATGGACTCGCTATCTCCGACAAACAGCAGCAGATTGAGAACAATACTCTTGTCGACCACAAGGTAGGCCACTGCACCAGCAATGAACTCTACAAATATATACTTGACGATCAGGCAAAAGGCATTTTCGCAGGTAAGATGCTCATCCGCAAGGATGCGCAGCGCACCAATTCACAGCAGACCAACAGCAACCTCTGCCTCACAAAGAGCGCACGCATATACACCCAACCACAGCTCGAAATCTATGCCGACGACGTAAAGTGCAGCCACGGCTCCACAGTGGGACAACTCGACGAGAGTGCTCTCTTCTATATGCGTCAGCGAGGTATACCAAAAGAGGAGGCACGTCATCTGCTGATGTTTGCCTTTGCAGGTGAAGTCATAGATGCCATCAAGATAGATGCCCTGAGAGAAAGATTGCATATATTGGTAGAAAAACGTTTCCGCGGAGAGCTGAACCGTTGCAAAGGATGTTCACTCTGCAAATAGAATATAAGACGCTTCTAATGTACGATATAAACGAAATAAGAAAAGATTTTCCCATACTCAGGCAAACAGTCTATGGGAAACCGCTCATATACCTCGACAACGCAGCGACCACACAAAAACCGCAATGCGTCATCGATGCAATAACAGAAGCCTACACAAATGTGAATGCCAACGTACACCGCGGTGTCCACTTCCTTTCGCAAAAGGCGACAGAACAATACGAAGCGGCACGTGAGACTGTACGTCGTTTCATCAATGCAAAACATTCACACGAAGTGATCTTCACACGTGGCACCACTGAAAGCATAAATCTGGTGGCGCACTCCTTTGGCGAGACATTCCTTGCAGCAGGTGACGAAGTCATAGTATCAACCATGGAGCACCACAGCAACATAGTGCCGTGGCAACTCCTCGCCGATAGAAAGGGAATAAAGTTACGTGTCATTCCCCTTACCTCTGACGCCCGTCTCGACAAAGAGGCATATACTGCCCTCTTCAACGAAAAGACACGTCTGGTGAGCATCACCCACACTTCAAACGTTATGGGTGTTACAAACCCTGTGAAAGAGTTTATTGATATTGCGCACAGCCACAATGTCCCCGTACTCATTGACGGTGCACAAAGCATACCGCACAAGAAAGTGGATGTGCAGGAACTGGATGCCGACTTTCTTGTCTTCAGCGGACATAAGATATATGGTCCCACAGGAATAGGCGTGCTCTACGGCAAGGAAGAAATGCTCGACAAGATGGTTCCCTATCAAGGCGGTGGCGAGATGATACAGACCGTGCGTTTCGAAAAGACTACATACAACGAACTCCCCTATAAATTCGAAGCCGGCACACCCGATTATGTCGGTGCAATAGCACTTGCCAAAGCACTCGACTATGTAAACGGTATAAGCATAGAGCAGATAGCCATGCACGAGCAGCAACTGACCCGCTATACGCTCGAAAATCTGCAGGAGATACCAAGGATGCGCATTTTCGGCAACCCCGACGGCTCTGCAATATCGTTTCTCATTGGCGATATACATCCTGCCGACCTCGGTACACTGCTCGACCGCTTAGGCATAGCAATACGCACAGGGCACCACTGTGCGCAGCCACTCATAGACCACTTCGGCATTCCCGGCACAGTGCGTGCATCATTTGCAATGTACAACACCTACGAAGAGGCTGATGCCCTCATAGCAGGTATCAACCGTGTAGTAAAAATGTTCGGATAACCATAGGAATATGCTCAAACCGTACCTACACCCCGACAAGATAGAAGCAGGTTGCGACGAAGCCGGTCGCGGATGTCTTGCAGGTCCAGTATTTGCAGCAGCTGTCATTCTGCCTGCCGACTTCAGCAACGAACTGCTCAACGACTCAAAACAGTTGAGCGAGTCGCAACGCTACCGGTTGCGCGAAGTAATAGAACGCGAAGCATTGACATGGGCAGTAGGTATAGTCACTGCCGAAGAGATAGACCGTATCAATATACTACGTGCTTCGATACTTGCCATGCAGCGTGCCGTAGAGCAGTTGAAGATTGTGCCCGAACATCTGCTTATCGACGGCAACCGTTTCACACCATACAAGAACATTCCTTATACTACGGTTGTTAAAGGTGATGCCACATATATGAGTATTGCGGCTGCATCAATCCTCGCAAAGACCTATCGCGACGATTATATGCAAAAGATTGCAGAAGAGTTCCCTGCCTACGATTGGAAAAACAACAAGGGCTACCCTACCGCAAAACATCGTGCAGCTATAAGAGTGCATGGGGCTACACCCCATCATCGCATGACCTTCAATCTCACAGGCGAAAATCCTCAGCTGTCGTTGCAATTCTGCGAATAATATTCAGAAGCTGTTTGTTTTATTTGCAAAACCGAAATTAGTTTTATTACTGTCCGGTAAACATGCTTAAGCCCTTAAGGTTCTATTCTTTAAGTTGCTACAAGCCCCATTGTTTCATTGAGAGGTTCATTGCTTCATTGATGCGCATTAACCCAACTTTGCTTATCATCAGATGATTCTTTTTGCCTATCAGTCATTTGCCGTTTTTCATTTGTGGCTTTGGGTACTACAAACTTTTTTCAATCCTTATCCTTCTGAATGGCATTTTCCTATAGTTTAGCAGTTCGTAGATGTTGTCCGCCGCTTTGTTTGGTTCACTACACATCCGCAAGTGGACTTTCTCTCCAAGTGCGTTCGTGGCCTCTGTCGTGACAG
>JAZNKR010000068.1:0-11767 GCA_045578665.1 Bacteroidaceae bacterium | reverse complement strand
CGGATTGCGCCGTAATCTCTTTCCAACGCGTTGAGCGTGTTTTCACACTTTTCTTCTAATTCCATCATCATTTCTTCAATCTTTTCATTTTCAATCATAATTATTCTCCTTAAATCAATCTTATTTTCTCAAATTCTTTTATTAAGAGTATCAGAACCACTATGATATGTAATCTTATTAGGGTATCCACCCTCATCTAATTTATAACATATTCTATTTATTGGAGCACGCTTAGTTCTCTCATTAATAAATTTATGGTCTACTTCAACATCTCCCATATAAAAGCGTTTAATATCAGCTATAAGCAACTTTCCTTCGATTGCATTCTTTGTGGTATAATCCCATTTCTCTCGACAATTATTATTAACATCATAAAATAGCACATCGCCAGTATTAGTAAGTTCAATAACTGGATAAGTATTTTTCAAATTACCATCAATAAATTCGCCAATAGTAGACATATTATTCGTAAGAAATCCATATGAATTAACTTTTTCCACTCGGTATAGTACTCGTGTTTTATCAAATAGATTATACCTTTTATATATAAATTTATATGAAACGTATCTATTTTTAGCTATTTGTTCACTGATTTCTTTTATTCCTTTGGGCAAACCATTACAATTAACAAAGTCAGAATAATAAACAGAGATTGGTCTCATATGTATATAAAATAGTACACCTAATAGACATATGAAAGAGAATATTGCTATCAAAGTATTGCGCTTACTCTTCCGCTCTCGTTCGTGCCTCTGCCAAAGAGTATCAAAACGCAGATTGAACATTCGTGCAACAACTTTGATTGCAGCGGCATCTCGCCCCATTTCATTAATGTTAGCAGCAAGGAGTTCTCGTCCATCTGTTAGATTAAGTAGAGCCTCTGGATAACATTCGGTACTACTATCTTTTGAAAAAGGATTTCCTTCAATAACAAAGGGAATAATTTTGTCAGCACGTCCTAAATCAATAAATGTTTGTGCCTCTTTACAGACCCATGGACTTTTCGCACTTCGAGGAGAACAAATAACAATCAGCCATTCAGAGCTACGCAAAGCTTTATCAATCTCTTCTGCTAACAAGCCCGGCGTAAGATCTGTAACGTCACGAAAAGTTGGACGAATATTCTTGGGTAAATCTGTACGTCCATTGAAATTAGTTGGGAACTTATAGTGCTCTAACTTATTCTGCAGCCACTTTGCCCATTTCTCATCCTCGCGCTTGTAACTTATAAATGCGTAGTATTCTTTCTTTTGTTCCATAACAAGAAAATTCAATAATATTAATTTTTTACTGCGTCACAAACACTCGCCAGCTACCATCCTTCTCGCCACGCTCAACATATTTCTTTTGGATTAGTTGATCGAGTAGTTTTTGGATGGCTGCAATGCTGATTCCTGTAATCTTACGCATATCAGCCAATGTCAGTGTGGGTTCAGTTCGCATAGCATTAAGAATCTTCGTGTAGTTCGGAGTACGGAAGGCTATTCGTTCGCCATCATACCACCAAACATTCTCATTTTTCTCGCTTACAAACAATACATCGTTATACACCTCTGTCGCTACCAAATCATTGAAGTATTTCAGGAACGGACGAATATCTTTAATGTCTGCATGAGCGCCATCACTTGGTAGGGGGCCAACCTCAATATCTGCCTGATGTAAAGCTTCCAAATACTCACTCTTCTTGCGACTACGGACTACAATCATCGGATAATCATGGCGAGTAAGGATAAAGTTTACCATCAGTCGGGAAATACGACCATTACCATCTTCAAAGGGGTGAATGCGGATATAACGATAGTGGAACAATGCTGCTAACTCTACAGGGGTAAGTTTGCCCTCTTGTTCTGCCTTGTTATACCAATCCACTAAGTCTGCCATCAGACTGGGAGTGTCTTCGGGTGAAGCATATTCAAATCTATCACCATATCGTGTAATCACACTATTAGGACGTGTTTTATATTGCCCGGCATGTATTACATAGCTCGTCTGAACTCCACCTGGCAAATTACGATATACCGTATAATCCTCACGCAACAACGTTTGGTGTAAAGTTTTAATAAAGTTCTGTGTCAGAGGAGTCTCTTTTACCTTCGCCTTTTCTGTCATAATCTTAAGCCCCACATTGCTTGCTGTCATCTCTTGAACATCACGCACACTTGCCTCTCCAATCACCTTGCCGAACAACAACAAGATTTCCGTCTGACCATATGTCAACGTATTACCTTCTATGTGGTTGCTATTATAGTTGAAGTCCACTGTGAAACGACGACTAAGTCTATCCTTGTCCTTCTCGGATAGTGGTTGTAACTCTTGCCATGCAGTTAAAGCCTTCTTAATATTAAGATATTTCATACAGCACCTTATTTAGTATCACTCAGTGCAAATATACAAAATGTTTTCAATATGGTTGTACAACTACAACCTTTTTCATTGTTTTCTGCAAAGATTTCTGCCGCGTCCCTTTGCGTTTGTAACGCGAAGGATTGAGTATAAGCATCTGTGATGCGCTTAGAAGCTGTTTGAATTTTATTGAAAAATAATTCTATATTTGCGATATTCATTTCGGTTTATTTGAGTCTATTTCGGCATCTTTTCTTTCTTATTTTTTGGAAATAGCCCGCTATTCCCTGCAAAATGCGAAAGAAAATCTACTCGAAATAACTCTCAAATAATTCCGAAATAAAATTCAAACAGCTTCTTAAAATACAACCGTAAGGACATTACACGGCTTCAGGTTCAATTGGATTTAATGTATGTAAGCGCATTACAAATGCGGGTGGAGAGGTTAATATATGTACGAGGTTGCCTGAGTACATGCTCACTCGGACACAAGCCTACCCCTTCCTTTACGAAGCAGATGCTTTCTTATTGCGCCATTGCTATCCACTGCTACATTATATACCGAAATCTCACCCTCGCCGTTGTATACACTTTCAACATCATCAAAGCGATACTGGGTGTAAATCATTTCATATTCGCCGGTTGCCGGTTCTATTCTGCAATATTCAATATCGCTACTTTTGCCGACTGTGGCAAAGTCTATGAATTTCCCATTCTTACCGTATGTTGCCAAGATATTATAACAGTAGGGATAACCGCCGCTCTTTACCACATCGCAGCAGGTCTCCATTGCAACCAAATGGAAGTTATCTTGCTCTATTCTGTAACAAGGTCTGTAATAAAGCTCTTTTACTACACAATCCCAATCATCATCATAAGGCAACAGGAAAGAGAAAAAATACTTGTTAATTTCGGGACTGCATATTTCAGTTGGATATTTTTCCCTTACTCTGAAAAAAGATTTATCCGGCAATTTGTTGCCATATTGAGCAAATTGTGTAATAAAAGAGTCTAACTTTGATTTATTAGCCTCTTCCACGCAAGTGATGCCTTTGGTACTGACCGGAGTGCCTGAACAGCCCGAAAGCAGCATGATATACGCTATAAAAAATATTGTATGTTTCATCGTCAAACTATTAAGAAGCCGAAACCAGCTTCGCAAAGAAAGAATTATTTTCCAATAAAATTCAAACAGCTTCTAAGGATTAAGCAACGATACTTTTACATTCTTCTCCTCATTTGTTAGGTTTTTACCTATTATACCATTGTCGTCCAAAGTTACTTTATACACAAAAACATCACAATCGCCTTCATAGGCACTTTCAATATCTTTGAATTTATATTGTATGCAAGTGATTTCGTTTTCATTCACAGGTTCAATCTTATATGCAGATGCTCCGCCTTCACTCACACCCAAGACTATCTTATCGATAATATCTCCTTGCTTACTGTATGTTGCCAGTATGTTGTCGTCGTATGAATATCTCTCCCTTTTCATTGACAGAAGATGATAGTTTTTCATCTCAATCCTGTAGCAGGGCCTATAGCAATACTCCTTTTCATCAGTGCCGCAAGAGTGCGGTAAATATGCAGAAAAAAGGGACTGACTTATTTCGGGACACCACTTTTCGTTGGGAAATTGCTTACGGAGAGTAAAGAACGATTCATCAAGTCCATTGCCATCGAATTTTGCAAACTGAGACAGATAAGAACCAAATTCTGCTTTATTAAATTCTTCCTCGCAAGCGATGACTTTCTCTACACCACTGTTTTTATTGTCGCCGATTGAACAGCCCGAAAACAGCAGTACGCACACTACAAATGCAAATGAAATTTTCATATTGTTCCTATTTAAACACAGTACTCCCGCTTTAAGAAGCAGGAGTGCCGGTTGCTATTTATCATAATATCACTTCTTTGCAACAACCTTGCGGTATGCTGGATTGTTCCAGAGT
Source organism: Bacteroidaceae bacterium (assembly GCA_045578665.1). GTDB lineage: Bacteria > Bacteroidota > Bacteroidia > Bacteroidales > Bacteroidaceae > HGM04593. The sequence continues at coordinate 7,469 of JAZNKR010000068.1, read as the reverse complement.
CTCATAATCTCGTAGAACTCCTTGTATTTTCCTGCGGGAATAATATCCATATTTAGCGCAATCGAACGCTTGATGACAATCTTGCCATTCTCGTTAACGATAGAGATATTCACACTGCCGACAGAGTTCTTGATGCTCTTGTTTACATTCTTTGTAACCGAGGTTACACCATCGAGGGCGATAGTGTACTCGTTCTTCTCGTTTACCTTATACGGAATAGCAAATGCCGCAGTACGCTCCTTGTTCAGACGTGTGATACTCCATTTGTCTACGCATCCTGTGGCGGGAGAGGGAAGCGTATAGGTTATATATCCACCATTCTCGGCTACCTTGCTCTCTTCGGAGAAGGTGCGGCGGTTGTCGTTGCCACGCAAAGGAGTTACATCGAACTTGTAATCCTGCACAGCCTTTGTTGCCGAGAGTGTTACCTTACCAGTGAGGGTAATCTCTGTATCTGTAGGCTGCATCTCAATTTCGTTGCCTGCAAGGTCGAATATAGAGTATTGCGAAGTGCGCCACTTGAGAAGCGACTCGCCAAGAGTACGTACCGAGTAGAGACGACCACCGCAGAGTACCATATATTCGGCTATGTTGCGTATGGTCTTAACCTCTTGAGCAGCAGGGAATGCTACCACAGCCTGTGCGCCCAATCCTTCGGCACGCATCAGCTTAGCCATTGCAAGAGCCTTTTCTGCCTCCGTACCGTAGGCTGTCTCCATCACTCTGCCACACTGACGTACGCTGTTTGCTGTGAGGAAGGGATGTACCTTGCAGCTACCCAATCCTTTGACAATGTATTTCTGAATAGCTTCGGCACGCTGAGTGTCATTGGTTGCACCCTGCATATATTCGCGGGGAGCGCGACGCAAGTCGCGTGTCTCAATGCTGAGGGGCATAAGATTGTCGGCAAGGCTTTTCGATGTTGTTATCGACAGATGGGGTACGCCGCCGTATCCATAGGGTGTGTTCTCTTCGCCCTTTGCTGACTTTACACCGCTGAATGTCCATGTGTAACGACCACCCTTCACTGTGGGCTTCACCTTAGAATCGGTGAGACTCCAGCGGAGCTCTGTTCCTTCGGGAACATTCACAATTACCTGATATTTATCAATATCCGCTCCCGCAACGCCTATAATCTCGTCAATGTCAAGCGAATTGTAAACGCCCGGTTCGGTGGTTATGGTGTACTCAAGGTAGCTTGTCGCACCAAGTTCAAGGCCTGTGTGGGTGATTACAAGCTCTGTCAGCTTATTGTAATCGGGTGCCTTCGCTGCAATGGAGGGAAGCACGTAGTTGAAGGCATTTTCAGGTGTCTTTATGATTGTTCCATCCTTCTGTACTGTGTAGGAGGTATCTATTTTTATCTTCTGATACTCAGGATTGTAGACCACGAATGTCTCACCGAAGAGAGTGAAGAAGGAGTGGTGTGTATTGTATCGCAACACCTTTGTTACCTTCTGTGTGATACCTCCGTCGGTTGTAAGGGTATATTCGTTTATTATCTTCTTGTATGTTCCGTCTGCTGCGGCAAACAGCTGTATGGCGAACATCATTGCCAATGCAAAAATTATATTTCTTTTCATAGGATTATTTCTTCTCAAAAACCAATACTCCGTTTGTCATCTCCTTGAATGCATTCACTGCTCCGCGGAACTGTGCCCAATCGGAAGCCTCGTAGACGCGCTTGCCAAGTGATATTTTCTGCTCGGCGCGGAGCTTTGTGCCCTCCTGAGCAATGCTGCCCGACGCGCTTGCAACCTCTCCTTCAGACGAGAGGCTCTTTGCATCCTGCACCATCTTGTAGCCCTTAGGCAGTGTCATTGTCTCCTTAAGTTCAACGTAGCGCGAGCAGGCATCTTTGAAGGCATATTTGCGTTCCTTGACGCTTGTGTCCACTCTGAGGAACGAACATACGCCGCTGTAGAGGCCTGAGAATACAAGAGGCTTGCACATTATCACTCCCTCGCCCACTGTGGCATATGAGGGGATTGTAAATGTAATCTTAAGCTCGATAGGCGCCTTTTGGTAATCCTTTGCATCCTTGCAACTGTGGCCTGTGAGTATGGCCTGAGGCGATACTGCGAGCAACTGGTTCTCAAGCGAACGGTAGATGCGGTCGGCGTATCCCTGAAGGAAAGGTGAGCGTACAGAGCCGTCGGACTGTCCCTCGGCATTTACTGTAAATTCGCCTGTAAGGGTACCATCGGGCGACAGTGCTGTCTTTGCATTTATCTTAAGATAGTGATTCATAGGATCCGATACAGGTGTGATGCAGAGGTCGGAACCTTCGGGAATACCGGGAAGGTAGTTCTGCTGCTGCTCGGCACTCGACCATAGTTCGCGCTTGAAGGGCACCCATGTGGGGTCGAGAGGCATATATGTGCCATCCTCGAGCTTAACCACCGTAACGCAGTGGTTGAAGTGGTCGGCAGGGATTGTCTCAATGCGCGAGCCGGCCATTGTCATTGCAGGGTAAGCCTCGAAGCCTGCCATGCGCAGCATGGAGATGAGCAGGGCTGCCTTGTCCTTGCAGACGCCGCAACGGTCGGTGAAGTTCATCTTTGTGTTGTGCAGCGTGTAGCCCTCGCCCTTGCCCATAGGGATACCCGAATAGCGCATATTGTCGGCTACCCAGTGGGTGAGGATGGAGATTTTCTGCATATTGTCCTTCACACCTTTCAGAAGTTCGTCAACCTTTTTCTGCGCCTCAGGTGTAGGCTCGAAGCTGCCATAATCCTCGTTCACTCCGTAGAACCACAGAGACTTGTCCTCCCATTTTTCGGTTGAAGAGAGCATCAGTTTGGGGGCAACATCATAGAGTGCCACCATATTCTTTTCGCTCTTGAAGGGGAGTGTCATCGACTGTGAGAATGTGTAGAGATTACGGCCGCCGCTCTTGCGTACCGACGAACTGCACTCGCCCTGATAGAATTCATACTGTACGGGCTTGCCATCGGGCACACTCACGCTGTACACCTTCTTAACAGTAGGATAATCCACCCAGAAGGGAACAATGTCGTAGAACTCTCCACGCATGGGGGGCACGAAACGCTCATCGTCGTCGGCGGGAATATCGGCAAGCAGGGCGTATGTGAAGCCCTTTTTATTGATTGTGTAATCTACAATGTCGCCGGGGTTAAGCTCTCCAAGCTCTATCATTATCTGTCGCGCACCCCAATAGATGGCGCGTGCAGGGGCTGCATAGTCACAGGTAGTTGCTGTGTCGATGTTGCGCACTGTGCCGTCGGCGCAATAAACTGTTACTTTGTCGAACTGTGCAGAAGCTGTCAGAGGGTCGTAGTCGTACACAAGCACGCGGTGGGCAAGAGCACCACGTCTGTCCTGTATGCGCAGTGCCTTGTGGATGGTGAAACTGCCGGAGCCGTTGTCCGTTACACTTACACCGATACTGTCGAGCAGTACCGCCACTGAGGCTGAGGAGAAATTCTTATCTCCATTTGCCTTTGCGACTGCTGCCGACCAATCTTGCGCCATTGAGACGATGCTTGCCAATAGCGCGAAAAGAGTGATTGATATTCTTGTCATTTTTCTATGGTTTAAGGACTAACTTCTTCTTATTCTTATCTTTAATGCATTCTCCACAGGAGTATCGTTTATGAGCACAAGGTATCCTCCGCCACCGGCTCCGGTAATCTTGAAGCCTTTGACCTTCTCCTTGTAGAGCTCTATGCTGTCGAGCACTTCACGGGGCGCCATATTGGGGTACATTGCTATCTGAGCGTAGAAAGACTCCTTCGATGCCTTTCCCCACTCTTCTATGTCGCAAGCAGTCAGTGCCTTCCAGCATCTCTCTGTAGCGGCAGCAAGAGCCTTTGCACCCTCAAGGGTGATATTTGTACCCTCAAGGACATCATAGTCGCTCACGCGGGGCGAGAGGGGAATTATCCATATATTATTCTCGATAAAATCGAGGATTTTGGAATCCGTTACACTCTCTATATGCACCGGCCAATAGTCGTTGTCGTAGTCAAGGCGGTTGAGTCCGGGCATTACAATTCCTATTGCATCCTGCGAACCGCTGATGTATGTGCTTCCGGGAGGATTTTCGTAGCGGAATACCATTTTGGCAAGCGTCTCGCGGTCGCCTTCGGGAATGTCAACGTGCCACATTTCCATTGCAGCCTTGCGCGATGAGGTGCTCATGCCACTGCGGTTGTTGAACTCATAGTCGGGTTCTATGCATATGGTTATTACAGCGCCCGGACAAAGTTTGTTGACGCTCAATTGATCGTGCCATCCTCCGGCAAGGTCAATACGATAGGGAATGTTACACTCCTGACGCAATGCAGTTGTCGAGCGACGGGGGAGACCTGCGGCCGGTTCGCGGTTGCTCACAATAAGTTCAATGCCATGCTCGTCGCAGAAGCGGCGCTTTTCGGGAGTGTATCCGTCGCTATTGACAAAAAATATGTCGGGTTTCAAGCGTTTGACATCCTCGGCAAAGTCCATAATGCCACTGCCGGAGTTTACAAAAGCATCCTTTACGTAGCGTATGGCCTTAACCATATACAAACGTTCACGCTCGGTATTGATGGTTTTGCGGTTCTTCAGGTCGTGTATCGTGCGATCGGAGCCTATGCCTACATAGAGGTCGCCGTATGAGGATGCCTCTTCGAAGAAGGCAACATGCCCCGAATGCAACATATCGTAACATCCCGATACAAAAACTTTTTTGCTCATGGTTACCTGTTTGTGTAAGGTTTATACTCTATGAGGCTGACTGAAAAGTTTATTTTTACCAACTTCCCGGTCAACCTCATATATATATGTAACTTAGAATAGATTGACAAACAATCCGTTAGCTAAGTTTAGCAAGTGCCTCTTTAATTCTCTTTATAGCCTCCTCGATATTCTCGTCGCTTGTGGCATAGCTCATTCTGAAGCAGTCAGGTGCACCGAACGATGCGCCGCCTACGGTTGCCACGTGTGCTTCGGTGAGAAGGTACATTGCAAGGTCGTCTGAATCCTTTACTGTCTGTCCGTTGTAGCTCTTGCCGAAGAATGAACTGCATTTGGGGAAGAGATAGAATGCTCCTTCGGGTACGTTGACCTCGAGTCCGGGAATCTCCTTTGCGAGTTTCACAATGAGGTCGCGACGACGCTGGAATGCCTTCTGCATCTCTGCCACAGGCTCCTGTGAGCCTACGTATGCCTCTACGGATGCCATCTGCGATACTGAGCAGGGACCGCTGGTGTACTGTCCTTGCAGCTTGTTGCATCCTTTTACTATCCATTCGGGACCGGCAATGAATCCTATGCGCCAGCCTGTCATTGCGTATGCTTTGGATACACCGTTGACTATGATTACACGGTCGCGTATCTCCTCGAACTGTGCTATGCTCTCGTGACGGCCGATGTAGTTGATGTGCTCATAAATTTCGTCGGCAACGACAAATACATTGGGATATTTTGCAAGCACTGCTGCAAGCTCCTTAAGTTCCTCTCTGCTATATACAGAACCTGTGGGGTTTGAGGGAGAGCAGAGGATAAGCATTTTGGTCTTGGGGGTGATTGCTGCTTCGAGCTGTGCGCCTGTTATCTTGAAGTTCTGCTCTATTCCTGCATATACAGTTACGGGAGTTCCGTCGGCGAGCTTCACCATTTCGGGGTAGCTTACCCAGTAGGGTGCGGGAACGATGACTTCGTCGCCGGGATTTACGAGTGCCATTATTACGTTGCAGACAGACTGCTTCGCTCCGTTGGATACAGAGATCTGTGCTGCTGTATATTCGAGTCCGTTCTCCTTCTTGAGCTTCTCTACTATGGCATTACGCAATGCGGGGTATCCGGGAACGGGAGAGTATCTTGAGAAATTCTCGTTCACTGCCTTTATTGCTGCCTCTTTTATAGCGTCGGGAGTGTTGAAGTCGGGCTCTCCTACGCTCATGTTTATGACATCCACACCCTGTGCTTTGAGCTCTTGGCTCTTTTGGGACATTGCCAATGTTGCCGAGGGTGATAATCTGTTGAGACGGTCTGATAATTGATTCATAGTGTTATGTATATTATAAATTATTCTTCATCTAAATGTAATGTATGTCCCATTCTTTCTGCCTTTGTGTGCAGATAGCGGGAGTTGAAGGCGTTGGGGGTGATTTCGCAGCTTACGTTTTCTGTGATTTCGAGTCCGTAGCTTTCGAGTCCTATGCGTTTGATGGGGTTGTTTGTGATGAGGCGCATCTTGTGGACGCCCACTTTGCGCAGTATCTCTGCGCCCACACCATAGTCCCTTTCGTCTGCCTTGAAGCCGAGGCAGAGATTGGCATCGACTGTGTCCATGCCCTCCTCCTGCAGTTTGTAGGCTCTCATCTTGTTCATGAGTCCTATGCCGCGTCCCTCCTGGTTGAGGTAGACTATCACTCCTTTTCCGCTCTCTTCGATGAGCTGCATTGCCTTGTGGAGCTGGGCACCGCAGTCGCAACGCTGGGATGCGAAGATGTCGCCTGTGATGCACGAGGAGTGTACTCTCACAAGTATGGGCTCCTCCTCGCTCCATTCGCCCTTGATGAGCGCTACATGCTCCAGACCTGTTGATTTTTGTCTGAAGGGTATCAGGCGGAAATGGCCGTACTTTGTGGGCATGTCGACCTCTTCGCCCTGCTCTACGAGCGATTCCTGCTCGAGACGGTATTTTATAAGGTCGCTTATGGATATAATCTTAAGGTTGTACTCTGCGGCAAGTTTCTTCAGTTCGGGCATACGTGCCATTGTGCCGTCCTCGTTCATTATTTCTATGAGGGCAGCAGCAGGTTGCAGACCGGCGAGACGGGCGAGGTCGATGCTTGCTTCGGTGTGTCCTGCACGGCGCAACACACCTTTGTCCTGGGCATACAGCGGATTTATATGTCCGGGACGTGCAAAGGTCGCAGGGGTGCTTGCTGGGTCGGCAAGTGCCTGTATGGTTGCCGCTCTGTCGGCAGCCGACACACCTGTAGTGCATCCCTCTATCTTGTCTACTGTTACGGTGAAGGGGGTGCCGAGAAGGCTGGTGTTGGCGCTCACCTGCGGGTCGAGTTCAAGTTCCTTGCAGCGCGACATTGTTATCGGTGCGCAGAGCACTCCTCTCCCATGCTTGAGCATGAAGTTTACCTTTTCGGGAGTTATCTTTTCTGCTGCTATTATGAAGTCTCCTTCATTTTCGCGGTCTTCGTCGTCGACGACTATGACAAATTTGCCTTCGCGGAAATCTTCGATGGCTTCTTCTATAGTGCTTAATTTTACATCTTCCATATATGTGATCAATGTAAGGTGTTTTATATTAGGGTAGTTCTATAAATTATTAATCTATATTTCTTTGCCGGGTGCATTCTATTTCGGTCGCTTTTTGTTTTATTTCGGCATCTTCTTCATTTTTACTCAGTTGCAACACAAAGGTTGCGCCATCGTAAAAATAAACAATATACTCAAAATAAACTCAAAAATCGCCTCGAACTAATTTATAGAACCAC
>JAZNKR010000067.1:0-5077 GCA_045578665.1 Bacteroidaceae bacterium | reverse complement strand
CTATGGAGGTATCGCCTCACCGTCATCTCCGGCTTGGTGTCGCGGCTATGTATGCTGGCCATGCATCGGTGCCGTTGCTCACGAGTCAGTTTGTCGGACATGGAGTGATTGAATTCAGTGTTAAATATACAATTGGTAATGGAATCAGAGAGAATTTATCCGCCAATATTGAAAGTTGGCAAGATGAATCTATATAATTAAAGGATGCGTTTTCTATAACATCCTTCTTTCTTGTCTGAAATTTATCGATGAATCCTTCTTGAAAGTTCTGTTTCTGGCTCGAATCTGGTAAAATGTTTAAAATCAAATTAAAGAATCTCTCCAGCTCTGTATAAAACACATATCCTCGCTGTGGAATAACTATACGAAATATTCCTGTAGTACAGTTTGTGTTAGGATAATCTGCTTTTATACAGAAATTAAAGAGTCCTAAAAAATGAAAGGGGAGTTGCTTATACACTTCGTTTTCACCTTCCATCCGACAAGGCTTTCCATATTTTGGCAATATATCATTAAACATATATTCCAAATTATAAGAATAGGATAATTCTTCCTGCATAATGCCTACAAGTCCATCTAAATCCACAACCTTTGTTGGGATGTTGTATGTCCCGTATATTGCAGATGCTTTTTCGCGCAACCTCGAATCATTACTTACAAAAACGTCACAACTTGAAGCATAATAAGCATGTTCGGAATCTGTATATATATTTTGCAAATTACGATTTTTGTCAGAATAAAACCCTGAAAAATTTAATGCTATATATAATGAGGAAAACAGTTCCAAGTTGGACTTGCTTCTGCTTGCAATGGAGGATTCAATTATTTCGGTAAAGGTTTTATTTACTTGCGGTAGCGTCGCTTCATTTAGAAGGTCAAAAACATTCTGTGATTTTGCTCCTTGAATCTTTTTGTATAAAAAATTGTCCGTTGTAGATTGAATGTAATCCTTTACTTGTTTGGAAAGTTTTATATTGTTAAAAACAATGTGTCCATAATCAAAAAGGATATTAAAAATGTCTGCTAGGTTACAAACTCTTCTATTCATAAAAGGTATTTCAAAGGAAGTCACATGCTCTTTCTCCAACACTGACATAAAAGAGATAGGATCAATTCCTCTGCTCTTCATGCACTTAAAAAAAGATTCCTTAGTAAATCCCGAATTAAACCATTCGACATCTACACCTTTTGTTTCAAGATATTCTCTTGGGTAACATCTGTAAGGAAAAGGGCTATTGCTATTAGGTTCATGTTCCAGCAAATGATGCTCACATAGTTCAGTTAAAAGATTTAGGTCTTGCTCATAATAAACATTATTGGGGCCCCTGCTAACTAACAGGTCCTGCAAATGGGCTACAGAATATGGAAAGATAAAGTACTCCTTATTCTGTAATATAAAATTACGAAGGTCGCAGTATTTGTCCTCTTTAAGATGTGTGATTATATTCCAATCTAAATATATCTTTAACATAAAAATTGGACTACTTATGGATAGATATTTTTACTTAAATCTTACCTGCAAGTTTATCTTGAAGTAGTATTTCCCATCTTCCTCATATAGCCAACCATAGAAATAAGGTTTCAGCGTCTTGCCTTCGACCTTTTCGCGTGGATGCCCAGGGTTATTCTCATCTTCGCTTGTTGATGGAGTATCAAACTTTGTTGAGTTGAAAAGATAATTCAGGAATCTGTTCTGCTCATATATATGGTAACATACTACCTGTCCATCCTCTTTCACAATAATTTGCCCTCCCGTGGCGTCATATATGCCAAGCCAAGGTATCTCGGGTTTCATACCCAAGGCGCAGTCTTGAAGGAATCGTTTTACCTTATACTCATAGACGGCTCCGTGATTCTCAGTGTCAAAGTCCAATGGGTTTTGCTGGGTGAGAATCTCAGTGCATCGGGCAATTGTTGTTTCATTCTCCAGATGGCGTATCAGTAGCAACTGTGCTATCAACGAGGGAAGATCTCCATCAATGGTCCGTAGGTTCTGGCTAAGGCAACGCGATTGTACTTTCTGAAATACAACCTCGGCCTTATAATCATTGATAAGGCTTTTTAGTCGTGACGGTATTCGGGGCGTTTGCTTATATGTGTCCGCATTGAAAGCATCAACATCTATGTCTGAATTTTCAGGGAAACGTATTTCGTATATGAAATAGGTACCAGCACCTGCATTGAAGAGAGGCAAGGTGGTATTTATGCACAACTGCGAACTTTCTATGGAATTAGATGACTTTGTCATTCTTCTATTGTCTGGTTTTGAATCTTTCATAATGTATCTCCAGAAACTCTCTTTGTGGGAAAAATCTGTCAGGCAAAGTTATACTCCTGCCATTAATGGTGTGCAAGTAATCCTTAAAAGATAGTTCCGAACTCTTTTCAAATAACTCCTCAGATACGACAATAGAGTAATCAGGTGTAATTGATAGTAGATGTTTGTCGTATGCCTTGTGAAAGAAAGGATTGAGACACAGCCCATTTCGTGGATTAGTCCTATTGACTTCGTCAAGCGACCAGTCTACAATGTGGCAAGCCTCTAATAATTCGATGCTGCCTACCCCTGATATGCAGCATCTATAATTATAGGAGGATAATACGGCATCTCTAAAAAAAGTTTGATGTATTCTTTGTCGAATAATTCGTTCACGTTCTTCTCCTTTGGGAAACTGTTTAGGAAGAGTATGGGTGAATTCTTCCAGTGTGGTATTTCTTAGTTGGGCAATGATAAGGGCGCTATCATAAGCAAGTTTACCCCAATCATCACAGTACTCATCCCAGACCTCTTTGTCCAGTCTGCTTGTATTGCCTAATCCTACTATACCTTTAGCTTTCAGAATGGGGTCGAAACTACCAAAATTACCTATTTTCATCTTTACGGATGCTGGCGTTCTACCGATTAGTGTGGCAACTTCTACTATAATAGGATTGCTGTTAGATGCTTTGTTGAAGGGTACTTTACAATATGCGTCTAATGCCAGTATGGTCTCTTCCCTGCTCCAGTTTCTCATATCCTTATTTTGTTATTGGTGTTGAAAGCCTGCTGAATGTCCTCCATCAGCTCTAATGCTTTCTTCTTGTATGGCTCGGCAAAGGGCGTACCTATGTTGTGCAAATAGTGTGAGATGATGGCCATCTGCTCACTAAAGGGCATCTCGCTGCCATCCTCATATCTGCCATGAGGGCCACAGAACTTGATTTTGTGTATCGAGTTCAGAGGTATACTAAGTTGTTCTTCTGCGTGTGTCATATTGTAGATGCAAATATAATAATTCTATATTAAAAGATAAAGTAAATATTGCTTATTCTTTCACATCATACATAACCCTCATTGCTTCTATGATTAACCGAGAATCCAATCTAAACAATGCTTCCTTCACCGCTTGTTTATCGGTGCCATATTCCGATTCTATCATCTTTAAGTCACTCTCGCAGACCTCCTCGTCTTCTATGTATCGGACTAATATATCGCTCAGCAATACATCGTTTCGAGTGTGATAGTGGGGTAAATATTCTGCAACGGTGTCCCAATATCCGTATTTGTTTGTCGAAGCTTGTGTTCCCATGATTGCTTGTTTTTTTGCAAAGGTATATGATTTCCTTGTGATGTTCAACATACTATTGTTGGCTTTTTGCAAAGTTCGCCATTATGTGAAAATCATACAACGGCCAATAGTGCACGGAATGAATTGAAAATTGAAAACGAAAGCCGATGCCCGCAGGGGCCAAATTAAGTCCTTTTATGGGGTGGTCCTTTTCTGCACTACAACACTTCCCTGTGTCCACCCTTGTTGGCTCCTATACGCACAATCGGTTCCTTCCGCTTCATCGGGTAAAGCCTACATCATGGTGTCATGAGCCTCCACTGAAAATGCGAAAGGGTGACGGATGACACTTGTGACAGATGTTTTCATAGATTATTATGCAAATAAATAATTAATTCGTATGTGTTGCATGCATGTTAATTAATTATTTTTTTTCTTACTACCCGTGTATTATAGGCGTCACAAGTGTCATCCGTCACCCAAAATGAACGAATTGCAAAGTGAGAGATTGCAAAAAGATCTAATTTTCTGCCACAACGCCACAACTGCCACGTAAATGTACGAGCTTATATAGGAAATGAAAAATAATTATCTACCTACACGCACCTGAATAATTATTTTTATATGCACATTTACTCTATGAAAACACGTGGCAGAAGTGGCATTGTGGCAGAATGTGTGCTTTGGCCTTGAAGAAAAATGGGCGGTGCTATTGCGCAAAATGGAACTTTTTATTATCTTTACAGTGTATTGCCAATAGGCCGTGTTATCGCGATGGTGCATGTAAGTCATCGCGGTGACGTGATAGAGTCATTGCGATGGCGTGTAGGTGTCATCGCGATGAAACAGTGATTTGGAACCGCTGGTTTTACGAAAAGAGACCGAAGATTTTTAGAAAAGAAACCTATCATCAGAAATTTATGGCAAAGAAACGAAACACAAGGATGAAGACAGGCCACGGGACAATCAAGTGCCGTGGCACGCGCCGCTGCATACGCAACGGTGCAGAGACAGGCGAGTTGTGGGGCATACGCGTGACGGTGGCCAACACGCAGCGCGTGGAGGTGAAGGATATGGCTGAGAACATCAACGATGCCATGAGCCTCACCGACACGGATGTGATAGCGGCGTGGCGTGCATTGGAGGGCGAGATAACGAATGCGCTCATGCAGGGACGCCGCGTGTCGTTAGGCGGCTTAGGCACGCTGTCGCTCGAGGTGGGCACGGCTACGCGCAAGGCTGCCGACGAGGAGCTGCGCAACACGGAGATAGTGGCCAAGGGCATCACCTTCCGCCCATCGAAGAAGTTGGCGCAGCAAATCGCGGGGCTCGCCTTCGAGTGGGACGGCGCGGTGAAGCAACCGCTTGCTGACGATGCGCTCACCGCGGCTTTGGACAGCTACTTCGCCCAACACGAGTACATCACCGTGCGCAACTATGCCATGCTGTGCCGATGCAGCCTGAGCACGGCACGCCGACATATAGCAGACATGCTTGTCGATGGCCGCCTCGAGAAGAGCGGCATTGCC
>JAZNKR010000066.1:0-4762 GCA_045578665.1 Bacteroidaceae bacterium | reverse complement strand
TTGAAAACCGTCCGCCCTCATTACCTTTCATTTCCTTGCATTTTTACTTCGGTGAGGCTTTCATCAAAAGTCCTCATAAGTCATTGAACACCAGTGCCGCCATCATTATTTTCCTTCATTCGTTAGATTTTTCCAGAGATATTGTCTATCTTTGTACCCGTTTATAGACAATTATTTATTTGTAACACAATAAAAACAAAAAATCATGAAACCTACACTTTTTGTATTAGCAGCAGGAATGGGCAGCCGTTACGGCGGTCTGAAACAGCTCGACGGTCTCGGCCCCAACGGAGAAACCATCATGGACTACTCTATCTTCGATGCAATCCGCGGCGGCTTCGGTAAATTGGTATTCGTAATCCGCAAGGACTTCGAACAGGACTTCCGCGAGAAAATCCTCAGCAAATACGAGGGACACCTTCCCACAGAATTGGTATTCCAGGCTATCGATGACCTTCCCGAAGGCTTCACAGCTCCCGAAGACCGCAAAAAACCCTGGGGAACAAACCACGCTGTGCTCATGGGCAAGAATGCTATCAAAGAGCCTTTTGCAGTAATCAACGCAGACGACTTCTACGGCAAGGACGCATTCGCAGTTATGGGCAAATGGTTGTCAGAGCTTCCCGAAGGCAGCACAAACAGATACAGCATGGTAGGCTTCCGCGTATGCAACACACTCAGCGAGAACGGTAGCGTAGCACGCGGCGTATGCGAGAAGAACGACGAGAATATGCTCACTGGCGTTGTTGAGCGCACAGAGATTATGCGCGTTGACGGCAAAATCTGCTACAAGGACGAGAACGGCGAGTGGATTGAGGTTGCTGAGAATGCACCCGTATCTATGAACTTCTGGGGCTTCACACCCGACTACTTCAACTACTCAGAGGAGCAGTTCGTTGACTTCCTGAAGGCAAATGCAAGCAACCCCAAATCAGAGTTCTTCATTCCTTTGGTAATCGACACACTCATCAACAGCGGCAAAGCAACTTGCGAGGTACTCGACACCACATCAAAATGGTTCGGTGTAACATACGCAGACGACCGTCAGGCTACAGTCGACAAGATTGTTTCTTTGATTGAGGCAGGCGAATATCCCAACAAACTCTTCTAATCCCCCAAAAATAAGCACAGAATTTCACAAAATAAGAGGCTTCGCGAAGCCTCTTATTTTGCATTCAACACTATACAACAAAACCACGAACCATGAAAAAAGTCAATTCCATCATGTTGTTTGCTGCTGCCCTGCTGATTGCTGCCTGCACAAGCAACACACGCACATTCACTCCCGAGGAGGTAACAGAAGCATGGCACAAGGGACTCACACTCCCCGTAGAGGCTGCTGCACAGTTCCCGCCCAAGCCTGTGAAACCCGAAAAAGACAACGGACTGAACATCCTTGTCGATGTATCGCACCAATGCACATTCGCCTATCTGTGGGGAATGCCTCCCCAGCTCAGAGAGGACGGCTACCGTGCAATCCCCTCAATGGCATCACTCGACAAGGTTCTTGACGAGGATGGCGTAAGCCGTATGCGTTTGCAGTTCGACGAAGAGAACAACATCTACCCCTTTGGCTGGGTACCCAACTACAAATACAACATCGTAGTAACCCAGCAACTCGACAGAAATGCCCCCGGCTATACAGAGGCCGAGTGCAAAGCCCTCGAAGAGTTTGTAGCAGACGGCGGTTCACTCTTTATCCTCACCAACCCCCAAAGCAGCGTCGAGGGATGGAGCATGAACAACCTCGCTGCACAGTTCGGCGCAAAATACACCGACAAGCAGGACAAGTACGAAGGCTTCAACTACGCAGTGATAGAGGTTGACGACAAATGGGAAGTTCTCGCAAAGGGCGAGAACGGACAGCCCGTACGCGCACGCCGCACCTACAAGGATGGTCGCATCATCATCAGCGGATACAGCGAAGAGATACACTTCGAAGAGATACACGACCAGGCAAGCGACGAGGAGAAAGCCCGCAAAACAGGCATCAACAAGACACGACGCGCCATTGCAGACCAGACATTCGGATGGTTGAGCGAAAATCAGAAATCATTCGGCGAGAAGTATCGTCCCGGACAGAGCGGTTGGGGCGGCGGTGGTGCAATCTACCCCGAACTTGAGACCAACCTCGATGGTTTTGTTGTATACTACACTCCCAATATGGACGAAAAGCTCAAACAGACCGTTGTAACCGAAATGCCCCGTATCACAAAACAGATAATGGCATGGCACCCCTCGACACCCACTCCCGAGCCCATGTATCTGCTCCTTGCAGCAGGCGGTGGTGGCGGATGGGCAGTAAATGCCTACAAGCCTAAGGAGAACGGTATCATCAGCACCGACATCGAGGGACTCATCGGCATCTATGCCCACGAGCTTGCCCACACCCTCGGCGGTCCCGAGAATGCCAAAGGCGAGAAAGCCGGCGAATCACCCTTCCACAATCAGGGCGAGGCTCATGCCGGATGGTTCCAGGGCAAAATTATGGCTATGTACGACAGCGCTCTGCTCGAAAGACCCAACAGAGACTGCCACTTGAACTTCACCCCCGAATATATGGACATCGACCTCAAGCGCTACACCAACGATGCGGCATATGCCGACAGTTGCGGCAAAGGCAAAGATTGGGCAAAATCGTGGGTCATCTGGCAAAAGATGGACGACGTATATGGCACCACATGGTATCCTCGCTGGAGACACATACAGTACACACGCTGGATGGAGACACCCGACAAGGTTCTCACATGGGAAGAGACCGTAGAGGATATGTCGATTGCAGTAGGCGAAGACCTTTTCCCCTTCTTCCGCGCAATCAACACCTCACTCGACCGCGAGAAATGTGGCGAAATAGAGTTCAACGGCGAAAAGCTGACACTCCCCGTTGCACGCATCGACGCTACAACCCCTCCCGGCAAGGTGAATCTGTCAAACATCGGCGATTGGTCAAAACCGCTCGAAAAGAAATAGCATCCGAACACAAAAATGGCGCCCGAGGGCGCCATTTTTGTGTATTTGTCAGAATCTGAATATCGAACAGTTCTCATTCACTCTCTGCGCAAGTTCCTCTACAGAAACAGAGAGAGCCGCAGCCACTCTTCCATAATGCTCTACCAACGGAGCACCATCCTCGTCGCTCTCCAAGAGAAGACGGTTGCCGGGTGTGACAAGAAGCGATTCCACATTGAAGCGTACCCCGAATGACAGATACATTCCCGCAGCAAGATACTGCCTTGCCTGGGAAGGCTTGCCACGGAAACCATGTACAATCCACGGCTGACAGGGGCGCAACTCCTTTCGCAACCTCATGACAATATCCTGCCCTTTGACAATATGCAGCACAAGCGGCTTACCCACAGACTCGGAAAGGGCGATATGTCTCCTGAGCACAAGCTCCTGCAAAGATGCAGATGCCGGACTCCTCAACAGATCCACCCCACACTCGCCCACAGTCTTCACAACAGAAGAGAGTGCGGCATTTTCCACCGCATGCATAGCCTCTTCCCATCCCTCGCCAATATTCCACGGATGGATACCCACCGATGCAAACTGCACCCCGATGGGGAGAGAGGGACCGCAGTCGAGGATAAACCTTCTGTCGTCGTGCGGCACACTATGGCAATGGATATCTGTCAACAACATAGCTATTCTATTCTTCGCACCACTACATCGTCATAGCTGTTGAGATGGGCAATGAGATTGCTCTCGTCGCTTCTGCGCTTCGACTTCACGACCATGGTAACGTCATAGACAACAGCATCGGCAATGCCCCTCTCCTCCAACTGATACGAAACAATCAGGAAGTCGCCATCCGCCAACGAAGCGGAAACTCTCTTTGGAATCTCTTTGCTGCGTGTGGAGAACTCAACGACAAAACTGCGCAGTCCTAAGTTCTTGAAGAGACGGCTCAACAGTTCGAGTCCCACAAGAGTAAGCACGGTTGCAGATATTCCGAGAGTGAACATTCCCGCACCCACACACATGCCTATGCCCGAAGTGGTCCAAATGCCGGCAGCCGTAGTCAGT
Source organism: Bacteroidaceae bacterium (assembly GCA_045578665.1). Lineage (GTDB taxonomy): Bacteria > Bacteroidota > Bacteroidia > Bacteroidales > Bacteroidaceae > HGM04593. The sequence continues at coordinate 736 of JAZNKR010000066.1, read as the reverse complement.
CCACGCACTATCTGCTTGTTGAGTATTATGGTGCCGGCGCCTATGAATCCGATACCCGAGACAATCTGCGCCGCTATGCGGCTTGGGTCGAGCCCGACACCCTCTTTGCCGAGGACGCTGTCAAAACCATATTGCGATATAATCATCAGCAGTGCACTGCCCACTGCCACCAAGAAGTGTGTGCGATACCCTGCCTCCTTGGCACGATACTCCCTTTCGAGTCCTATAAGGACACCGAGCACACCTGCCACCACGAGTCTTAAAACAAATTCCAATGTCATAAGCTATCTTTTTAGTCTGTTTGCCAATCAACAACGAGTGCTGTATATCTCTCTACAGCCCCGATGCAAATATAGCAATCTTTTTATGCAAAAAGTTTACACAACACGTATATTTGCAACATTGCAAATATAGCCCATAAGCAGCCTACAAGAAACATTTTCCGATAAAAATAAAACAGCTTATAACAACTTTCCAAAATATTTTGCCAAATTAAACATCAATTCCAATAAAAACATTAAATTTGCAAACGGAAAAATCACCAATTAAAATATTCAATTATGGTTTATTCACACGAAGTAGAAAACATGTGTGTTGTAAAGAAAGGTCCCAATCACGGTCCCGCCCCCATCCCCGAAGAGGGTAAGTGGGTAAAGGCCAAAGAGATTGTAGACATTTCAGGTTTTACACACGGTATTGGCTGGTGCGCTCCTCAGCAGGGTGCATGCAAGCTCTC
>JAZNKR010000065.1:0-7750 GCA_045578665.1 Bacteroidaceae bacterium | reverse complement strand
TCGGTCGCTTTTGGCTTTATTTTTGCATCTTTTTGATATTCGTTCTGTTGCGATGCCCGCATCGCGCCTTTACAAATATCAAAAATCTACTAAAAATAAAACTCAAAATCGCCTCGAACTAATTTATAGAACCACCCTTATGTTAGAATTCCGCGTTGTTGGGAGTGCGGGGGAAAGGTATCACATCGCGGATGTTGGACATACCTGTAACGAAGAGCAACAGACGCTCGAATCCGAGACCGAAGCCCGAGTGGGGGCATGAACCGTAGCGAGGTGTATCGAGATACCACCACATATCCTTCATGGGTATTCCAAGTTCCTCGATACGTGCAAGCAGCTTGTTGTAGTCTGCCTCGCGCTCCGAACCGCCAATGATTTCGCCGATTTTCGGGAAGAGTACATCCATTGCACGCACTGTCTTGCCATCCTCGTTCTGCTTCATGTAGAAGGCCTTTATCTCTTTGGGATAGTCGGTGAGGATTACGGGACGTTTAAAGTGGTGCTCTACGAGGTATCTCTCGTGCTCAGACGCAAGGTCTACACCCCAATATACGGGGAATTCGAACTTGTGTCCGTCGGCAACTGCCTTTTCGAGGATTTCGATACCCTCGGTATATTTAAGACGCACAAATTCTGTGTTTACGATTGAACGCAGACGCTCAATGAGCTCTTTGTCTATCATGTCGTTGAGGAACTTGATGTCGTCCATGCAGTTGTCGAGCGCCCATGATACGCAATACTTTATGAACTCCTCGGCAAGGTCCATGTTGTCGACAATGTCGTTAAAGGCAACTTCGGGCTCTATCATCCAGAACTCGGCAAGGTGACGGGGAGTATTTGAATTCTCGGCACGGAATGTGGGACCGAATGTGTAGATTGCTCCGAGGGCGGTCGCTGCAAGTTCACCTTCGAGCTGTCCCGATACGGTGAGGCTTGCCTGCTTGCCGAAGAAGTCGTCGTCGTACTTGATGGAACCGTTCTCGTCCTTCTTCAGGTCGTAGAGGTTCATGGTAGTTACCTGGAACATCTGTCCTGCACCCTCGCAGTCCGAAGCTGTGATGATGGGTGTATGGAAGTAGTAGAAGCCTTTGTCGTGGAAGAACTTGTGGATAGCATACGCCATGTTGTGGCGTATGCGGAAGATTGCACCGAAGGTATTTGTGCGGGGACGGAGGTGCGCCACGGTGCGCATGAACTCCATTGTCTGACCCTTCTTCTGCAAGGGATAGGTGTTGTCGCAATCGCCGAGTATCTCTATGGCAGTTGCCTGCACCTCTACGCTCTGACCGCCACCTATCGACTCGACAAGTGTACCGTTTACAGAGAGACACGAGCCTGTGGAGATTCTCTTCACCAACTCTTCGTCTACCTTCTCAAGGTCTATTACTATCTGTACATTCTTTATTGTAGAGCCGTCGTTGAGAGCAACGAAAGCTACCTGTTTGCTACCGCGACGGGTTCTCACCCATCCTTTTACGTTAACCTCGGCACCGTAGGTTGTGAGGCCGAGAAGTTCCGATATTTTTGTTCGTTTTATCGTTTCCATTGATATTTGTATTTCTGTATAGGGGTTGGCTCTGCAAGGTTACTCGTACGCTCCCATGCGCAACATATTTACCTCTTTCTCGGTAAGATAGCGCCAATCGCCACGTTTAAGGTTCTTTTTGGTAAGTCCGGCAAAGAGGACACGGTCGAGTTTGACCACCTTGTAGCCGAGATGTTCCATCATACGGCGCACGATGCGGTTCTTTCCGGAGTGTATCTCTATGCCTATCTGTGAGCGGTCTGCCTCGTTGACGTATGTAACCTCGTCGGCATATGCCTTTCCGTCCTCAAGGTCGAGACCTTCGGTAAGCTGCGCCATATCCGACATTGCCACATTCTTGTCGCAATAGACATGATAGATTTTCTTCTTCATAAATTTGGGGTGTGTCAACTTGGAGGCGAGGTCGCCGTCGTTGGTCAGAAGAAGCACACCTGTAGTGTTGCGGTCGAGACGTCCTACGGGGTAGATGCGCTCCTTGCATGCTCCACGAAGACAGTCGAGCACTGTCTTACGCTCCTGGGGATCGTCTACTGTGGTTACACAATCCTTGGGTTTGTTGAGCAGTATGTAGACTTTGCGTTCGGGGTTAATGCGCTCGCCATTGAAACGGATATCGTCGTTACGGGTGATTTTTGTTCCCAACTCTGTAACTATGACACCGTTCACTGTTACAAGGCCGGCCTGTATGAAGTTGTCGGCTTCGCGACGCGAACATACACCGGCATTGGCAAGGTATTTGTTCAGACGCAACGGTGCATCGGGGTCGGCTACAACCTCTTTGTATTCTATACGTTTCTTTTTGCTGTACTTTGCCGAAGCATCGTAGTTGCCTCTGTGCGAGTAGGCGGGTTTCCTGTCGCCACCATGACCGTTGTATCTCTCTGTGCGGGGTGCGGAGTTTCCGTCGCGGTAGGGACGTGCACTACCCTGCTCGCCGTCGTTGCCGGCATAGCGGGGACGACGTTCGTTCTGTTCGTCGTTGAAGCGCCCTCTGTTGTTGCGGTTATATCCGTAACGGTTGTCGCGGTCGTTCCGGTTGTTGAAGCGGAAACGCCCTCCGTTATCCTCTGTATTTTCGCCCGCATTTCCTCTCGAAGGGTAGCGGTTGTTGCGTTGACCGGGGCGGCGATTGCCCTCAAACTCGTCGTTACGATTGTAGGAACGTCCTCTGTCGTTTCTGTTTCCGGAGTTCCTGTCGAATCGTTTGTCTCTGTAATTATCCATTTTTATATATTTTACGAACCTCACGGTCCATGTTGTTTCTATTAAACTCCTGTGTAGGTATGGGGAGTGATGCTGCGAAGCTCTTCTTTCACGCTCTCTGCGACATCAAGTCCGTTGATGAATTCGAGAAGCGATTCGCGTGTAATTTTGCTGTTGGTACGTGTAAGCGCCTTGAGTGCCTCGTAGGGGTTGGGATAGCTCTCGCGACGGAGGATTGTCTGTATACCCTCGGCACATACGCTCCACATGTTGTCGAGCTCGTCGTAGATGGCTGTCTCGTTGAGCAGGAGTTTGCGCAGACCTACCATTGTGCTCTTTATCGCTATGACGATGTGTCCGAAAGGAACACCTACATTGCGAAGCACTGTAGAGTCGGTGAGGTCGCGTTGCAGACGCGAGATAGGCAACTTTGTAGCAAGGTGTGCAAGTACGGCATTGGCTATACCCAGGTTGCCCTCGCTGTTTTCGAAGTCGATGGGATTGACCTTGTGGGGCATTGCGCTCGAACCAACTTCGCCGGCTTTTATCTTCTGTTTGAAGAACTCCATTGAGATGTATTGCCAGAAATCCCTGTCCATATCAATGATGATGGTATTGATGCGTGCAAGGGCGTCAAAGAGCGCTGCAAGATTGTCGTAGTTCGAAATCTGCGTGGTGTACTGTTCGCGCTGCAAGCCCAGTTTCTCTGTAACGAAGCGGTTGCCGAACTCCTTCCAGTCGATTGAAGGATATGCCACATGGTGGGCATTGTAGTTTCCGGTTGCGCCACCGAACTTTGCCGATATGGTGCAACGCTTGAGTTCCTGCAACTGTGTCTCTATGCGATATACGAACACCATGATCTCTTTTCCCAATCGTGTGGGCGATGCAGGCTGTCCGTGTGTACGGGCAAGAAGCGATATGTCTTTCCATGCCTCGGCATACTCCTTGAGAATTGCAAGCATTTCGTCAATCACGGGATAGTAGACCTCCTCGAGAGCAGCCTTGATGGTGCAGGGGATAGAGGTATTGTTTATATCCTGCGAAGTGAGTCCGAAGTGGATGAATTCCTTGTAGGCATCGAGACCGCCGATTGCATCGAAACGCTCTTTGATGAAATATTCCACAGCCTTGACATCGTGGTTGGTAACCTTTTCTATCTCCTTGATGCGTGTTGCATCCTCCACTGTGAACTCGCTGTAAATCTTGCGGAATTCAGGGAAGAGTGCAGTATCTACACCCTCCAACTGAGGCAAAGGAAGTTCGCACAATGCTATAAAATACTCTATTTCAACGAATACGCGATATTTCATCAAGGCATATTCCGAGAAGTAGTTTGCCAAAGACTCTGTTTTTCCCCTATATCTGCCATCTATAGGTGAAATTGCTGTTAGAATGTCAAGTTTCATTATTTGTGAGTATAAAATTAATCCTTAAACCGGTGATTTATATATAGGGTTTTATATTATTATAAGGTACCCTATTAAAATTCGGGTACAAAAATAGCACTTTTTACCCATAAACACACACTATGGGAAAAAAGTTTATTTAAAATTAGATAAAAATGGAGTTTATACTGTTGTTTTTGAGATTTCGGACGCTGCACATAGTTTCTAAAAACAAAAAAAGCCTGCATATGCAGACTTCGTATCGTGGGCGTTGACGGATTCGAACCGCCGACCCTCTGCTTGTAAGGCAGATGCTCTGAACCAGCTGAGCTAAACGCCCGATTTTATCGGTTGCATTTGAGTCGAGTGGGCGTTGACGGATTCGAACCGCCGACCCTCTGCTTGTAAGGCAGATGCTCTGAACCAGCTGAGCTAAACGCCCCTTCAAAAGGGCTCAACCCTCAAATGCGATGCAAAAGTAATGCTTTTTTTGATAATCACCAAATCTTTTTGCGATTATTTTTCATAAAAGCACAAAAAAAGCTATCTTTGCCAAAAATTAAGCAGGTTTTCTGCCACAAAAGCCATCAGGACACAGCAGAAACAGACATTACAAACAACAACGATTAACAACAACGCAAAAAACAATATTACAATATGGAAACAGTAGTCAGTGGCATTCGCCCTACCGGCAACCTACACCTGGGCAACTATTTCGGTGCAGTAACAAACTTCGTCAAGATGCAGGATGATTACAACTGCCTCTTCTTCATTGCCGATTGGCACTCACTGACAACACATCCCAAGCCTGAAGATATACGCAAGAGCGCATACACCATCCTTGCCGAATACCTTGCCTGCGGCATCGACCCAGAGAAGTCGACAATATACATACAGAGCGACGTGAAAGAGGTGCTTGAGCTCTATCTCTACCTTAACATGAACGCCTACCTCGGCGAACTCGAACGCGTAACATCGTTCAAGGAGAAGGCACGCAAACAGCCCGACAATGTAAACGCAGGCCTCCTCACCTACCCCACCCTTATGGCTGCCGACATCCTCATCCACAAGGCAGTGAAGGTGCCCGTAGGAAAAGACCAGGAGCAGAATATGGAGATGGCACGCAAGTTTGCACGCCGCTTCAACAACATATATGGCGTGGAATATTTCCCCGAACCCCAATCATACTCACTCGCCGGCAAGGGCATAAAAATACCCGGACTCGACGGCTCGGGCAAGATGGGAAAATCGGAAGGCAACTGCATATACCTTATAGATGACGCCGCAACAATACGCAAGAAGGTGATGAAAGCGGTTACAGACAGCGGTCCCACAGAGCCCAACTCGGAGAAACCCGAAGTGATACAGAATCTCTTCACCCTGCTCGAGGTGGCATCAACCCCCGATACATACCAATATTTCAACGAGAAGTGGAACGACTGTTCAATAAGATACGGCGACCTGAAGAAACAACTCGCCGAGGACATCGTAAACAAGATTGCCCCCATCCGCGAAAGAATTGTTGAATACTCTTCAAACACAGAACTGCTGAAGAAAATTGCCGCAGAGGGCGCAGAGAAAGCACGCATCAGCGCTGCAAAGACACTCTCCGAAGTGCAGAAAATAATAGGATTCACAAATATGTAACATACCGCCAGACAACATCAAAGGCGAGAATCGGTCGATTCTCGCCTTTGATGTTTATATATAGATCATTGGTGTCCGGTAAATTTTTATTCTGCTTATGTTTTGAACTCCTCCGTCTTCAAAAACAAGTTTTTGAATCCACCTCCTCTTCAAGAGGAGGAATGTAAATTCTTGAAAATTACTGACGTACGACATTCTCCCTCTTGAAGAGGGAGTGCCCGAAGGGCGAGGGAGTTCCAATCATTGATTTAAATTTGTCTTAATAAAAATATGGGCTTGCAACCACTTAAATATCGAATTTTGAACGACTTAAATACGTTTACCGAACACCTACATATAAATAGCTTATCCTACACCAAGATCTGTATTACCCAAAAGAACCTCAGCCTTCTGTGAACGGAGAAGCCGGGGATACAGTTCTTCCATAAAGCGACCGACAAGAGCCTCGTCGCGCTTCAACCCGGAACTATTGTCGCAGAAAAGATTGACACTGTAATACTCAAAATAGCGCTCGGCAATATCAATATCTGTTGCTATACGTTCAAAATTCTCACCCTCGGTGCAACATAGCAGACAGACACCTTGAAAATAGCGCGCAACATCCGCAGGAGTAACATCCAACGGAACACCCTTATTCCACAGTTTACGCTGCGCTCCATCGAAACTCTCTATTCCACAGCGGAACTTTACCGCAGCAGGAGCAAACCTTGCGGCAAACTCTTCCAAACGATTTCGATACATATAGTGCGCTTCAAACCACAATGTGTGTATTCCTTTTTCCTTGACTACACTATTTATCATAGCAACAGTCTCATCATCCAACTCCATTGCCGAACCCGAATTTATAACATCAAGCACACCGTAGCAACCCGTTACCTGTTGCAACACTTCGCTGTTGACCGCAAAAGGATTTTCGCTTACGTCATTATGGTAATCGCAAAATGCACATTTTCCCCAACGACAACCACCACCTTGCAAAAGCACAAATTCGCGTGGCATTATTGTATGTATGACAGAATATCTTTCCATAAGCCTATTTTTTACCGATTGCCTTTCTTTTCACCCAATATATCACAGCGTAAGCCATAGGAGTACCCATTGTTGCCTCAATCAACAATTTTGCAAAATATTGGAAAGCAAGCATCAGCAGCAGTTCGCGTGTAGAGACCACCCCAGCAAAGGCTATCAGCACAAAAGGCAGAGTATCGAAGACATAGCCCACCATTGAACTTCCGATTGTGCGCATCCACAGGCGACGGCCATGCATTTTCTTTTTCATCTTCTCCATCACCCACGCATTGGAAAGTTCGCCAAGCAAGAAGCCCGCCAACGACCCCAACACTATGCGCGGGACATATGTAAAGACATGATTGTAAGCCCCAGCCGTCTCTGCAAGATAGTCGGGCGATGGCAGCCACACACCTATCTGCGTACAGGCAACAAGCACTATATTACAAAGAAATGTTATCCAAATGACACGTTTAGCTGTACGGAAACCCCATAGTTCCGTAAGGACATCGCCAAGCATATATGCAAATGGGAAGGTTATTGTACCTGCATCGAAATAAAACACTCCGGCAAAGCCTATCACTTTGACTGCCATAATATTAGAGACTAAATACAGCGTAACGAACAACGCCGTAACAATCATAAGCGGCATTCCGTCCGCTTGTCGGTTTTTTAAAGGGTTTTCCGAGACCTTATCCATAAAATTTTAAATTTTGAGTGCAAAGTTAGCACTAATTCGTTTAATAGATAAATTTAGAGCAAAATAATTGACCGATTGCGCTCGCTTATTCGTAACTCTGGCGGGACGCCGAAGTTACTTTCGCTCGCTGAACACTAAAAATAAATATTACTGTCCGGTAAACATGCTTAAGCCCTTAAGGTTCTATTCTTTAAGTTGCTACAAGCCCCATTGCTTCATTGAGAGGCTCATTGCTTCATTGATGCGCATTAAGCTTTT
>JAZNKR010000064.1:0-3700 GCA_045578665.1 Bacteroidaceae bacterium | reverse complement strand
GTCTATTCGGTTGTCGAGGTATTCGATTTTACCATACGAACCATGATACTTCATATTGTCTATGAGGTAACATGCCGCACGATACTTCTTGCGCTCACCTCTGTTTTTGTAATGGGCAAGTACTTGCTCTAATTCGGTGCGGTTGTCGCCTGCGAGTGAAAGGGTTTTGTCGACTCCTTCTTGGTTGACGCAGGATAGTATAATGAAATTTGCTATTATCAGCAGTATGATTGTATTTGCTATTCTCATCTCATTTGTTAGACTGTTTAAAATTAAAAAGGTTTAATGTAAACTAAAAAAAATCATTAAAATTAACAGCTGACAAATTCTTTATTACTATTAGGGAGGGGATATAAGGGTATATCTCATAGTAATCGGAGAGCAATTCTTTGCGCAGTTCTAACTCGCAGTGGTATCTGCCGTTTTTCATCGAGTTTGTATTTCTTTGTTTCCACTACATAGCCTTCGGGGGCGCAAAGTTCTACATAAAGCACCTTGCTCTTCGGGGTGGCAATAGCCATGCCGTTGCCGCCAGTGCAGTAGGCTTTGAACCACATTGTCTCGCCCAAATAATATCCGCTGTTGTCGAAATGCAGATAGACGCGTTCCTGTGGCAATGCGCGGGAGGCGACGAGGCTTTTTAGCACAAGGGTGTCAAGCATGTAACCATCGGCATGGGCGCAGAGGACGGTGAGCAGGAATAGTGCGGTATGTAGAAGTTTGTGTAGCATAGTTGTTTAATTATCAGTGTTATTGTCGGAGGGGGTTGAATGTTTTGCTTGTGTTTTCTGTCAAACTCCCTCCCCCGTTCTAAGCCTCACTTTACGTTCGGCACTCCTTTGGGGAGCTAAAGCTCCCGTCGTCGCAAACATTGCTTATTACGCAATGTCCCTCTTATCCAAGAGGGAGAGTTTTTTCTATTTGTTATTCAATATGTTACCATAACTCCTCCTCTTGAAGAGGAGGTGGATTCAAAAACTCGTTTTTGAAGACGGAGGAGTTCAAAAACATTGTCTATTCACAAAGTTACTTATAAAACCTTAGTACTTCAAACTCATGTGCTTTAACTTTACCTATTTCACTGCCTTGCGCGGCGGCTTTCTTGTACCATCTATAGGCTTTGATATCATTCTTTTTTATTCCGCGACCCTTCTCGTAACATCTGGCGACCTGTTCCTGAGCCTCTATAAGCCCGTTGTCGGCGGCGTGCAGAAGCCATTTGAAGCGTTCTTTCTTGTTTTTCTTCACATAGCGTCCGTTGCCATAGAAGTCGGCGAGTTTCATTTGTGCTTGCGGGTTGCGCAGTTCGGCAGCGCGGGTGTATAGCTTTATTGTCTCCGACTCGCGCAGGAGTTTGCTTTTCTTGCCGTCAACCGAGTCTTGATGTTCGTACATACGGGCAACCTTGTACATTGCATACGGCTCCTCTTTTTCGGCGGCGCGTTTGTACCACTCGATGGCTTTTTCGTTATTCTTTCCTGTGAAAAGCCCCTCATCATAGCTTTTGGCGAGCATGCTCATCGAGCGCACAGAACCGCTGTCGGCAGCAAGGGTGTAATATTTCAGTGCAAGGGCATTGTCCTTTTTTGTTCCATTGCCATCCTTGTAGCATGTAGCCAACTGATGTAGAGCGGAGACTATACCACTGTTAGCAGCCGAACGATAGAGGCTGAATGCTTTTATGCTGTCCTTGTCTGTACCTTGACCATAGGCATAGCAGATGGCTGTAAGGTATGCGGCGGTTGGTTCACCCATTGCTGCTGCATCGCTGAAATTGGCGAATGCACCTTTATACTCTTGTTCCTTGTATAGTTTTTGTCCGTCATTTATCAGTTTCATGCAATAGGCAAGCATTGCAGGGTTGTTTTTCAATGTGGCAGTACTCTTTTGTTCTGATATTGCTCTCTGCTCATCGGAGAGTATACGGGTAATTATGTTCAGGTCGCTGCCGTAGATTGTTCCGCTGCCACAACCCTCGGCGTTTACGCTGATTTCCTTTGCCACGCTGCTGTTGCAAAGTTCGATGCTTGCTTTACCGTCGGTTGCTTTTGCCGATGGTACCCATATCAACGTGCGGCGGAAGTCCTTTTCAGCGAGTTGCTTGCCTTTGTAGTCAGGCGAGTAGAACAGCTTGCTCTCGCTGTAGCCCTGTATCGACGTGTAGCGCTTGACACTGCCCGTGTGCAGGTCGGGTACAATGCCGGTCTGCTCATCCTCTTCGGTGTAGGGAATCATGCAGGCTACGTAGTTGGGGTTCATGGGGAACGAGCGTCCTTTGTTCATTCCGCTTTCAATCCGGCGAATGAAATTCATTCCTGGATAGCCGTCCTTTTCATCTCCTCCACCCACATACATATGCGATAGGAATCCTAAATAGAATTTCATGTAGTGCATCTTGTTGTCCATAGCTCTACCCTTACGAGTCCACTCTGATTGCAGATTTTCGAATTGTTCGCGCGTATCCTTGTCGCTTCGTATTACAAATTCCTTGAAGTTTGTCATCTTCATGGAATTTTTACCTTTCAGATAATCATTGTCGGGGCGAGGAACAGAGTCGGGATTGTACTCGCCTGCTACAACCATCAGCTGCACCCAGTATGCCCAATTGTAATTGTGGCGTTTGATGGCACTGCGCACAACATCGGCAGCTGTGTAGGCATTTGGAAACATCTGATAAGGGATTTTAAGGTAATTGGAGTCGCGTGTCGGCGCATCACCACCACCGCCACCAGAAGTTAGAATATCCATACGGCTCCAGTATCTGATATTGCCTAAATATTTGATCATAGGAACATCGCTTGTTATTGGCCATTCCGTTATACTGGATAGCTCTGTTGTTTCGTTGTCCAACAACGTAATATACTCTTCCTCGTTTGCGATGTCATTCATCCGTTCCTGAATTTTATTGCTGTACTTGTCGTAGTCTTTCGATTCATTCAGGAAGGTTACATCCTGTGCATATTCCCACTCGTCGAGATAGTCGAATCGCATTTCGCTATGCGGTGGACGGCTGTAACGTTCAAACTCCTTTGCTGCCGTTACCTCTACCGAAGAGAGCATATATTCGAACGGACGCAGTTTGATGCTTTTTGCCTCTTGTTCGCGTTTCTCTTTGTCGGTAAGCGGCATTCCTGTGTGGCGTTCCCAATAGTCGAAGAGTCTAAATTCGGGCGAGTAGTAGCGGTCGAGAGAAAACGAATATATAGAATCCACTATTTGGTCGGCAGCCAACATCGGTGTGATTGCACCTATCTTTTTACCGCAGAAGTCTTCGGCTTGCAGTTGGAACATTCCTTTCTTGTCCGATGCAAATTCGTAGTTGCTGATAGTGCTGTCCTTGTAACAGATTTCGAACTTCATTTTTAGGTTTTTCTGCGGAATCAGTGTGAAGCGGCCCAATTGACCAAACTTCTTGTTTTTCTCTTTCTTGTAGAATGTTCCTTTTACGGTTATTCCCTTCTCCATCGGTTGGTCGAGCACTATCTCTTTGCGTGCCAGTTTTGTCCAGTCGTAGGAGGTCCAGCCGTTGGTGAGCATCAGCAGGTCGAGTTCTTCGGTGCGCTCTTTGTTGGCGATGTCGAAGTAGCGGGCGGCGTCGGGGATGTAGCCTTTGAGTTCGGAGCCAAGAAGCAGGTAGCTGTACATATTGTGGGTGTAGGAGGTCTGTTGTCTGCCGGCGGCGTCGCTCACCGAGAGGGAG
>JAZNKR010000063.1:0-6877 GCA_045578665.1 Bacteroidaceae bacterium | reverse complement strand
GCTACTCTCGGCATAGTGCAAATGAATTTGCCCTCTGCTCTCGCTTGCACAAACTTTCGCCTCTTTCCAAAAGTCATTGGCGCAGTCTGCCTAAAAGCTTAATGCGCATCAATGAAGCAATGAACCTCTCAATGAAGCAATGTGGCTTGTAGCAACTTAAAGAATAAAACCTTAAGGGCTTAAGCATGTTTACCGGACAGTAATAATTAAAAATTTATCTTTTTCTCAATGAATCGTCATGAGCATAGGCTCGCAGCATAAATACTTTTACTTTGAGGGTTTCAATAGAATATCATTTATAGCTTTCTTCAGAACCTCTTTGGGTAAAAAACCGGTACCGGCCGAAGGTTTGCCTTCCAACGGCACAAAGACTATTGTAGGCAAGGAAGTGATGCCGAATGTTTCGGCTATCTCCTTTTCGTTATCAACGTTTACCTTATATATATAGATCTTGTTTTCGTACTCTAAGGCAAGTTCATCAAGCAGAGGTGCCAATCTTCTGCAGGGACCGCACCAGTCAGCATAGAAATCTATTATTGCCGGTTTATCTCCAAGATATTTCCACTGAGATGGAGATTTTTCGAAATCGGCAACCTTTTTCAAGAACTCTTTTTTATTCAATTTTATTGTCTTGGACTCTACACTTGCCCTATTGCGCTGAGCGGATACTGTTGCAACAGGTACTATTATAAAAAGAACGGCCAGTAGTAATATATATATGTATCTCATAAATTTATGGTTTTCATTGAAACTATTAATGCAGATTTATTCACTAATCTTCTAACGTACAAAGATAACATATGTTTTTAGAACAGACAAAAATCTGTCAACGAATTGGCAAAAATCCGCTAAAGACATACAAATAATCGAGAAAAGGAGAGAAGGGACGAGTACGCATTATTTAGGAGAAAAATGGATAAGGAACGAGATAACAAGACTCGTAGTGGATTGAATTTTACATTTTCAGTTTTAGTATTTCACCCCTATATATGGTTTTTCGCCCCTATATATCGATTTTAGGCATTTTAGATGGCTCTTTGTCAGTGAAATATTGAATTCTGAAAATCTATTCGGAAATTTGCATCGGATTACGCAGAAAAGCGCCTGCAAACAGGTCTGGCAAATTGCGACTCCACGTATTTGGTTTAAAGAAAAAAGAGATTATAAAAAGAAATTATAATATGAGACACTATCTTGGTTACATCGATGACGCCATAAAGAACTATTGGAACAACCCCGCACTTACAAACTATGGTGGAAATACATTCACATACGGAGACATTGCTGCAGGAATAGCAAAATATCACATTTTGTTCGAGAAGTGCAACATCAACAAAGGAGACAAGATTGCTCTTTGTGGCAAAAACTCGGCAGAATGGTGCATTGCCTACCTTGCAGTACTCACATACGATGCAGTTGCAGTACCTCTGTTGCCGGATTTCCTACCCAAGAATGTAGTTGAACTTACCAAAATATCTGACAGCCGTCTAATTCTCGTAGATGATGCCATAATGACAAGTTTCAGAAAGCACGATGTTGCCAACGATTTTGCAGAGATAGATCAATTCGGGGCAATAATAAATGTGTTAGGAATAAAAATAATGCCCGAGAGCAACAACTTGCATCAGGATATAGAAGAAGAGGTTGAAAAGACATTTGCGACACGTTATCCCAGCGGCGTTACACCCAAACGCGTCAACTATGCAAAAACCAATCTCGATGCACTTGCGGTAATCAGCTTCACCTCAGGAACAAGCAGTTCTCCCAAAGGCGTAATGATACCCGCACGCGCAATTTCTGCAAACCTCGAATTTGCACTCAAAGAGATGGAGGCAAACCCCGGATGGACAATATTGTCGATATTGCCCTTGGCACATATGTTCGGTCAGGCATTCGACTTCATATTCCCCTTCACAAAAGGTTGCCACATACACATATTCACAGTAAAGCCCACACCTGCACGTCTGATAACAGCACTTGCGGAGGTGAAACCTTTCATGTTCCTTACTGTACCTTTGGTTATTGAAAAGATATTCCGCTCGAAAGTGATGCCTATGCTCGAAAAACCCATGATACGCATACTGATGCACATCCCCGGTGTAAGAGGCATATTGCTCAAGAAGATCAGAACAAAACTTGTTGAGACATTCGGTGGCAACGTCGGTATCGGTGGTCTCATACTCGGTGGCGCAGCATTGAACAAGGAGGTTGAAGAGCTGATGCACGAAATGAAATTCCCCTACCTTGTAGGTTATGGAATGACAGAGTGCGCCCCGCTCATCGGCTACAAGAACTGGAAACAATTTGCCATACGTTCATGCGGAGCGATTGCACGTCCATCAGTGGATGTACGCATCGACTCGGAGAACCCCGCAGAGATACCCGGCGAGATACAGGTACACGGCGACGCAGTGATGGTAGGATATTACAAGAACGAAAAAGCCACTAAAGAGGTATTCACAGAAGACGGATGGCTCAAGACAGGAGACATGGGCACAATGGACGCTGACGAAAACATGTATATCAGAGGACGTTGCAAGAACATGATACTCACAGCCAACGGTCAGAATATCTACCCCGAAGAGATAGAGGACATGGTCAACCAGTTGCCATACGTTACAGAGTCGTTGATTGTAGGACGCAAGAATACCCTCGTGGCGCTTGTTGTAGCAAACAGCGATGCAGCAAAAGAGGCAGGCATCGACGAAGAGACCATGAACAAGGAAATAGAGAACAATGTCTTTGCACTGAACAAAGAGTTACCCTCTTACAGCCAGATAACACTATGCGAAATTCGCAAAGAGCCCTTTGAAAAAACTCCGAAGTTGAGCATCAAGCGATTCATGTACAAATAACCCCGAGTATAAGAAAATACATCTGAATGTCCCAAAAGAACCTGTTCTCTGTTAACAAAAACAAAATGTAAATATAATTAACACATATCTTTTGTGTTAATATACTTAAATTGAGTTAAACAACGGTACAGAGAGCAAAAAAGTGAATCAAAGCGTCCATATTTGCACAAAAATAAAAATTTGTGTAATAATGGAACATTACTTGAATCATATTAATACCGCCATCAAGCGGTATTGGGACATGCCCGCTTTTTGCAACTTCGGTGCTGAAACACTTACATACGGCGATATTGCTGCGGGTATTGAGAAATACCATATATTATTCAAAGAGAGCGGCATAAAGAAAGACGACAAGATTGCATTGTGTGCACGCAACTCCGCACAGTGGGGTGTAGCATACCTTGCTATAGTAACATACGACGCAGTCATCGTACCTTTCCTGCCCGACTTCCTGCCCAAATCGGTAGTAGAGCTCTCATGCTTCTCCGATTGCAGAATGCTTATATTGGACAATGATATACTGCGTTCATTCAATAAGGAGCAGGATATCTTCAAGCCCTTTGAAGAAAAAGAGAATTTTCTCGGAGTCTACAACCTTATGAAAATGGAACGTATTGTTTCATACAACGAACTTTTCGATGAGGCTGCAACAGATTTGGAGGCAAAATTCAGCAAAGAATATCCCAAAGGAATCTCTGCCGAGATGATCGACTACTCAAAGAGTAACGACGATATGGAGCGTTTGGCACTCATCAGCTTCACATCAGGCACAAGCAGCGCACCCAAAGGTGTAATGCTCCCCGTAAGAAGCCTTTCGTCAAACATGAGATTTGCCCATGCTGCAATCCCCGCACATCCCGGTGGACACATCCTCTCCATCCTGCCGTTGGCACACATGTTCGGAATGACATTCGACTTCCTCTACCCACTGACAATCGGCGGAAAGATTACAATGCTCACACAGAAGCCCACCCCCGCGCGTCTTCTCGCAGCATTGGCAGAGGTGAAACCCTTCATGTTCCTTACCGTACCTATGGTAATAGAGAAGGTATTCAAGTCAAAGGTAATCCCTATGCTCAAAAAGCCTGCGATGAGAGTGGCACTTGCCATCCCCGGACTCAACCGCATAATACTGAAGGCTGTGCGCGACAAACTCTACAAGACATTCGGCGGCAACCTTCTCCACGGAGTAATCATCGGCGGCGCAGCGCTCAACAAAGAGGTTGAGGACTGGATGAAAAAGATGAAATTCCCCTATTGTGTTGGTTACGGAATGACAGAGTGCGGTCCTATCATATCATACTGCGACTACAAAGACTTCGAACGCTACACATGCGGTCGCCTTGTACGTCCGTTGGAATTGAGGATTGACTCCACCAACCCCGCAAAAGTTCTTGGCGAGATACAGGTAAAAGGCGACAACGTCATGCTCGGATACTACAAGAACGAGGAAGCCACAAAAGCAGCATTCACAAAAGACGGATGGTTGCGCACCGGAGACATGGGACTCTTCGACAAAAAGGAGAACGTATATATCAAGGGTCGTTGCAAGAACATGATACTCTCTGCAAGCGGTCAGAACATCTACCCCGAAGAGATTGAGGAGAAACTAAACAACCTCCCCTACGTTGTAGAGTCATTGGCAGTAGGACGCAAGAATGCAATCATTGGACTCATAGTTCCCAACTGGGACGCAGCAAAAGCCGATGGAATCTCAGCAGAAGCACTCGACCGGATGCTTCGCGAAGAGATAAATAAAATAAACGTAGACCTGCCGGCATACAGCAGGGTCAACGATATAGAATTGAGACCCGACCCGTTTGAAAAGACTCCTAAACAGAGCATCAAACGATTCATGTATCAATAGACAACCTACAAAAAAAGAAAACAGCCGTCCTTCCCACAAGAAAGACGGCTGTTTTCAGAACTACATACACGAAAGCTTATTTTTTATTTAAATTAGAATTTATGGAACACTACCTGAACCATTTTGCCGAATCAGTGAAAAAGTATTGGGAATCGCCCATGTTCACAAACTTCGGCGCAAACACTCTCACATACGGTGATGTAGCATGCGGAATAGAAAAATATCATGTTCTGTTCAAAGAGTGCGGAATCTCAAAAGGAGACAAGATAGCACTCTGCGCAAGAAACTCAGCCGAATGGGGAATGGCATTCATGGCAATCGTAACCTACGATGCAGTGATAGTACCCCTGCTACCCGACTTTCTCCCGAAATCGGTAGTTGAACTCTCATGCTTCGCAGACTCCAAGATACTCATAGCCGACGCCACATGCTACAACGGCTTCAAAGACGACAAGGAAGCAATAGAAATAATAAAGTCAAAGGAGGAATTCCTCGGAATCATTGATGTGAAAGAGATGAAACCCTTCGCCTCATTCAACGAAAAATTCGAAACAGCAGTCGAGAAGTGGGATAGCCTCTTTGCACAGAAATACCCAGGCGGAGTAAAAGCCGATATGGTAAACTACAAGAAAGACGAAAAAGCTCTCGACGACCTTGCGCTCATCAGCTTTACATCGGGAACAACAAGTTCGCCCAAGGGTGTTATGTTGCAGGCAAGAAGCATCTCGGTAAACCTCGACTTCGCACTGCGCAAAATACCTTTGAAACCCGCAGGACACATATTGTCGGTACTTCCCCTTGCCCACATGTTCGGACTAACATTCGACTTCCTCTTCCCCATGGCAGGCGGATGCCACATAACAATTCTCGGTGCAAAGCCCACACCCGCAAAAATGTTGGCAGCATTTGCAGTCGTAAAACCCTTCATGTTCCTCACAGTACCCCTTGTACTTGAAAAGATCTTCCGTTCGAAGGTTATCCCTACACTGCGCAAGCCTGCTATGCGCGTAATGCTCAATATACCCATACTGAAGAACTTCCTCCTCTCCACAATACGCAAGAAGCTCCTCACAACATTCGGTGGCGAACTCACACAAGGCTTCCTCATCGGTGGAGCAGCGCTCAACAAAGAGGTCGAAGATGCAATGCGCAAGATTGGTATCCCCTACTCGGTAGGATATGGAATGACAGAGTGCGGTCCGCTCATCTCATACTGCGACAAGAGCGAATTTGCAGCCGGTTCATGCGGAAAGCCCGCCCGTCCCATTGAATTGAGAATAGACTCACCCCGTCCCGCCAAAGTACTCGGAGAGATACAGGTCAAAGGCCCCTTCGTAATGATGGGATACTACAAGAACGAAGAGGCTACAAAGGCTGTATTCACCGGCGACGGATGGCTCAAGACAGGAGACATGGGTATCCTCGACTACAAAGAGAACGTATTCATCAAAGGACGTTGCAAGAACATGATTCTCACCTCAAGCGGACAGAATGTGTACCCCGAAGAGATTGAGGACAAGCTCAATTCTATTCCCTACGTGATAGAGTCGCTCGCAGTAGGCCGTAAGAACTCCATCATCGCCCTTCTCGTAGTGGACTGGGCTGCCGCCAAGAGTGCCGGCATCTCGGCAGATGAGCTCAAACAGCAGTTGCGCGACAACGTAATGAAGATGAATGAAGAACTTCCCGCATACAGCCGCATAAACGACTGTGATTTCCGCGAAGAGCCGTTCGAAAAGACACCCAAACAGAGTATCAAACGATTCATGTACCAGTAATCGTCAGAAGCACATACCATCACCGAGCAGAGCGCCTATTCATGGGCGTTCTGTTCTTTTTATATATCACAATTCTACATTCTCTTTTATTACTGTCCGGTAAACATGTTTAAATTCTTAAGATTCCATTCTTTAAGTTGCTACAAGCCCCATTACCTCATTGAGAGGTTCATTGCTTCATTGATGCGCATTAAGCTTTTAGGCAGACTGCGCCAATGACTTTTGGAAAGAGGCGAGGACTGTTTGAGCCCATATGAAGTATGGGCGAGTTCCGCAGCCCCAAAAGTCATCAGCTAAGGCTGCCGTTAAGAAAGCGCCCATGCGCAGAGCTTTTTGGTTCTTTTTGTCGGCACAAAAAGAACGTAAACTTTGTTTAA
>JAZNKR010000062.1:0-17519 GCA_045578665.1 Bacteroidaceae bacterium | reverse complement strand
CTTAACGGCAGCCTCAGCTGATGACTTTTGGGGCTGCGGAACTCACTCGCTACGCTCGCTCAAACAGTCCTCGCCTCTTTCCAAAAGTCATTGGCGCAGTCTGCCTAAAAGCTTAATGCGCATCAATGAAGCAATGAACCTCTCAATGAAGCAATGGGGTTTGTAGCAACTTAAAGAATAGAACCTTAAGGGCTTAAGCATGTTTACCGGACAGTAATAAAAAAATGCAAGACCGTGGTCTTGCATTTTTTTGTGTTGTTATGTCAATGGAACAATATTACTTTTGGGGTACATCGTTCTCGGGACGGAGCTGACGTACAACAACTGCTGTGCGCCACATCTCGCTCTCGCGGAGTGCCTTCAACTCTTCGTTGAGCTTTTCGCGGTAGTCGGGCTGTGAGTTGGAGTCGATTGAACGCTGAGCCTCTTTACCAGTCTTTACAGAGTCGTAGAGCTGGTACATAACGGGCTTGATTGCATCGTGGAAGGGTGTCATCCAGTCGAGAGCACCACGCTGTGCTGTTGTAGAACAGTTAGCATACATCCAGTCCATACCGTTCTTTGCGAAGAGGGGCATCAAAGACTGTGTAAGCTCCTCTACTGTCTCGTTGAATGCCTCTGAAGGTGTGTGGCCGTTCTCGCGCAATACCTCGTACTGTGCAAGGAGAAGACCCTGGATAGCACCCATCAAAGAACCACGCTCGCCTGTGAGGTCAGAAACTGCCTCGCGCTCGAATGTTGTCTCGAACATATAGCCCGAACCGATACCGATACCGAATGCGAGTACACGCTCCATAGCGCGACCTGTAACATCCTGATAGATAGCGTATGATGAGTTCAAACCGCGACCCTCGAGGAACATTGTACGCAATGATGTACCTGAACCTTTGGGTGCAACCATGATAACGTCGATGTCGGCGGGAGGAACGATACCTGTTCTGTCGCTCCAGTTGATACCGAAACCGTGTGAGAAGTAAAGAGCCTTGCCTGCTGTGAGGTAGGGTTTTACGCTGGGCCATACTGCGATCTGTGCAGCGTCTGAGAGGAGCATACATACGATTGTACCCTTCTCGGCTGCCTCTTCGATAGAGAAGAGAGTCTCACCGGGAACCCAACCGTCGCTTACTGCTTTGTCGTATGTCTTGCCTTCGCGCTGACCAACGATTACGTTGAAGCCGTTGTCGCGAAGGTTGCATGCCTGACCGGGGCCCTGAACGCCGTAACCAAGCACTGCGATTGTTTCGTTTTTCAATACTTCACGAGCTTTCTCAAGTGAAAACTCTTTCGAAGTCATCACGTTCTCGATGACTCCGCCAAAATTCAATTCTGCCATAATTTTCTTTAATCTTTATTATGTTAATGGTTTTTATCTTTTAGTTCCTTTGCGTTTGGCATCTTCGTTGAAGAGCTGTTCGCTAAGGTCTTCGTTGTAGTCTCTTGTAATTGCCACGCGGCCCGATTTTACATACTGAAGCAGGCACTGCTCTGCTACAAACTCTTTGTAGAGGGCTGCAATGTCCTCGGTCTTGCCTGTCTTTTCGACAAGCACGTACGAGGAGTTCATTTCGAGCACTCTTGCTCCACTGTGGCGTATAATCTTTGACACCTGACGGTTGGCAAGCATCTTTGTTGTAGAAATCTTGTAGAGGGCAACCTCCTGCATGAAAATTTCATTGTCGGTGTAATAGTCGGCCTTTACTACATCAATCTTCTTTTCGAGGCGCTTGACAACTTTTTTTATTGTCTCTTCGTCCGACCACAGAGTGATGGTGTATCGGTGTACATCCTTGATGGATGAAGATGATACGTTCAGTGTCTCGATGTTCATCTGACGGCGTGTGAACTCTGCGGTAACCTGATTCAAGAGACCCGCTATATTCTCGGAATATACTATCAATGTGAATAATTCTTTTTCCATAGTAGTCGTGCTTAAAACAGATTAAATTTCAAGTATAAGTTCGTCTATTGATGAACCGGGGGCAACCATCGGCAATATGTTCTCCTCTTCCATCACTGCTACGTGCAGGATGAATGCGCCTTCGGTGTCGAGCATCTTACTGATTGCCGCGTCGAGCTCTTCTCTCTTCTCTACATGGCATGCCGGTATTCCGTATGCTTCGGCAATCTTCATGTAGTCGGGGTTGAGCATTGGGGTCCAGGCATATCTTCTGTCGAAGAACATCTCCTGCCACTGACGTACGTTGCCCAGGTAGTTGTTGTTGAGGATGATGATCTTTACGGGGCGCTTCTGCTCCATGATGGTGCCGAGCTCCTGTATGTTCATCTGGAAGCCTCCGTCGCCGCAGAACATACATACTGTTCTGTCGGGTGCGCCGAAGGTAGCTCCTATCGCTGCGGGAAGTCCGTAGCCCATAGTGCCCAAGCCACCTGAGGTGAGCAAACTGTGGGGCTTTGTGAACTTGAAATAGCGGCACGACATCATCTGGTTCTGACCGACGTCTGTTACAAGTATTGCGCTGTTACCAGTGGCTTCGCTTACCTTGCGTGCCACTTCGCCCATTCTTATGGGGCCGCCGTCGGGGTGGAGTGCTGGGCGTACAACCTTCTCCTCCTCAATCTTCTCATACTCTTCAAATGTGTCGAGCCACTCTTTGCGGTCGCACTCTTTGAGCAGGGCTGTAATGAGAGGAAGTGTCTCCTTGCAGTCTCCAACGATGGGTATGTCGGCGTGTACGTTCTTGTCTATTTCCGAGGGGTCTATGTCGAAGTGTATTACCCTTGCCTGCTTAGCATATGTCGACAAAATGCCTGTAACTCGGTCGCTGAAACGCATACCTATTGCTATGAGCACATCGCAGTTGTTGGTGTTGACGTTGGGACCAAGATTGCCGTGCATTCCGAGCATTCCCATGTTCAATGGGTGGTCGCTGGGGAGGGCGGAGAGTCCGAGCAGTGTTCTGCCTGTGGGCAGATTACCTTTTTCTATAAAGGCTTTCAGCTCTTCGTGTGCGTTGCCGAGCTCTACTCCCTGACCTACAAGTACAAGGGGACGTATCGAACGGTTGATGAGTTCTGCCGCTTCGGCAATTGCCTTTTCATCGGGTTTGTGATAGGGAACGTAACTTCTTACGAAGTCTACTGTTGCAGGTTCGTATGCAGCCTGTGCGGTCTGTGCGTTCTTTGTGAAGTCGAGAACGACGGGACCGGGGCGTCCTGTGCGTGCAATGTAGAATGCACGTGATACTGCCCAGGGTATATCTTCGACGCTTCTTATCTGATAGCTCCATTTCGATATGGGCTGTGTTACTCCCACAAGGTCTACCTCCTGGAAGAAGTCTGTGCCGAGTACCGAGGACATCACCTGTCCTGCGATTACTACTATCGGTGTGCTGTCAAGCATTGCGTCTGCTATACCTGTGAGGGTGTTTGTGGCGCCGGGACCGCTTGTTACTATACATACTCCTACTTTGCCGGATGAGCGTGCGTAGCCCTGGGCCGCGTGTACTGCTCCCTGTTCGTGGCGCACAAGTATCTGTTTGAAGTCCTCTTTGTGGTCGTACAGTGCGTCAAACACCGGCATTATTGAACCGCCGGGATAGCCAAAGATGGTGTCTACCTGCTCGTTCTTCAGTGAGCGCATCAAGGCTTCGGCACCTCTGATAATTTCTTTTTCCATGGTTTCCGGTTTTGTTGTTTGTTATTATTCTATAATCCTTACGCCGCCCTTGTCTGCCGAACTTACCATGTTGGCATACGCCTTGAGGCTCTTGGGGATTACCCTGTCGCGTGTCATGGGGAACATTTCGCGTGCGTTGAGCTCCTCATCTGTAAGTTTTACGTTTATTGTGCGGTTGGGGATGTCTATTTCTATGATGTCGCCATCGCGCAGTTTGCCTACATTGCCGCCTGCTGCTGCTTCGGGTGAAATGTGTCCGATGCTGAGGCCCGATGTTCCGCCGCTGAAGCGTCCGTCGGTGATGAGGGCACACTCTTTGCCAAGATGGCGTGATTTTATGTAAGAGGTGGGGTAGAGCATCTCCTGCATACCGGGGCCGCCTTTGGGACCTTCGTAGATGATGATTACTACATCGCCTGCCTGTACCTTGCCGCCGAGGATACCCTCTACGGCAGCGTCCTGTGAGTCGAATACCTTTGCGGTGCCGCTGAACTTCCAGATGCTTTCGTCTACGCCCGCTGTCTTCACTACGCATCCGTCCTTTGCTATGTTGCCGAAGAGGATTGCGAGGCCGCCGTCCTTTGAATAGGCGTGTTCAAGGTCGCGGATACAGCCGTTTTCGCGGTCGGTGTCAAGCGATTCCCATACTGTGCTCTGCGAGCCCATTACGTTGCTGAATACGTTTGCGGGTGCTGTTCCGTATATGCGTGCTGCCTCTGCGTCTATATTTTCGCCGAGGATGCTGTACTTTGCAATATCTTCGCCGAGTGTGGCTCCGTCGACACGCTTTACATCAGTGTAGAGCAGGCCGCCTTTGGCCAGTTCACCGAGGATGCCGAGGATACCGCCTGCGCGTCCGCAGTCCTCGATGCTGTATTTTGCTGTGTTGGGCGCGAGTTTACACAAGCAGGGTACACAGCGGCTGAGCTTGTCGATGTCCTCCATCTTGAAGTCTACACCTGCCTCCTGTGCCACTGCGAGCAGGTGGAGGATGGTGTTTGTGGAACCGCCCATTGCAATGTCCAGTGTCATTGCGTTGAGGAATGCCTCGCGTGTGGCAATGCTCTTGGGAAGTACGCTCTCGTCGCCCTCTTCGTAGTATTTGTATGCGTTTTCTACGATGAGTTTTGCCGCGTCTTTCATCAGCTGCTCGCGGTTGGTGTGTGTGGCAAGGATTGTGCCGTTGCCGGGCAGTGAAAGACCGATGGCTTCGGTGAGTGAGTTCATGGAGTTCGCTGTGAACATTCCCGAACAGCTTCCGCAGCCGGGGCATGAACGTCTCTCAACCTCGGCGAGTTCTTCGTCCGATACGGATGTGTCGGCGCCTTTGATCATCGCCGAGATGAGGTCGAGCTTCTGTCCTTTGTACTTTCCTGCCTCCATGGGACCGCCCGAAACAAAGACTGTGGGGATGTTCAGACGCATGGATGCCATGAGCATTCCCGGGGTAATCTTGTCGCAGTTAGAAATGCAGACAAGGGCGTCTACCTTGTGGGCGTTGCACATATATTCCACGCTGTCGGCGATGATGTCGCGTGAGGGGAGGGAATAGAGCATTCCGTCGTGTCCCATTGCGATGCCGTCGTCGATGGCTATGGTGTTGAACTCTGCTGCATAGCAGCCGAGCTTCTCTATTTCTCTCTTTACAAGCTGTCCCGCTTCGTGCAGATGTGTGTGTCCGGGTACAAGCTGGGTGAATGAATTTGCGATGGCGATGATGGGCTTGCCGAACATCTCGCGTTTCATTCCGTTGGCTATCCACAGGGCTCTCGCTCCTGCCATTCTTCTACCCTCGGTACATTGTGTACTGCGTAATTTGTTTTTCATACTTTTTTATACCAAAAAACCTTTCTCAAACAATGAGAAAGGCCTGTAATTTATTATTTATAAATGCACAGCCATTCTCTCCTAATAGTCGGATAGGATCACTACCACGTTAATGGGACGACAAGAAAGACTGTTTGCGGTCATGGTTCAATGTTCTGTTTTAAAATTCATGCAAATATACTCTCTTTTTTTAGTATGACAAAACAATATGAACAAAATTAACCTATTTACTAAGGAAAAGAGGCGTAAAAAGGGGCGCAAACGGGTTGCGCTCTCTTTTTCCTTGCTGTGCGATAGGGGATTATCACTGTTGCATCCGGCTCTGTATGATGTCCCAGTCTATTATATCCCACAGTTTGCCTATGTGTTCGGCTCGCCTGTTGCGGTAGTCAATGTAGTAGGCATGCTCCCATACGTCGAACCCCAACAGCGGTGTGAGTCCTTTGCGGAGCGGGGTGTCTCCGTTCTTGCAGTTTACTATGGTGAGACGTCCGTTCTCTTCCTGTGCGAGCCACACCCAGCCGGAACCGAAGAGTGTTGTCGATGCCTCTTCCATTTGCTTCCTGAAGTTGTCGAATGAGCCGAAATCGAATTCGATGGCGTCGGCTATATTGCCCGACGGGGTGTTCTCTTTTGCTGCATCGGGGGTGAATTGTTCGAAGTAGAGCACGTGGTTCAACACCTGTCCGGCATTGTTGAGCAACGGACCTTCTGGGGCTTCTGTTATTACTTCGCGCAGTGGAAGATTCTCGAAGCGTGAGCCTTTTATCAGACGGTTGTAGTTGTCGATGTATGTGTGCAGATGCTTGCCGAAGTGATATTCTATTGTCTCTGCGCTTATCGTCGGTTCGAGAGCATTGCTGCGGTAGGGCAGTGTGGGCATGTGGTATCCCACATGGTTGTTCTGAGCTGTTGTATCCATTGGTGTGATAATATTGAGGTTAAGTAATAATATGGTGCAGATGGTAAACATGGTTTCGCTATTTTGATATATAGAATAACAGCGGTTGTGGGTAAATGTTCGAAAAGTTTTCTACCTTTGCAGATGATAATTGTTGAACAGATGCCGATAAACTATAAAGATGAACTCAATCCCTCGCAGCTTGCCGCAGTGGAATATTGCGACGGTCCTTCGCTGGTCATAGCCGGTGCCGGTTCGGGCAAGACGAGGGTGCTGACATATAAGATAGCCTATCTGCTCGAGCATGGCTACGAACCGTGGTCGATAATGGCGCTTACGTTTACCAACAAGGCTGCTAAGGAGATGAGGGAACGTATTGCTGCTCAGGTGGGCGAGGAGAGGGCGCGTATGCTGTGGATGAATACTTTCCACAGTGTCTTTGCCAAGATTCTGCGCCGCGAGGCTCTCTATTTGGGTTATGAATCCAATTTCACCATATACGACCAGTCCGACTCGAAGAGTCTTGTGCGGTCGATAATCAAGGAGATGGGGCTTGACGAAAAGCTCTATAAGCCTTCGGCAGTCCTTGAGAGAATCTCTTCGGCAAAAAGCAATATGCTCACTCCTGCCGACTATGCCCGCGACCCCGATCGCATGAACAGCGACCAGCGTTCGCGTGTGCCGTCGACGTATAAGATTTATACCCGCTATTGTGAGCGTTGTCGTCAGGCGAATGCAATGGATTTTGACGACCTGTTGCTGAACACCTACCGCCTTTTCGATGAGTTTCCCGAGGTTCTTGAACGCTACAGCGAGAGGTTCAAGTATGTGCTTGTGGATGAGTTTCAGGATACGAACTATGTGCAGGGCTGCATCGTGTGGATGCTTACGAAGAGTCGCCGCCGCGTGTGTGTGGTAGGCGACGATGCCCAGAGTATCTATTCGTTCCGTGGTGCGAATATCGGCAATATATTAGGTTTTACCAAACGCTATACCGAGGCAAAAGTCTTCAAATTGGAGCAGAACTACCGCTCTACGCAGAATATTGTCAATGCAGCCAACAGTCTTATATCAAAGAATAGCGAGCAGATAAGGAAAAACGTCTACTCGGAGTTGAGTGTGGGCGAGCCTTTGATGTTGAAGCAGGCATATTCCGATATTGAGGAGAGCGAGATTGTTGCAAACAATATTCTTCATCTCAGACGCAGTGAGTCGTTGCGATACAGCGACTTTGCCATACTTTACCGTACAAATGCTCAGTCGCGTACTTTTGAGGAGGCGCTGCGCAAGCGTTCGATGCCCTACCGCATATATGGCGGGTTGTCGTTCTACCAGCGCAAAGAGATTAAGGATATTGTTGCATATTTCCGTCTCGTCTGCAACCCGCACGACGAGGAGGCGCTCAAACGTATAATAAACTATCCCGCACGCGGCATTGGAGACACGACAATGCAGCGCCTGCATGCTGCTGCCGATGCTGCGGCTGTGAGCCTGTGGCAGGTGATAGAAGAGCCCGATGCGTATGCACTTGCAGTGAATAAAGGTACGCTTTCGAAGCTTGCGACGTTCCGGGGTATGATAAGGGATTTCATTGCCGATGCAGGGCGGAAGGATGCTTACGAAGTGGCAGTGGAGATTATACGCCGCTCGGGTATATCTGCCGAGGTTTATGGCGATGTCAGCACCGAGGGCAAGAGCCGTCAGGAGAATGTCGAAGAACTTATAAACGGAATAAAATCCTTTGTCGAGGAGAGTGGAGAGGAGGGACGCGATGAGTGCAGGTTGCAGGATTTTCTTGCCGAGGTGTCGCTGATGTCCGACCTTGAATCTGAAGATGACAAGAATGATGACGATAAGATAACCCTGATGACCATCCATTCGGCAAAAGGATTGGAATTCAATGCTGTCTTTATTGTGGGGGTGGAGGAGGATCTGCTGCCGAGCAGTATGGCGCAGAACTCTATGCGCGAACTGGAGGAGGAACGTCGTCTGTTCTATGTGGCTATTACCCGTGCAAAGAGGCATTGTATGCTTACATTTGCCAAAAGCCGTTACCGTTACGGGTCGTTCGAATTTTGCGAGCCCAGCCGCTTCCTCAAAGAGATAGACCGCGCATATATACGTATGCCGGGTGAACCTGTTGCTGCGGCGCATCAACAGCGTCGCCCTGCGCCTGCTCCCACTTTCGCACTTACCAACAAACCGCGGGTGGCTCCTGAAAGCGAACAGCGCCGGGTTGTTCCGCCAAAGTTGCAGAGGGTGCCGACGTCTGCTTCTGCTACGGCTCTCTCTTCAGGTGCCAATCCTTTGCGTGTAGGGCAGTTTATAGAGCACAACCGCTTTGGTGTAGGGGAGGTTGTTGCAGTAGAGGGTAGTGGTGATAATGCCAAGGCTACCATAAAATTCAATAATGTAGGAACGAAGCAGCTGCTTCTGAAATTTGCACAATATAAAATAATAGGATAATGAACGATAGACAGATACAGAGTGTGCCCTCACCGTGCTATGTGCTCGAAGAGGAGTTGTTGCGCCGCAATCTTGCGCTCATAAGCCGAGTTGCCCGCGAAGCGGGTGTGGAGATAATCCTTGCCTTCAAGGCTTTTGCCCTATGGAAAAGTTTCCCGGTCTTCAGGGGGTATATCAGTGCGGTTACGTCGAGCTCTATTCACGAGGCGCGTCTAGCCTATGAAGAGTTCGGATGTCGTGCGCACACATTCTCACCTGCATATACCGAGGCGGAGTTTGACGATATGATGCGCTACAGCGGTCATATATCATTCAACTCGCTTTCGCAATACGAGCGTTTCTATGAGAAGACGAAGGGTGCTGCACAGCCTGTGTCGTGCGGAATAAGAATAAATCCCGAATACTCCGAGATAGAGACCGAACTCTATAACCCCTGCGCTCCCGGAAGCCGCTTTGGTGTAACAGCCGATCTTTTGCCTTCTCAATTGCCCGAGGGGATAGAGGGATTCCATTGTCACTGTCATTGCGAGTCTGATTCGTATGCCCTCGAAAATACCCTTGTCCATATCGAGGAGAAGTTCGGCAAGTGGTTGCCCTCGCTCAAATGGCTTAATCTTGGTGGCGGACATCTGATGACACGCAAGGACTACGATGTGGAGCATCTTATCGGTCTGCTGAAGGGATTGCGTGCGCGTTATCCCAATCTGAAGGTTATTCTTGAGCCCGGTTCGGCTTTTGCATGGCAGACAGGACCGCTTGTCTCTACGGTTGTCGATATTGTGGAGAATAGGGGCATCCGCACGGCGATACTCGATGTCAGCTTCACCTGCCACATGCCCGATTGTCTTGAAATGCCTTATCAGCCGGCTGTGCGTGGAGCGGAGACTCTGCCTGCCGATGCAGTGAAGGGCGCTCCGTTGGAGGATAATATCTATCGTCTGGGTGGTAACAGCTGTCTCAGCGGCGACTACATGGGTAGCTGGAGATTCGACCATCCGCTTGCTGTGGGCGAAAGGATAGTGTTCGAGGATATGATTCACTACACTACGGTGAAGACAAACATGTTCAACGGTATCTCTCATCCGAGCATCGCGATGCTGCACATGGATGGCGAATTGGAGATTTTCAAGAAATTTGCCTACGAAGACTACCGCGATAGGATGTGTTGAAATATGTTGAAAAACAATATGTTTGAGGAGTTGGTCGTTTGCGGGCAGAAAATATTTTGATAAAAATCAAAAAAAATGCTCCAAAAATTTGGTGGATTGAAATAAAGGCTGTACCTTTGCATCGCATTTGAAAATAACGCGGAAGTAGCTCAGTTGGTAGAGCATAACCTTGCCAAGGTTAGGGTCGCGGGTCCGAGTCCCGTCTTCCGCTCGGAATTTTTCAAATACGATAGTTGCATGAGTCGGTGTGTTCTGACAAGAAGCCCAGGTGGCGGAATGGTAGACGCGCTAGTTTCAGGTACTAGTGTTAGCAATAACGTGCAGGTTCGAGTCCTGTTCTGGGCACCGGCACAGCGCTAAAAAGAAAAAAGACTTAATGGAGGAGTGGCGGAATTGGTAGACGCGCTACTTTGAGGGGGTAGTGACAATTATGTCGTGTGAGTTCGAGTCTCATCTCCTTCACTAAGTAAAATAATAGATGTTGCGGAAGTAGCTCAGTTGGTAGAGCATAACCTTGCCAAGGTTAGGGTCGCGGGTCCGAGTCCCGTCTTCCGCTCAAAGAGGTTCGAAGTTTCGGACCTCTTTTCTGTGTATGTGGTGTGGAAGGTAATGGCTGGGAAGGCCGACAGATTTTTCTTGCGGAATTCAACTCCAAGCCGATGAAATTTGTTATCTTTGGACGGGAATGGTTGCGATGGCTTCTGTTTTCCGATTGATAGATTCATTGAAAGATTCACAGAACTTCTAAGCAGAATAAAGTTATGAAAAAGATAGTGATAATCGATGGTGGCCCGCGCAGGACTATGAATACTGCGCAGTTGTTGCAGCGCTTTGCCGATGGTGTGAAATCAGTCGGTGGTGATGTTAAAATTGTACGTCTCTACGACTTTGATTACAAAGGTTGTATGTCGTGCATGGCATGCAAACTGAGGGGTAAGGTGTCGAATGTCTGTCGATTCAAAGATGCGCTTACACCGGTTCTGGAGGAGATTGCCGAGGCTGATGGTCTTGTGCTTGGTTCGCCCATCTATTTCGGTGAGGTGACGGGTAAGATGCGTGCGTTTTTGGAGCGTCTGACATTTCCGTGGCTCTCGTATAACGATTACAGCCTCACTGCGTCGAAGCGTATGCCTGTGCTGCTTGTCGAGACGATGAACGGCACGCCCGAACGCAACAACAGTAACCATTTCGGTACGATGGAGTGGTGTATATCAACTGCTCTTGGCGAGCCACAGCGCATTGTCGGCTACAATACGTGTCAGGTGGCGAAATATGGCAATTACGAACTTGGCGGATTCTCCGAGGAGGCGAAGCATGCATGGCGCGATGCCCATTGGGAGGAGGATTTGCAAATGGCGTACGATGCCGGTCGCCGGATGGCGGAGAGCTGATGTAGGTGATAGAAGTTGTTTGGCAAAGATTGTCAGGGTCGCAATCTTTAATCTACCCGAAAACACTAAAACCGAGAAAATAGATGATAGAACACATTTTATATCCATTGGTTGGCGAGCGTTTCAAAACTGATGCGCGCTATCGTGAGGGGCATTTGCGGGTGGTGAATGCACTGCCCGAAAGGCGTGTTTTGGGGCTCCATTCGCCCGAAATCAAGCAGGTGGCAAAGCTGCTTTCTTCTGAAGGTGGCGAGGTTGTTATGTCAGATGGAGTACATCGGCAATGTGTTAATGGTGCGGAGGTGATTCGTGCTTTTGAGTCGACGCCGGGCGGGATGTTGTGCTACGAGGAGACTGTCGTTTGGGGTTATCTCATCAATCTCGAAAAATGTCCGCTCGATGAGCGGCTGGCGATGCTCGCCCGTTATGTGCCGGTGATGGACAATTGGGCGGTGTGCGACTCCTACTGCGCTCATGCCAAATGGATGGCGCGTGCCGATAAGGGGCTTCTGTGGAAGTTTCTTGAGCGTTGGTTCGATTCGGAGCACGAATTTGAGGTGCGTTTTGCTGTGGTTGTGGCAATGTGTTATTTTCTCGATGAGGAGTGGCTCGATGTGGTTTTTCGGCGTGTCGATAATATCGATTTCGACAGCATAAAATCAAAGTATATAACGGTCAAAGGAAAACCGAAAATGGCGCAGCAGGGTGCTGTTCAGGGTGCTGAACCATACTATGTGCGAATGGGTGTCGCGTGGCTGCTGGCGACGGCTTTGGCTAAATTCCCTGATGAAACAAGGGTTTTTGCCCGCTCGTCAAATTTACCGGCTGATGTTGTGAAGCTCTATATCCGTAAGGCTCGCGAATCGTTCCGCACGCGTATGGTCGCGGCTGTGTGATGGCGTTAAAGTCAAAATCAACAGATAGAAAGACAAAAAGTGATAAAGACGAGATATTATTCAATATTAAGTTGTGCGGCTTGACAAATTAATTGTATCTTTGCTCATGTATACAACTAAAATAAAAATCGATGACAAAGAAAAATTTCCCAAACTGATTCAGGGAGTGTAGGTTGACAAAAGGATTGCTAACCGATGGTTTCTCGGGTTGATGAGTGGCGCTGATATGAACGTCTCTTTCAAGAATGTCAATAAGATGCGGCTCTCAATGGTGTAATTCGTTGAAATTGTTCTCCAGTTTCAGCTTGATGTTAAAGATTTATTGGAAGTGAAATTCGAACCCCAAACGATAACTTGTAATTATCCAACAACGATAATGGACGGATTCAAAAATATTGAGATAAAAAACTTCAGAGGAATTGACCATCTAAAGATAGATGACTTTTCCCGTGTTAACATTCTTCTAGGTCAGAATAGCTCTGGAAAAAGTTCTGTACTTGAATGCCTTTTGTTGATGATGGGTGTGTCCAACCCTGACTTGCCTCAGGCTATCAATTCTATCAGGTCTCGAAATTATAGCAGTTTTGCAGACTTGAGCTATATGTTCCATAATTATGACTTGAAGGTAAAGCCAGAGATTGCAGCCGAACTGTTAGATGCTACTAAACGGCATTTGACTCTTGATCTGACTTATGTCTTTGATGAGAAATCTCAAGTAGGACTGCAAAACGGACTGATACCGACTTCAGAGACGAAGATATTCCTGAACACGCTGAAGATGCTTTTCTATATTGAATCCAACCAACAGACGAATACGTACGAGTGCAGTTTGACGGTCAACCATCAGGGGTTGATATCCAATAAGAAGTTGACAGAAGACTATTTGGAAAAAAACAGCGTGGCTTTTCTGTCTTCAGACTTGGCAGCTGGCAATCCCGCCAATGACTTGGTTGAGTTGGCAAAGCGCAAGTTAAAAGAAACCGTAACGGAGCAATTGAGGCATTTCGATAGGCATATAACCACATTGGAGATTTTGAATAATGTCGCATACGTAGGCTTGGAAGGTATTGACCAGTTGTTGGCGGTCAATATGCAAGGCGATGGTCTTCGTCGTTACCTCAACATTGTGGCGGCATCTGCCAGTCCAATGAACAATATACTTCTGATAGATGAGATTGAAAATGGTTTGCACTATTCTGCTTACAAGAAATTGTGGGAAGCCATCTTTTCTCTAGCGACCACAACGAACAAGCAGGTATTCGTTACGACTCATAGCAAGGAGACTCTAAGCCACTTGAATGAAATGCTGGAAGAGTATCCTGAGTATCAACAAGAAATGCGGTTATATACACTTGCTAAAACTCCGCTAAAAGGACATCAAGCCTACAAATATACTTTTGAGGGCCTAAGCGGAGCATGCGAAAACGATATTGAACTTAGAGGGTTGGTATGATGAGAAGGTTTCAGATTATAGTAGAGGGAGATGCCGATAAGAAATTCTTCAAGGATTACTATCACCATATCTTCAGAGAGAAAGCTCCCAAAAATAGTATCACCCATCCAGGTAAAGATAGCGATACAGGTGGTTATCAGAAGTTGAGATCAGAAAATTCTATCGGTGCCATGCGGCAGAATACAGATATGGGAGGTGTTAACCTCGTCATTTTTGATGCTGACGAAGATACAGAATCCCGTCGTGCTGAATTGCTTGCCATCAAGGATGAATTTGGTGTAGAGTTTGAGTTGTTCTTGTTGCCTAATGATAAGGATGCGGGTGCTTTGGAAGATCTTTTGGAAAATATTATCAATCCTAATAACCAACCCGTAATGGACTGC
This sequence comes from Bacteroidaceae bacterium, assembly GCA_045578665.1. Lineage (GTDB taxonomy): Bacteria > Bacteroidota > Bacteroidia > Bacteroidales > Bacteroidaceae > HGM04593. The sequence continues at coordinate 3,396 of JAZNKR010000062.1, read as the reverse complement.
TGGCAGACTTACGAGGAAAAACTTGGAGAGGTGCGGATTCCGACTAAGACACCTCCAACTCTAACTATTCCTGCAAAAAAGACAAAAATTTATGCCTATCTTGAAACTTTGTTGGGTACATCAAAGACTCAGAAGAAACTGATAAAAGACGCAAATCGCAACTTCGAAAATGCTCAGCATTGGAATCTGAATGCGGAGTATTTGAAGCCGCTAAAGGAGTTCTTGTGTGAAAATCTTACAGAAAAGTAGAAATGGGATCTGTAAAACCATATCATCATATTTCAATTAATTAGAACCTGCGAAACTTGAGTTAATAAATTAGAATTCGATTGCATTTGCAAGTTGAATTCGTCATAAATTTCTACAATGATATGTCAGTAGCAACTATAATCTATTATAGTGTTAAAAGTACAACGGATATTGCAAAATTAGCAATTGAATATCGTAAAATTCGAGAAATATCAAAATTGTGCACAGAATTAGAATGTCAAAAATCTATTTCTGAGTCGATACTATCGTACACAAAATTAATAAAGAGCGATGTGCAGTCATTAATGCATGTGTATTTTAAAAGTGCATATGAGAATCTAAACTATGCACTAACTGCTTCCTGTGAAAACCAAAACGAATATCTTAGGCAAGCAAGAAATAGATTTATAGATGCAACAACGATAGAAAGGAATGAAAATTTAATTCTTTCATATATAGGGTTAGCACTTTGTCAGGCTTTAACAAATGATATGGACAATAGTACTAAAACAATAAACAAGATTAGGAATGTATACATTTCCCTACCCGATGATATTGAAGAATTATCATCGATGATGAGGTATGAAAAAGAATGGTTAAACTTTCTTATTCATTATCTCGCTAGGAGAATCTTTTGTAAAGAATCATTTGATCGTGTATTTAACGAAATGTATTATTCCAATGAAAACGAAAAACAATATTTTAAACGCCTATTAACTGCGCTTGATACTTGTGGTGGTTTCTCACTGAATGAAACTGAGTGTGTTAAAAACTACAAACTGGCGATTAAAAAAATCTTGCAAGAAGATTTTGAGGCTTTTAAATCTGAAATACTATTAAAATTTGAAATTAATTAAAAACTATTAATATGGCTATACAACAAGCAATAGAGGCTATCCGTAGCACTAAAAAATAAACTGCTCAGTTCTATGTTTCCTCAAAAATGAATTTGATGGAAAAATATCGAACCAAAATTATAACAAGGCGCTTAGCTTTATATATCAGCAAACCAATGAGTTACGAGGGTTAAAAAATAAAAGCGAGGAAAGTTTTTCAACTTTCCCCGCTTCCGTACCCAGACCCGGGATCGAACCGGGATGGGTTGCCCCACTGGTGTTTGAGACCAGCGCGTCTACCGATTCCGCCATCTGGGCATCTGCTTGTTTTTCAAATGCGATGCAAAGGTATAGCAATTTTCTGTAACAGCAAAATATTTCGAGGATTTTTTGAAAAAAGTTTTTAATTATTTGTCTATGTCGTTGAAAAGAAGTACTTTTGCAGGCCGATTATTATCGACCTGATAAAGATTCGGGTCAAAATTAACGCTTCAGGTCTCCGAGTGGTTAGTAAGGGCGACTTAGCCAATCGCTTGATAATCACGCGAGGAGGGTTTCCTGCGAGTTCGAATTCCGTCAAGAACAACCGGGAGAAGGGTTAAACAAAGAAAGAATATTAACTAAATAAAACTATTTTTGAAGTGGATACTTTAAGCTACAAAACAGTTTCTGCAAACAAAGCAACCGTAAAGAAAGAGTGGGTTGTTGTTGATGCTACAGACCAGGTAATTGGTCGTCTTGGCGCAAAAGTTGCCAAAATTTTGAGAGGTAAGTACAAACCCAATTTCACACCCAACGTAGATTGCGGCGATAACGTTATTATCATCAACGCTGACAAGGCAATCCTTACAGGTAAGAAATGGGCAGACCGTGAGTATCTTTCATTCTCAGGTTATCCCGGTGGTCAGAAATCTTTCACACCCGGTGACGTTGTAAAAGGTTACAAAGGTTACGAGCGTCTTTTCAAACACGTTGTAAAAGGTATGCTTCCCAAGTCTCGTCTTGGTGCTCACATCCTCAACAACCTCTATGTATACGAAGGCCCCGAGCACAAGCACGAGGCACAGCAGCCCAAAACAATAGATATTAATTCTTATAAATAATTAGCAGATGGAAATGGTAAACGCATTAGGCAGACGCAAGAGCGCAGTTGCCCGTATTTTCGTTAAAGAGGGTACAGGTAAAATTACTATTAATAAAAAGGATCTGCAGGTTTATTTCCCTTCAAGCATTCTTCAGTTCATTGTCAAACAACCTTTGGCAAAAGTTGACGCTGTAGAGAAGTACGACATCAAAGTAAATTTGGACGGTGGCGGTTTTACCGGTCAGTCTCAGGCATTGCGTCTCGCAATTGCTCGTGCATTGGTAAAAATCAATCCCGAGGACAAAAAAGCTTTGCGTTCAGAGGGATTCCTTACCCGTGACGCCCGTGAGGTTGAGCGTAAAAAGCCCGGACGTCCCAAAGCACGTCGCAGATTCCAGTTCAGTAAACGTTAATATTCGGCCCGAAGATATACGTTTAGTATCTAAACCACTCGGGACTCTCCTTAATATATATGCGAGACTACTCGGGAGGTTGATTAAATTTAATTAAAAAGAAAGTAAACGATTAAAATTTTAAAAAATGTCAAGAGTATCATTTGAATCACTTTTGGAGGCCGGCGCACATTTCGGTCACTTGAAACGTAAATGGAATCCCGCAATGGCTCCCTACATATTCATGGAGCGCAACGGTATCCACATCATAGATCTTCACAAGACAGCAGCAATGGTTGAAACAGCTGCTGAGACTTTGAAGCAGATGGCAAAGAGCGGCAAGAAAATCTTGTTCGTAGCTACAAAGAAACAGCTCAAAGAGATTGTTGCTGCAAAGGCACAGTCAGTAGGTATGCCCTACGTTATAGAGCGTTGGCCCGGCGGTATGCTCACAAACTTCCCCACAATCCGTAAGGCTGTGAAGAAGATGGCTACAATCGACAGACTTATCGCTGACGGCACATACTCAAACCTCTCAAAGAGAGAGATTCTTCAGATTACACGCCAGCGTGCAAAATTGGACAAGAACCTCGGTTCTATCGCCGATTTGACACGTCTTCCCGCTGCAATCTTCGTTATCGACGTAATGAAGGAGAACATTGCAGTGCATGAGGCTAACCGTCTCGGTATCCCCGTATTCGGTATCGTTGATACAAACTCTAACCCCAACGACATCGACTACGTAATCCCCGCAAACGATGACGCAACAAAGTCAGTAGATTTGATTCTCGACGCTTGTTGTGCAGCTATCGCAGAGGGTCTCGAGGAGCGCAAG
>JAZNKR010000061.1:0-10669 GCA_045578665.1 Bacteroidaceae bacterium | reverse complement strand
CTCCGAAGTTCTTTTGCGCTCGTTGGAAATAAAAGTAAACTTTTATTCACTCGCTTATACGAACATTTGTTTTATTTCGGCATCTTATTCATTTTTACTCAGTTGCAACAGTAAGGTTGCGCCATCGTAAAAATAAACAATATACTCGAAATAAACTCAAAAATCGCCTCGAAAGTTGCGATTAAACGAGCGCAATGTAAACTTGTTCACAAATTGCAAAACGAGTGAGAGCAACTTCAACTATGTTAACTAATTTATAGAACCACCCATAAAAAAATGATACAGCGCCTACTTACACCTCTTTAACCTCATGAGAACGAATTCGTAAAAACAAAAATTCAGGGCTGACGATATATACGACCAGCCCTGAATTTTGGGTAAGTATCAATGATGAGTTGTTATTTCTTCTTGAACTCAGCGTCGAACTGTCTGATAGCCTCGCTGCCCTCTGTGCAGGCACAAGGACCGGAGATGCAACCACCGGGACAAGACATCACCTCAATCATGCGGGTGGGACATTTACCGGTCTTTGCATAGCCGCGGAGAAGAGCTATGTTCTTTTTGTTGAGGTCGGCAATTACAGTACCCTGTAATGTAGGATCGCCAATCTTGTTCTTCACTGCGGTAAATACACCCATGGTCTTTGCGTAACCATGTGAATCTTTTGTTGCGACCTCGGATGGTGTGAAAGGTTCGCAGGTATCAATTTCTATATCCAAACCTTTCATAATTGCATCAAGTTCGCGGAATGTAAGCACAAAATCGACATTGGCATCTTCGCGACCCTCTGCTTTCTTTGAAGCACAAGGAGCTATGAAAACTGTTACTCCATCGGGATGTTTCTCTTTTGCATACTCGGCAGTATAGTGCATGGGTGAACCTGTGCTTGAGATATATTTTACAAGGTCGGGTATATGCTTACGGGCAAGGTTGACATAGGCAGGACAGCAGCTGGTTGTCATGAAAGGTGCCCCCTCTTCAATCTTCTCAACAAGCTCTGCCGACTCGCGACGTGTTGTCTCGTCTGCACCGTATGCTACCTCAATCACATCACCGAAACCAATTGCCTTGATTGCGCCGAACACCTGCTCTATAGGTTTGCCGAACTGTGCAAGTACAGCAGGAGCCACCATTGCCACAACCTTCTTGCCCTCGCGTATGCGCTTAAGGACATCAAATGCCGCGCAGTTGTCGAAGATAGCACCGAAGGGACAGGCATTCAAGCACTTGCCGCAATAGATACACTTGTCAGGGTCAATATGCTCAACACCATATTCGTCCTTTGAAATTGCCTTGACAGGGCAAGCCTCTTCGCAAGGAACGGGCATATAAACAATAGCGTGATAGGGACACACTTGGTGACACTTGCCGCAACTGATACATTTGTCATGGTCGATTACAGCCTTACCGTCCTTATCGTATGAAATCGCATCCTTGGGACAGTTGTTGTAACAGGGACGTGCAGCACAACCACGACAGAGGTTGGATACCTCATAGTTGATTTTCACACAAGATGAGCAAGCCTCGTCCATAACACTGAGAATGCTTTTGTCGGGAGAGATATTCTCGCGCTCCAGCATACGCTTTGCGTAACTCGAAAGTGACGCAGTCTCGTCATACTCATCCGTCATGTCAAAGCCGAGCATAGCCATTGTCTTGTACTTGGTTACCGCACGCTCTTTGTGAACACAGCAGCGACCTGCAGGCTTCTGCTTGCGCGGATGAAGTTCGACTGGCAGAGCATCGATTTTCTCAACAAGAGTATTCTCACTCCACATCTTTACCAATTGCGCCAACAGACGATAGCGCACAAACATCATATTGTTATTATATGCCATAGTTTTTAAATTTTGCCGTAAAATTAATAAAAAAAAAGTTTATTTAGTAATTTTGCACTAAGAATATACACTGTCTGCTGCAAATGCACATAAATAATAACATAGAAATTATAAAAAGGTTATCCACAAGCGAAAGAATTGAAAAGGAGGAGTGGATGAGACTGCTCACATCTCTCAATGCAGAGGAGAGGGTGTATCTACGTCTTGCGGCAGCAGATGTTGCCACGCACAATTTCGGCAAAGGAGTTTATATAAGAGGATTGATAGAGATAAGTTCCTATTGCAAGAACAACTGCCATTATTGCGGTCTCAGATGCAGTAATAAGAATGCAGATAGATACAGACTTACAAAGGAAGAGGTTGTCAGATGTTGTGAGCATGGAGCAGGATTGGGATTCAGCACATTTGTTCTGCAAGGCGGAGAGGATCCCGGACAAAACGATACATGGATTACAGAACTCACGGCAGAGATACGGAAAAGATTTCCCGACAAGGCTATTACTCTGTCCGTAGGAGAGAGAAGCCACGAGGCATACAAAGCCTTTCGCATGGCAGGCGCAGACAGATACCTACTGAGACACGAGACACGCAACGAAGAGCATTATTCCCTTCTGCACCCCACAAATATGAGCGCCGCAAACAGACGCCGGTGCCTTGCCGAACTCAAAGAATTAGGATTCCAAACAGGAACAGGAATGATGATAGGCTCACCGGGACAAAGTGCCTTGCATCTTGCCGAAGACCTTATGTTCATAGACGAACTGCAACCCGAAATGATAGGAATCGGTCCATTTATTCCGGCAAAAGACACTCCGTTTGGGAACCACCCCGCCGGCAGTGTGGAAACGACATTGCTGCTTATTTCCATTCTTCGGTTGCGCCACCCCAAAGCCCTTATACCTGCAACGACAGCTCTTGCCACTTTAAACGAAAGAGGAAGGACAAATGCCATACTTGCCGGTGCCAACGTTGTGATGCCCAATCTCTCTCCCGCTGCGGTAAGAGCAAAATACTCCATATACGACAATAAGGCCGGCATCGGCAGTGAATCGGCTGAGGGGCTCAGCAGGCTGCAAGAGGAACTCGACGCCATCGGTTACCACATAGACTTCGGACGGGGCGACTACAGATAAGAGACCATTATATATTCTCCAACATTTCGAGAAATTCTTCCTCACTTTTCAGAGGAACATTCAGTTTCTGCGCCTTCTCCAATTTGGCAGGCCCCATATTTGCCCCTGCAAGGATGAACGAAGTTGACTTACTTACACTGCCCGCATTCTTGCCTCCATGTTTCTCAATCATATTTTTATATTCGTCGCGAGAATGTTTTTCGAAGACACCGCTTATGACAATCGTCATGCCCTTCAGCGCCTCACTTCTTCCCTCTGTGCTCTCTTCGTCTGCCACAAATTTCACTCCTGCCTCTTGCAACAAGCGCACAAGTTCGCGATTGCTCTCCATTGCAAAGAACTCCACCACACTGCCGGCTATTCTCTCGCCTATCTCATCGACAGCCGTAAGCGTGGCTACATCGGCAGCCATCAGATTTTCAATGGACAAGAATGTACGTGCAAGACGCTTTGCAACAGTTGCGCCTACGAATCTTATTCCCAATGCAAAGAGCACACGCTCGAATGGTACGTTCAGTGATTCCCGAATTGCGGAGATAATATTCTCTGCCGATTTTGCGCCCATTCGCGGCAACAGAAAGAGGTCGCTGACATCGAGACGGTAGAGGTCGGCAATACTCTTTATAAGTCCCGAATTGTAGAGCAGTTCCACAGTCTCAGGTCCTATAGAATCTATGTTCATCGCCTCGCGCGAGACAAAATGCTCTATCTTACCTTTAATCTGCGGCGGACATTGCGAGTCGTTGGGACAATAGTGGGCAGCCTCGCCATCGTTTCTCACAAGCAGGGCACCACACACAGGGCATTTTTTTGTAAACAGGACCTTCTCTCCGATAAGGAAACGGGCATCTGTATCCACTCCCGTAATTTTGGGAATAATCTCACCGCCCTTTTCCACGAATACCATATCCCCGATATGCAGGTCGAGTTTTTCTATAATGTCGGCATTGTGCAACGATGCACGCTTGACAACAGTACCCGACAATTGCACCGGGTCGAGGTTGGCAACAGGCGTAACTACACCTGTACGACCCACCTGGTAGGTTACCTCGTTGAGGCGAGTCAACGCCCTTTCTGCCTGAAATTTGTATGCTATCGCCCATCGTGGCGACTTTGATGTATATCCCAGATTGCGTTGCTGGCGCAGGGAATTAACCTTCAACACTACCCCATCGGTCGCAAAAGGCAGTTGCTTACGCTCTATGTCGAAACGGTCTATAAAGGCATATATTTCATCCAATGTGCGGCACACTTTTGTGGTATCCGAAATTTTGAATCCATACTGCAATGCACATTGCAGATTCTCGTAATGACCATCTGCCGGCAACTGCTCTCCTAACATATAATAGAGGTAGGCATCCAAACGTCTTTTAGCTACCACCGAGGAGTCCTGAAGTTTGAGGGTTCCCGAAGCAGCATTGCGCGGATTGGCAAAGAGTTGTTCGCCATTGGCTGCACGCTCGCGGTTGAGTTCCTCGAACACCTCCCACGGCATAAGCACCTCTCCACGTATCTCAAACTCGCGTGGCCACCCCTCGCCCGAAAGCACAAGAGGGACTGAGCGTATTGTCTTCACATTGGCTGTGACATCATCGCCCTTCTCACCGTCGCCGCGGGTTACGGCACGCACAAGCCTGCCATCTTCGTATGTGAGCGAGATTGAGGTTCCGTCGAACTTGAGTTCGCAGCATATTTCGAAATCTTCGTTCAGAGCCCTCTTCACTCGCTCATAGAAATCGGCGACTTCTGATTTTGAATATGTATTTCCCAGCGACAGCATAGGATACCTGTGTGCCACCTGCACAAACTCTTTTGTGATGTCGCTGCCCACACGATGCGTCGGTGAAGTCTCGTCGTCGTATTCCGGATACTGCTGTTCGAGCTCCTGCAATTCCCTCATGAGGGTATCAAACTCGAAATCGCTTATTTCGGGAGCATTCTTCACATAATAGTTATAGTTGTGTCGGTGCAAAGCTTCGCGCAACTCTTTGATATGTTGTTCGGCATTCATTTATATCGGGCAGTTATTGAGGTTTTCATTTGCGAAGATACAAAGAGAAAAGATAAGAATCCAAACAAGAGAAGAGTTAAATTTTCATTTTTATGCGGATTCATTAGGCAAAAGGACAAATAAGACAATCATTCAGTCTCTTTTTTCAACAAATCAACAAATCCACATATACCAATTTACTCTGCGTATCAAATAAAACATCTACAGCCAATGGGTATGTGAAGTTTTTTTCTTATCTTCGCAAATTAAACACTCACACATAAAAATCAATGGTATCAGTTGATGGATTGACCGTCGAATTCGGCGGCACAACACTATTCAAGGACATATCCTTTCAGATAAACGAAAAGGACCGCATAGCCCTCATGGGCAAGAACGGTGCCGGCAAGAGCACACTGCTGAAAATACTTGCAGGCGTCAGACAAGCCACACGCGGAACAGTTTCCGCGCCAAAGGATTGTGTTATTGCCTACCTTCCCCAGCATCTTATGACTGAGGACGGTCGCACCGTGTTCGAAGAGACAGCACAGGCATTTGCCCACCTCAAGGAGATTGAACAGGAGATAGAGCGTCTGAACACAGAACTGACAGAACGCACCGACTACGAGAGCGACTCCTACATGGAGCTGATAGAAAAGGTAACAGCCCTCAGCGAAAAGTTCTATGCAATAGACATGACACACTTCGAAGAGGATGTTGAGAAGACCCTGCTCGGACTTGGCTTCGAACGCAGCGACTTCGACCGCCAGACAAGCGAATTTTCGGGAGGATGGCGCATGCGCATCGAACTTGCCAAACTGCTTCTCAAAGACCCCGACGTGCTGTTGCTCGACGAGCCCACCAACCACCTCGACATAGAGAGTATCCAGTGGCTCGAAGAGTTCATAAAGACCTCATCTAAAGCAGTGGTACTCATAAGCCACGACCGCAAATTCGTCGACGCCATCACCACACGCACCATAGAGGTGACGATGGGACGTATCTACGACTACAAAGCCTCGTACAGCCACTACCTCGAACTGCGCAAGGAGCGTCGCGAACAGCAACGCAAACAGTACGAGGAGCAGCAGAAGATGATACGCGAGACAAAGGAGTTCATCGAACGCTTCAAGGGCACCTACTCAAAGACCCTGCAAGTGCAAAGCCGCGTAAAGATGCTCGAGAAGCTCGAAATAATAGAGGTGGACGAAGAGGACACATCACAACTGAGACTGAAATTCCCTCCCTCGCCCCGCAGCGGCAGCTACCCAGTGCAGTGCGACACCGTTGGCAAAAGCTACGGCGACAAACTCATATACAGCAATGCCAATTTCACCATCGAGCGCGGCGACAAGGTAGCCTTCGTCGGCCGCAACGGAGAAGGAAAATCCACTATGGTGAAATCCATCATGGGCGAGATAGAGCACGACGGCAAAATCACACTCGGCCACAATGTGCAGATAGGATATTTTGCCCAGAACCAGGCATCGCTTCTCGACGACGAACTGACCGTATTCCAGACAATAGACGACATTGCCAAAGGCGACATACGCAACAAGATACGCGACCTCCTGGGCGCCTTCATGTTCGGTGGCGAAGAGAGCACACGTAAAGTAAAAGTGCTATCGGGCGGCGAACGCACACGCCTCGCCATACTCAAACTGCTGTTGGAGCCTGTGAACCTGCTGATACTCGACGAGCCCACCAACCACCTCGACCTTAAGACAAAGGATGTGCTCAAGCAGGCACTCCAGGACTACGACGGCACACTGATAGTGGTAAGCCACGACCGCGACTTCCTCGACGGTCTTGTAACAAAAGTCTACGAATTCGGGCACAAACGTGTACGCGAACATCTCTGCGGAATATACGAATTCCTCGAGACAAAGAAGATGGAAAGCCTACAGGAGCTCGAAAGAAAAAGCTAACAAACAAATCACTAATCAATAAAAGCACAAACAGTTATGTTAAAACGTTATTTTACCATCATGTTACTTGTCGTGTTTGCGGCAACACTTGGCGCAAAGAAGAACGACATCGAAAAAATGCTCAAAAAGATTGAGAAGGTAAGCAGCTTCGAAAAAATTGAGAAGAGAGATACCCTGCGTAGCTACTACTCAATCAAGTTCACACAACAACTCGACAAAGACAACCCCGAGGCAGGAACCTTTGAGCAGCGTCTCCTCCTGGGACACCGCGGATGGGACCGTCCCATGGTCATCATCACACAAGGCTACGGCGGCGGTGGCACCTTCTCCAACAACAGTTTCTATGAAGAGCTCACATCCCTCATCGATGCCAACGTAATCTTTGTAGAGCACAGATACTTTGACGAGTCTACCCCTACTCCCTGTAATTGGGACTACCTCACAATCCCCAATTCAATGGAGGACTACCACTCTATCACAACAACCTTCAAGGAGTTCTACAAGGACAAATGGTTGTCGACCGGTATCAGCAAGGGCGGTTCAACATCAATGTTCTACCGTGCATACTACCCCGATGATGTCGATGTATCCGTACCCTACGTAGCACCCTTGTGCGTAGCACTCGAAGACGGTCGTCACGAGTCATTCCTTGAGCAGGCAGGAACAAAGGCACAGCGCGACGCAGTCAGAAACTTCCAGTTGCTGTTGCTTGAGCGCAAAGAGGTATATATGCCCCTCTTCGAGGACTTCTGCAAGCAGAAGAAATACACCTTCCGCCAGCCCCTCTCTGTAATATACGACTACTGCGTTCTTGAGTATGCTTTCTCATTCTGGCAGTGGGGCTCACCTGCCGACAAAATCCCCACAATGGCAGCAGGCGACGAAGCCATCTTCAAATATTTCATATCGAGCTGCGACCCCAGCTACTTCTCACGCGGCAACCGCCTCGATTCATTCTCGGTGCAGGCAGTAAAGGACTTCGGTTACTACGGCTACAACATCGAGCCCTTCAAGAAATACATCAAGGAACCTCTTGAAGACTACTACAAGAAGATAATGCTCAGCGAAGAGTGGTACGATGTAGAATTTGACGGCAGCACACACCGCAAGGTTGTTGACTACCTCACAGAGAACGACCCCAAGATGATATACATCTACGGCGAGTTCGACCCATGGACCGCAAACGGCGTAACATGGTTGCGCGACCGCGACAAGAAGAACATCCGCATCTTCATTGAGCCCAACGGCAGCCACCGCGCACGCATCGGCACCATGCCCAAGGAGACTCAGAAAGAGATTCTCGACCTCTTGCAGGAGTGGACAAACTACCGCAAACAGTAAGAGTTCGTTCAGAAAAAGAATCTTCCCAAAGGAATAAATAATGAACAACGAAAAGACACCCGCACTTGTTCTCACAAATCTTGCCATCGGATATGCCGCAGGCAAGAAGGAGCAACGGGTGGCTGATGAAATAGATGCAGTTCTGCACAGCGGAGAACTTGTATCTCTTATAGGCTCCAACGGTGCGGGGAAGTCAACGCTTCTCCGCACCGTTGGAGCTTTCCAGCCTGCATTGTCGGGCGAAATAAGTTACCGCGGAGTGAAAGGCAGAATAACCGCAGCATCACAACTGTCGCGACACCTGTCCATCGTCCTCACCGGACGCGAACCGATATACAATCTCACTGTGCGCGAAGTGGCTGCAATGGGACGCTCTCCCCACACAGGACTCTTCGGGACAATCTCAAAGCACGACCGCACCATTGTGGATGAATCCATAGAACGTATGGGCATCACTCCGCTTGCCGACCGCATGATAGATACCCTCAGCGACGGAGAGCGTCAGAAAGCAATGATTGCAAAAGCCCTCGCACAAGAGACCTCAATAATACTGCTCGACGAACCTACCGCATTTCTCGACTTCACAAGTCGCGTGCAGCTGATGCAGACATTGCGCACCCTTGCCCGCGAAAGCCAAAAGGCCATCCTTCTCTCCACCCACGACCTCGAACTTGCACTGCAACTCTCAGACCGCCTGTGGCTTATGGACAAAGGACGAATGCACACAGGAAGCGTGGATGAACTATCTGCAAACGGCACACTTGCCGCATTCATCGACAACAAAGGCATCCGTTACGATGCCAAGAACAAGAAAATAGTAATCGAATAGTTACATTTGTCGAAGACTACACATTCACAACAATAATATCCTCCCACTTTGTGGTGTACTGTGGCGAGAGATGGCGACGGTTGATATGATCGTCGATGCAACCCTTCGAAACAATCCTCACACTACCCTTCCCTATACTCGAATTGATATTGTCCATTGCCTGCATGAGCTGTTTGTGTTTGGCATGGTCCGTTGTGTCGAAAAGCGAATGCAGCACGGCACTGTCGGGGGTGATGGCACTGAGCGTAACCCCGCTTTTCTTGTATCCGAATCCTTTGTCTATAAAGTTCGATTAGTCCGTTACAAGATGGGATGCGCAAAAGAGTTCTGTCGGCATAGTGTCTTAAATTACTTTTATTGTACGGTAGTTGAAATTTTAAATGACAATATTGATTTTAGAAAGAAAAAGTTGTTATATTTGCACTTGTAATTCGGATTTTCAATGAAAATAAGTAATATCGATTCGGATTTTCAAACAAAAAAAACAGGAGTGAACAGAGAACTTGTATGCCAATATGTATAAAAGAATTATTGATATTAAGAATCGTTTGGACGATGCGAATTTTTTGTTAGGAGCACGCCAAACCGGGAAATCTACCCTATTGAAAGAGATGTTCCCCAATACTATTTATTACGATCTTTTGAATACAGATATCAGAAAAAGATTTCAGAAGAACCCGGAACTGCTTCGAGAGATGCTTCAAAGCAAGCCCGAGGGAACTTTGGTAATAATAGACGAGATACCCAAAGTGCCTGAATTGCTCGACGAAGTTCATTGGCTGATGACCAACAAGGATATAAGGTTTATCCTTTGCGGCTCAAGCGCAAGAAAATTGAAAAAGCATTCATCGAACACCCTTGGAGGAAGAGCCATACCAATGTTCTTTTACCCATTGGTAAGTGCCGAGATTCCCGATTTTGACATTTACAAGGCTATTCAGAACGGAATGATTCCTCGCCATTATATGATAGAAAACGCAACAAGACGCTTAAAGGCATACGTTGATATTTTCTTGAAGGAAGAAATAAAAGAAGAGGCACTCGTTCGGGACATTGTTTCATTCGAACGTTTTTTGGAGGTTGCTGCAATATGCGATGGCGAGATTTTGAATTACGAGAATATAGCATCTGACTGCGGTGTTTCTGCAAAAACTGTGGCAGCCTATTTCCAGATACTATACGATACTTTGGTCGGGTACGAAATTCCTGCATACACTAAACATATTAAGAGGAAATTAGTGCAAGCCCCACGATTCTACTATTTCGATGTTGGTGTTGTGAACTATCTGCTGGGCAGAACAAACCTCAAACGCGGAACCGATGAATTCGGGCACGCCTTTGAACATTTGGTCATTCAGGAGATTGTCGCCTATTTAGGCTACACCGAAACGACCGAGAAACTATCCTATTGGAGAACATACACAGGTATAGAGGTCGATGCCATTATAGGTGATGCCCGTATAGCTATTGAAATCAAATCAACCGATGAAGTTCAAACCAAGCATAAAAAGAATCTTAAGATATTTGCCGAAGAGCATCCCGACGCAAGAAAAATTATCGTTTCGTTAGACAAAATGACGCGTGAAGCAAATGGAATTGAAATGATTTAT
>JAZNKR010000060.1:0-16250 GCA_045578665.1 Bacteroidaceae bacterium | reverse complement strand
TTGTATATTTGAGTCAAGCCTCGAATATATTATGCACTCGCTGCGAAATATCAAAGCCACGATTCAGTGAGAGCAAAGAAAATTTATTTGCTTTGCCGAACGTTAGTGGCTTCGTGAAACAAAGCAAGCTTTATGTTGTATATCTCGCTCGTTTTTACTATATTTGCCGTAAACGGCGAATATATTCTTCACTCGCTGCGAAATATCAAAGCAAGCTTTGCTTATCTCGCTCGTTTTTTGTATATTTGCACCGCGAAATGCGTGCGGTTTGTTTGGAGAGCAAATTATTTGTCCGCTGTATTTTGCATCCGTGTTTATTTTTTTAGAAAGAATAATCCTATAAAATAATATAATTATGATTAATGCTCAAGACATTAAAATCGGAACAGCTATCCGCATGGATGGCAAATTGTACTTCTGTATCGACTTCCTGCATGTAAAACCCGGTAAGGGAAACACTTTCATGCGTACAAAGTTGAAAGACATCGTTGACGGCTATGTACTCGAACGTCGTTTCAATATCGGTGAGAAACTCGAGGATGTACGCGTAGAGCGTCGTCCCTACCAGTACCTCTATCAGGAGGGTGATGATTACATCTTTATGAACAACGAGACATACGAGCAGATTCCTATCCCCGGACATCAGATCAACGGTCTTCCCTACATGAAGGAGGGCATGACTCTCGAGGTTGTAACAGATGCTTCAACAGAGACAGTACTTTTTGCTGATATGCCCGTGAAGGTTGTTCTCGCCATCACATATACAGAGCCCGGTCTCAAAGGCGATACAGCTACCAACACAACAAAACCCGCTACACTTGAGACAGGCGCAGAGATCCGCGTTCCTCTTTTCATCAACGAGGGCGAGCTTGTTGAGGTTGACACACGCAACGGCGACTATGTAGGTCGTGTTAAGGCATAATTTACGGTTTAATATTAAAAACAGTAATCTTGTTATACTCTATTATAATACCTGTCTACAACAGAGCCAACGAGGTTAAAGAACTTCTCGACAGCCTCTGTGCACAGACAGTGAAGCCTTTTGAATTGCTTATAATAGAGGATGGTTCAAATGAACGATGTGATTATTTACTTGATCACTATCGTTCATTTTTTCCTATCCACTACTACTATAAACCCAATTCGGGCAGAAGCGACACCCGCAACTACGGTCTTGAACGTGCCGGAGGAGACTATATGCTCTTCTTCGATTCCGACGTGATTTTGCCGCCCCAATATTTCGAAAAGCTCGAGGCTGCAATGAAAGAGGAGTACACCGATTGCTTCGGCGGTCCCGATGCAGCCGACAGTTCGTTCAACGATATGCAGAAGGCTGTCAACCACTCTATGACATCTTTCTGGACTACCGGTGGCATACGCGGCGGCAAGGCTGTCATGGAAAAGTTCTGTCCCCGTACATTCAACATGGGTCTCTCTAAAGAGGTTTACCAAAAGGTGGGAGACTTTGAGGATATGATGGGTGAGGATATAGATTTGAGTCTCAGGATAAGGGCTGCCGGCTTCAAGATACGTCTCATAAGAGAGGCATTCGTGTATCACAAGCGCCGTGTCGACCTCAGACGTTTCTTCAAGCAGGTGAACAACTTTGGGCAAGCCCGAATATGGCTCCACATAAAGCACCCCGGCTCGTTGAAACTTGTTCATGCCCTGCCGGCGCTGATGCTTGTGATGGGCGCACTGCTGCTTGTTGCCTCCATCTTCTTCCCCGCATTGCTCCTGTTGCCATTGCTCTATTTGCTGCTCATATTCTTCGACTCATTGGCAAAGAACAAGAGTCTGAAGGTGGCTGCACTCTCTGTGGTAACAGCCATTGTGCAGATAACAGGCTACGGCACCGGATTCATGCAGGCTGTTTGGGACAAGCTCATATTGCGTCGTCCGCTCGAGACAAAAGCAAAATTGACAAAACTATACAACCGAGGATAGAAATCTTGGAACAGGACAAGAAGTTAAGCATAAAGGAGTGGCCCGAGGATGAGCGTCCGCGCGAGAAGGTGCTCCGCAACGGAGTGGCATCGCTGAGCAAGTCCGAACTGCTTGCCATACTCATAGGCTCGGGCAGCGCCGACGAATCGGCTGTGGAGCTTATGAAAAAGGTACTTGCATCGTGCAACGACAGCATTGCCGAACTTTCAAAACTGACAGTGGACGACCTCTGCCTCTTCAAAGGCATAGGTCCGGCAAAAGCCATAACCATAATAGCTGCCTGCGAACTGTGGAAACGGCGCAAGGCTGACGATGGCGAAGAGGCTGTAGTGATACGCTCTTCGCGTAATGTCTACGAATATTTCTATCCCAAGATGTGCGATCTCACAACAGAAGAGTGCCATGCGCTCCTGCTCAATAATGCCAACAAAGTGATAGACTGCGTAAGAGTGGGCAGCGGTGGATATACGGCGACAACGGTAGACATACGCTGTGTCATGCGCGAGGTTCTCCTCAAGCGTGCGACAGCAATGATACTTTGCCACAACCATCCGTCGGGAAGCATTAAACCGAGCGGCGAGGACGACAGGCTCACAAAGAACATAGCATCGGCATGTTCGGTCATGAACATTCGCTTCCTCGACCACATTATATTCACTGACGGAAAATATTACAGCTATAAAGACGAAGGACATATATAGTTATGGACGAAAATAATCAGTTGGAACAGAAATACCAGTTGGAACAGAAAATAATCTCAATGCTCAGGACAGTCTACGACCCTGAAATACCGGTAGACATCTATGAGCTTGGATTGATATACAGGATAGAGGTTAAGGAGGACAATGCGGTGGAGATAGATATGACATTGACCGCGCCCAACTGTCCCGCCGCCGACTTCATGATGGAGGATGTGAAGCAGAAGGTGGAGTCTATCCCCGAAGTCTCTAAACTTGAACTCAATCTGGTCTTCGAGCCAGAATGGTCGCAGGACCTCATGAGCGAAGAGGCAAAACTCGAACTCGGTTTTTTATAGAACCACCCTATAATTCCCCCATCCCTTCCCACTGCAACGAATCATGAAGAACAAGGTCTATTTTTTATCCGATGCCCATTTAGGCTCATGGGCGATTGAGCATAGCCGCACACACGAAAGGCGTTTGGTGTCGTTCCTCGACAAGGTAAAGCGCGATGCTGCAGCGATATATATGCTTGGCGATATGTTCGACTTCTGGTACGAGTATCGATATGCCGTGCCCAAAGGCTTTACACGCTTTCTGGGCAAAGTGTCGGAACTTACGGACAGTGGGGTAGAGGTTCATTTCTTTCCAGGTAATCACGACCTATGGTGCAAAGACTATTTCGAGAAAGAGTGTGGCATGATAGTCCACCGCGAGGCTATGCTCACCGAAATTCAGGGACGAGAGTTCTTCCTTGCTCATGGCGACGAGTTTACCGATGAGTCGAACTTTGCCGTCCTGCGTTCAATTTTCCACAGTCCTTTCCTTCAGAAGATGTTCTCATTCTTCGTTCATCCGCGGTGGGCACTGAGTTTCGGTCATGCCTGGGCAAAACACAGCATGTGCAAGCACAAACTGAATGGCGACATTCCTTTCCGCGGAGCAGAAAACGAGTCGTGCATGAAGTTCGCACGCAAATATCTCGAAAAACACGATTCAGTCGATTGTTTCATCTTTGGGCACCGTCATTGCGATGCAGATGTTATGCTGACCGACTCTTCGCGTTGCATAATTCTTGGCGACTGGATATCGGAATTTACGTATGTTGTCTTTGACGGCAAGGAGATTGCCGTAAAAAAATATGTAGAGGGCGAGAAGGAATAGCGTCCTCTCTTAATCCCAAATAGGATCTTTCAGCGAGTAGTTCAGCTGTATGAGCGGGATGCGCACTTCGTCGAACTTGTCATTACTGAATATGATTGTGTCGGTGCGTGCCTTGCCGCTTTGGTTTTCCAAGAAATTCAGGCGAATGTAGGTGATATGTGGCGTGATACTTGCCCATTCGCCCGATGCAAGTTCCACATTGTATGTCGTGGGTTTGGTGAGAACCACAACGGTGTCCCCGCTCTCCATTGACATGAAAATTTCCTTGTGGTTGAAGTAGAACTTTTCTCCATCGCTATAAAACGGTGATTCGCTTTTTATTTTCACACTCCCCGATATGGTGTCGGTGTCTTCTACGAACAGGCGGGTGAATACTGCGCCATTCTCCGTTTTGCTGCCGATGATGTAGCCATATCCTTTTCTCAGGGCATAACTTGTCTTGTCCCACGGCGAGGTGGGGATACGTGTTACGTATGAGAGTCCGTCGCGTTTGCCTGCCGTAGAGAAGAAAAGATTCTCCCCCTGCAGGCAACCGTCATCGTTCAATGTCACTCTGTTTGGTGTTTCGTCAAGGGATACGCTCTTTCCGGGTTCGAGCAAGGTGGTCTTTGCTCCTTCGGGGTTGTCGGGTATATCGGGTGCGGTTGCCGAGCCTCCGTCGCTGCTGCATGCTGAGAGCAGTATGGCTAAGATTGTGGGTAAAACAGTCTTTTTCATTGTTGTATAGTTTGTTCCTTTTGCGAATATAGCAAGTTTTTTGTTTATATCTGCTCTTCTTATGATTTTTTCACTTTTTTGTCGGTATGCGATATAAAATGCAATAAAAATCGGCAACAGAAATTGTCGCCGATTAAAGAAAAATTAATGTTACTTTGCAGGTTCCCATTTGCAACGTACGGGAGAGACGATTGCTCCTTCCTCCTTCAGTTGCTTCATTGCTTTGTCGACCTCTTTGCGGTCGATGCCGCTGAGTTCTGCTATCTTGCCGGCATTCAAAGGTTCGCCGGCCTCTTTCATTGTTGCCAATACTTTTGCTTTTGTTTCCATGATGTTTAAGGTTTAATGGTTGTTTATTGTTTTAAATGATTATCAAATATATTACCTAAAGTGTAATGTTGTTGGAATTAGTAACTTAAAAAGTTGTCCCTCTTTAAGGGGGACGAGAACTTTTTCTAAGGAAAAAGTTCGGAGGGGGTTCTTAACCTATCGTATTGCAATAAACCGTACTACGCGAGGAAAACCCCTCCGTTTTCAAAAAACTTCGTTTTTTGATTGGCCTCGCAAAGCTCGGCACTCCTTTGGAAAGCTAAAGCTTTCGTCGTCGCAAACATTGCTTATTACGCAATGTCCCCTTTAAGGGCAGTAGCTTTTTTAATAAGCTTTTTTGCTGATATTTAAAATCCTAGCATATATTGATTTAAAATAAATGTGTCCAAAGATTAGCTTAAAGGGCAGGAACTTTTTAGAATAGTTTTTTATCCATTGAAGGATGGGGTTGTACTTTTTAGGTATAATATCGCATAATCATATTGTTTTAATCTTTCCTTTTATAGTCCAAATGCCATTCTGCCGGTTCTTTTGGCGGTTGATTGACATTGTGGCTATTATCGTGCTGTCGTCCACTTGAGCTATGGAGTTCCATAATGCTTGTGCATCGGCGGGCAGGGACGGGGGTGGAATGCTTCCTGAAATTGCGTGCATCCCTATCGCCTATATATACCTGCATGTTGGCGAACCGCTCGTTTCTGCCTTGTCGCCCCTCAGTCGATTGTATGGAGAGCAGCGTGTGTCTGTTTCCTAAATTTATAAGATAGGGCGCTCCTGCGTATACAGTATCGTGAAGCGAGTATCCTTCATCAAGTGCCGCTTCTCTGCGGGCATCCTCTGCCGACACGTAACCATCCTTCCAATTGTCCGATGTGCGTACAATCACCGGCTTGAAGGCTCCTTTTATGCCGTTGTCTTCTATGGCAAGGGCTATCTGCTTGCTGTGGGGTAGATAGACAGGCGAGGGCATCCCGTCGCGGTGTCCTTTGCGGAAAGATACCTTTTCGGCCTCTGTCCATGTGTTGCAGTCGTCAAAAGAACGCATAAGGCTTATCTCTTGTTCGTCGCTGTGGGGGTAGGGGGCTTCATTGGCAAAATAAACATGAACCTCACCGTCGGGCAGTTGCAGGGCGACAGGCTCCCAACATCCGTTCTTGAAGTCGGTGCCTGCAATATACAGGTCGTGAGCTTCGTTCCAACTGTTGCCGCCATCCTCCGAAGTTGCGTACATTATTTTATATGGCAGTTGCGTGTCCGAATGTGGGCGGGCGTTCCACAGATAGAGCAGTTTGCCGCTTGCAAGCTCCAACAGTTCACAATTTGTGAAGGTGTATCCACTGCACTCTGCCACCTTTTCGGGTGCACTCCAACTGTTGCAGTGGTCCTCGCTGTAACGGATGAGTGCCGCATTGCCGGTATTGTAGACCAGTGCGTGCCGTTTCCCTACAGGTTTTATACGGGCATACACTCCGTGGGTAACGAATTGCAACGATTCGTCCTGCCACCGGATTGAAATGTCTTTGGGCGGGGTGCATTGAATAAGCATTAAGGCAATTGCGAAAAGCTGTATGGCGTTCTTCATTTTTCGTGGGGTAAATGCGATGGCGAATTTAATAAAAAATGGTTATATGTGTATTATGCCTAACATTTTTTAGAAGTTGTTTGAATATAATTATATAAAAAGCCTGCCTATCCGTTGTGTGGATAGGCAGGCTTCTGTGATTGATGCCGGTAAGATTACAATTTCACTTTTATTGTCTTGTTTCCTATTTTTACAACGTAAGTACCCTTTGCGAGAGTAATTTCCTCGCCTGTGTAGCTGTCTGTCGACTCGATAAGTGCACCGCCAATGGTGTAAACAGCAACTGCCTTGCCCTCGGAAGCAGTAAACTTAATTCCGTTAGAAGTCACCTCAAATGCGGGAGTATCCTCTTCTGTAGCCTCAATGCCTGTTGGGTCAAACTCAACGATGTTTGCGAAATAATTCCACTCCTCTACTGCCTTATATGCGGCAAGCGCTCCATTTGGAACATGCACAGTGGTTTTCTCATAAATCCCAATGAAAGAATAATTAATAGCAGGAGGAGTCTCGCTTAATAAATATACGCTTGTAAGACTACTGCAATAACCGAACGCCCAAGCACCTATGCTTGTAACGCCTTCAGGAATGGTGATGCTTGTAAGGCTACTGCAATTACAGAACGCATAATATTCTATGCTTGTAACGCTTTCAGGAATGGTGATGTTTGTAAGGTTACTGCAACCATCGAACGCATAATTTCCTATGTTTGTAACACCATTGGGAATAACTGTTGTATTGCAGCCTTTTACCAGTGTATTTGTAGCAGTCTCTATTATCGCATTACAATTATTGCGTGAATCATAGACGCTGTTGTTCTCTTCCACCGTAATACTTGTAAGACCGGTGCAGTAATTGAATGCTTCCCATCCTATACTTGTAACACTGTTGGGAATTGTAACACTTGTAAGACCAATGCAACCATCGAACGCACCCATTCCTATACTTGTAACACTGTTGGGAATAGTTACGTTTGTAAGACCGGTGCAATTATGGAATGCATATTCTTCTATGCTTGTAATACCATTGGGAATATTTGTTGTGTTACAGCCTTTTACTAGTGTATTTGTAGCGGTCTCTATTATCGCATTACAATTATTGCGTGAATCATATACACTGTTGTTCTCTTCCACCGTAATACTTATAAGACCGGTGCAACCATCGAACGCACCCCGTTCTATGCTTGTAACATTGTTGGGAATTGTAACACTTGTAAGACCAATGCAACCATCGAACGCATATTCTTCTATGCTTGTAACACTGTTGCCGATTGTAACGTTTGTAAGGCTGCTGCAATTATAGAATGCGGACTCTCCTATGTTTGTAACACCATTGCCCATTGTTACGTTTTTAAGTCTGTCGCACGCCCAAAACGCGCGGTCTCCTATATTCGTAACACTATTGGGGATTGTAACGCTTGCAATATTGTAATTATCAGCAAATAATAATTCTTTGATAACATAATTCTCACCCTTACAATTCTCAGGAAGAACAATTATAGTGTCACTACCAATATATCCGCATAATGTCTTTATACCCTCAACGTCTCCAAATATAAAATCTCCATCAAAAAAACCATTGGGGGCATTAATCGTCATATTCATATTGCTACCTAATTGTAAGTAGAGATTAGAGAAATTTACTATAGTTTTCAGATTTACACAATCCCAGAATGCATCTTTTTTTATCTTTGTAAGACCTCTACCAAATGTTATGCTTTCAATTCCGGTGCATCCCCAGAATGCCATCTCTTTTATGCTTGTAACACTATCACCAAATTCAACTTTCTTCAATGAAGTTATATACGAAAATTCATTATCAATTTCTGAATAATTTAGTGAAATGTATTCTAAATTTTTACATTCCCTGAAAGCTGAAGTTGCTATCATCTCAATACCACTACCTATTGTTACGCTTTTAAGGCTGGTACAACCATAAAAAGCATTACCTCCTATGTATGTAACGCTATTGGGGATTGTTACACTTGTGAGGCTTGTACAATAAGCGAAAGCATTGGAACCTATGTTTGTAACGCTATTGGGGATTGTTACACTTGTGAGGCTGTCACATAATCTAAACGCGTTATCCTGTATTCTGTTAACGCTATTAGGGATTATTACACTTTTAAGGCTGCTACATCCTTCGAAAGCGGAGTTTTCTATGGCAAAAACGCTATTGGGAATTGTTACACTTGTAAGTCTGTTGCAACCTTGGAAAGCATACCACCCTATGTATTCAACACTATAACTATTATTTTTATAGTTAACAGTCGAGGGTATTATTAATTCGCCAACATAATACTTAGAGCAGCTATCTACAGTTACCGTAAATCGTGGTGAGTCGTCAATCTTGTAATAAATACCATCTATTTCAAAACTTTGGGCGCACATATATGTACCGCATAATAGCATAAACACTACAACTAAAAGTTGTTTCAAGTAATATTTTTGCATAAATAATGTATTTCTTTGCCATCACAATTCCCTGATGAAAGCGGATAAAAAAATAAGGTGTGGGAACTTATTGCTTTATCCTATTAGTGAGGCTTCTCGCATTGCCTTTGGAACGGATAAAACAATAGCCCACACCAAAGGTTATGTGAAAAGCCTATGATGGCTATACATACCAATGATGTGATGCTACTGCCAACATCTTCGTTCCAAGTCAAATTTTGCGAGAATTTCACTAATGAAGATATTTCAATAACACCTTTTAATATATATGTCTGCTCAAAGGACTACTATCCAATGAACAGTGCAAATTTAATAAAAACGTTTAATTCTATTGCCACATTTATAGATTTTTTTGATATTGTTGCAACTTCCTTGTTTGTAGAGATATTCCCCTCTCCTTATAAACAACATCGCCGCGGCAAACAGCCGCAGCGATGCATATTGTTTCTTTAAGATAAATCTTAGAGGATGCTGTAAGCAAGTGTAAGACCTGCCATTACGATAGATACCATGCTCATGAGCTTGATAAGGATGTTCAAGCTGGGGCCTGATGTATCTTTACAGGGGTCACCTACTGTGTCGCCAACAACGGTTGCTTTGTGAACATCGCTGCCCTTACCGCCGAAGTTACCCTCCTCGATATATTTCTTCGCATTGTCCCATGCACCACCTGCGTTGGCAAGGAATACTGCGAGCATGAAACCTGCCGAGAGGCTACCGATGAGAAGACCTACAACACCTGCTACGCCAAGAACAACACCGATAACGATGGGAACGATTATGGCGAGCAGTGAGGGGAATATCATCTCCTGCTGTGCACCGCGTGTAGAAATCTCAACGCAACGTGAGTAGTCGGGCTCTGCCTTGCCTTCGAGGATGCCCTTGATTTCTGTGAACTGACGACGTACCTCGGTAACCATCTTCTGTGCAGCGCGACCAACAGCGTTCATTGTCAGACCGCAGAAGAGGAATGCCATCATTGCACCAACGAATACACCGCAGAGAACTGTGGGGTTCATAAGGGTTACGTTGAAGTACTGCATGAAGTCGAAGATGTTTGCATCCATCAGAGCCTTGCCGTTGATGATAACTTCGGGCATGCTGCGCTCCATGGCGATGCGAATCTCCTCGATGTATGAAGCAAGAAGTGCAAGCGCTGTAAGAGCAGCCGAACCGATGGCGAAGCCCTTACCTGTTGCAGCTGTGGTGTTACCGAGTGAGTCGAGAGCATCTGTACGACGACGAACCTCAGGCTCAAGACCGCTCATCTCGGCGTTACCACCTGCGTTGTCGGCGATGGGGCCGTAAGCGTCGGTTGCAAGTGTGATACCGAGTGTAGAGAGCATACCTACAGAAGCGATAGCGATACCGTAGAGACCGATTGTTATGTCCTCAGGATTCATTGAGAAGCCTGTTGCGAGCATATAAGAGAGGAGGATACCTACAACAACTGCGATAACGGGGATTGCTGTTGACAACATACCCAATCCCATACCTGAGATGATAACTGTGGCGGGGCCTGTGAGACCTGACTCAGATACCTGACGTGTGGGCTTGTATGACTGTGATGTGTAGTACTCTGTTGCCTGACCGATGACGATACCTACGATAAGACCTACAACAACTGCGAATGAAAGACCTATCCAGTTCTCGATGCCGAGGGCGTAGAGGATGCCGAATGTGGCAACTACGATAAGGATAGAAGAGAGGTTTGTACCGCGTGAAAGTGCGCTGAGCAACTTCTTGATGTTGGCATCCTCGCTTGTGCGTACCGAGAAGATACCGATGATAGAGAGCACGATACCTACGGCTGCGATAAGCATGGGGGCAAACACAGCCTTAGTCTGCATCTCGACACCATCCTGTGCAAATGCAGCAGCACCGAGAGCGGCTGTAGAGAGGATAGAACCGCAGTAGCTCTCATAGAGGTCGGCACCCATACCTGCAACGTCACCTACGTTATCACCTACGTTGTCGGCGATAGTAGCGGGGTTGCGGGGGTCGTCCTCGGGAATGTTGTACTCTGTCTTACCTACGAGGTCGGCACCAACGTCGGCTGCCTTAGTGTAGATACCACCACCCACACGTGCAAAGAGTGCCTGTGTAGAAGCACCCATTCCGAAGGTAAGCATTGTTGTTGTGATGAAGCACAATTTTACTGCGGGGTTGGCTGTCTCAACGCAAGCGTCCAGAATGAGATACCATACAGAGATGTCGAGAAGACCGAGACCTACTACAACAAGTCCCATAACGGCACCGCTGCGGAAGGCCATGCGAAGACCGCTGTTCATTGAATTGCGGGCTGCATTGGCTGTACGTGCCGATGCGTATGTCGCTGTCTTCATGCCGAAGAAACCTGACAATCCGCTGAAGAAACCTCCGGTGAGGAATGCGAAGGGCACCCACTCGTTCTGTATTTTGAACACATATGCCATGATGGCAAACACTGCGGCCAAGCATACAAATACGATGGTTACAACCTTGTACTGTTGCTTCAAGTAGGCCATTGCACCCTGACGTACCGCTTTTGCGATATACGCCATACGTTCTGTACCTTCGCTCTCGGCCTTCATCTGCTTGTAGAAGTAGGCTGCGAATGCCAATGCAAGCGCTGCCGCTGCCGGAACGAACCAGAATAATACATTGAAATCCATAAGTTTTAAAAAAATAAATTGTTTATAGTTAATTAATTGATTATTATCTTGTTGTGCGGGGCTTGCGTGTGCTTGCGTATACGCAGTCGCGCGCAAGAAGCAAAGTTAAAAAATAAGTTTCTAATTGCAAAATATTTGTAATAAAACATAAGGGAAAAATATTGCTCATTTATCGCTTATTTATAGTAAGAAGCTGTTTGAATTTTATTAGAAAATAATTTTATATTTGCGATATTCATTTCGGTTTATTTGAGTCTATTTCGGCATCTTTTCTTTCTTATTTTTTGGAAATAGCCCGCTATTCCCTGCAAAATGCGAAAGAAAATATACTCGAAATACCTCTCAAATAATTCCGAAATAAAATTCAAACAGCTTCAAGTGTTTAACGGAAAATTCGAACATAAAGCATAAATAATGCTTCTTTCGGATAAATTTTTACAATAGAATTTTAAAAACATTTTCCATATTTTCAAAAAAAGCATTTACTTTGCAACCAATCAGGAATTTTAAAACATCTAAACGTCAAACGGACAAAAAATTAAAAGAGACATGACAATGTATTGGAACAAAAAGGTGGAATGCATGAGCAGAGAGGAGATGCGCCGTCTGCAGAGCGAACGCCTTGTGAAAATGGTGGAGCACGTCTACAACGACTCTACATACTACAGAAAACGCATGGACGAGTGTGGGGTTAAGCCTCAGGACATTCGCAGTATCGACGACATTTCGAAATTGCCGTTCACAACAAAGCAAGATTTGCGCGACAACTATCCCTTCGGACTCTTCTGTGTGCCTATGGATGAGATTGTACGTCTGCACGCCTCGTCGGGAACAACCGGCAAGCCAATTGTGGCGGGTTACACAAAGGACGACCTTGCAATGTGGAGCGAGGTAGTTGCACGCTCACTCATGGCAGCAGGTGTCAGCAAGGATGATATTATGCAGGTTTCATACGGTTATGGTCTCTTTACCGGAGGTCTCGGTGCGCACGACGGTGGTACACTCATCGGTGCTTCAATAGTGCCTACAAGCAGTGGAAACACCGAAAAGCAGATTACACTGATGCACGACTTTGGCAGCACAGTGCTTGCCTGCACTCCCTCATACGCACTATATATTGCCGACTCGATAAAGAAGAGTGGATTCGACATCAAGGACTTCAAGTTGCGCGTGGGTATATTCGGTGCCGAGCCGTGGACTGATGCAATGCGCCGCGATATTGAAGAGAAACTCAACATAAAGGCATACGACATTTATGGCCTTACAGAGATGTGCGGTCCCGGTGTTGGATGCGAGTGTGAATGCCAGAACGGTACACACCTATGGGAAGATCATTTCTATCCCGAAATCATCGACCCCGAGACATTGGAGCCCCTGCCTCCCGGCGAAAAGGGTGAACTTGTGTTCACAAACCTCACAAAATGGGGTATGCCTATGATACGTTACCGTACACGCGACCTCACCACACTCCATTACGAGACTTGTGAATGTGGTCGTACAGCAGTGCGCATGAGCAAGATTCTCGGTCGCAGCGACGACATGCTCATCATTCGCGGTGTAAACGTATTCCCCTCTACCATCGAGAGCATTATCCTCGAATTCCCCGAATGCGAACCTTACTACATGATTGAGGTAGACCGTGTGAACAATACCGATACATTCGACATTCAGATAGAGGTGAAACCCGAATACTACACCGACCGTATCACAGAACTTGCAGCGCTGAAGAAACGCATCACGGCACGTGTGCAGAGCGTAGTGGGCATCTCTCCCAACATCAAGATTATGGAGCCCAATACAATCGAGCGTAGTATGGGTAAGGCAAAACATGCCATTGACCACCGTAAATTCGAATAGTTTCTTCCTATTTATAGAACCCTCTAAAACTAAAGAATATGTTAATAAAGCAATTATCAGTGTTCCTTGAGAACCGTCTCGGCCGCTTCAGTCAGATAGCGAAAATCTTTAGCGAAGCAGGTATAAACATGAAGGCATTCACCGTGTCGGAAAATGCAGAGTTCGGAGTGTTGCACCTTATTGTCTCTGACCCCGAAAAGGCTTGCTCGCTTCTGCGCGAGAAGAGCTTTGCGGCTACACTCAACGATGTTATCTGTCTGCAATGCCCCGATGTTCCCGGAGCTCTTGAGGTAGCGCTTGCAGCAATCACAGAAGCCGGTATATCCATCGAATATATGTATGCATTTGCGCAAGGTTCTACAGCGAGTGTAATTATTCGCCCCAACGACCTCGAGAAGTGCATGGCTGTGTTGAGCGAAAACCAATTCAAGACTCTTACCCAGGATGGATTGAACAGTATCTGATGATATAGAAATTTCAATGTGTTGATATTCAAGAGGCTGTGTCGGTGTTTCGATACAGCCTCTTGTCGATTTAAGTGAAATAAATAGATTGTGTGTAAAAAATACGCAAAATAATTTGGATAAATTAAATTTCTGCCATACTTTTGCGTAAAAATAACGCAGGATATGGAAAGTATAGTAAAAAGGTTGGTTGTAATGGGTGGTAGTTTCAATCCTCCCACCGTGGCGCACTATAGGCTGATGAAGGTTGCTGTCGATGCGCTTGGTGCAGAGCTTGGTCTCTTTGTGCCTGTGAGCGATGCTTATCTCAGGCGGAAGATGCGCCACAGCCATCCTCCTGTGGTGCTCTCTCCCGAACTGCGTGTGAAGATGCTGAGGGTGATGTGCGATGAGGATGCTCGTTTGGATGTGTGTGATATTGAAATAGGCACAGTAGAGCCGAGGACTTTTCCTACGCTGTTGGCACTGAGAGATGAATATCCCGACCACGAAATATATTTCCTGATGGGCGCCGACAAACTGGGGCTGCTTGCAAATATGGCCGAAAGGAGGGACTTTTTTGATAGTTTCAGAGCTATTTTATACTCAAGAGGAGAGGAGGCACTCGAACAGGAACTGATGGGCAATGAATTGTTGGCCCTTAACCGCGACCGCATTGTAATATTGCCGCAGCCTGAGGGGACGGATGGTGTAAGTTCTTCTGCCGTAAGGGATCGGATGCTTGCAGGAGAGAGTTGCGAAGGGCTGCTTATGCCCGGTGTATGGGAACTTTTCAGCCATTTTACCGCAGCGGATTTTCCCGATGTTGTCAACAGGTTCAAGGGGGAATATGATTTTCTTGGCAACCGCTATTCGTGCGGCTTTGTGTGGCAGGGAGTAAGGTATGGCAGTGTGGATGCAGCCTTTAGAGCCTTATCGGCCGGATGCAGGTCGCAGGATGAGATGCTCGAATTTATGGAATCTCTTGTTCAGGCTAAATTTTACGGCAATCCCGGTCTTATGAGGAGGTTGCTCGATACAGGCAACCGCACGCTGATAAACGGCAATCAGAAGAAGGAACTTTTTTGGGGCGTCGACCTCTATAGTTGGCTTGGCGAGAATCGTTTGGGAAAAATTATTATGGAAATAAGAGATAAAAACAGATAACTATGAAGTACAGTGTTGAAATTATAAAGGAGATAGTCGGCAGGAATCCCGGCACCGAGATTATCTATTTTTGGGGACACACGCCTATTCCTAAGAAAATTACAGCTGCCTGCCTGAGTCAGTGGTACGACTGTTATTTTGAGATTGACGGCGTTATGTACCACACTGCCGAACAGTATATGATGGCAAGCAAAGCCCGCTTGTTCAACGACGAGGAGACTTTGCGTAAGATTATGGAGGCCTATAATCCCCATGACCATAAGAAATTGGGCCGCAAGGTCAGCGGCTTCGACGGCGAGCGTTGGGATGCAGTAAAATATGACATTGTTGTCGAGGGCAACATTGCCAAATTTTCACAGAATGCCGCTCTCAAGGAGTTCCTTTTGTCGACAGGTGATGCCATTCTGGTTGAGGCAAGCCCTTATGACGAAGTATGGGGAATAGGACTCGACAGGGAAACTGCCATGAAGGCTACCGTCAACGAGTGGAGGGGCGAGAATCTCTTGGGGTGCGCTTTGATGGATGTACGCGACAGGCTCAGGGAATCAGATGCTGATATAGCTTGTCCGGATAGTGGCAATGCTGCCGAAGTTAATGCAGAAGGATTGATGGCTCTTAAGTTGTGGACATTGGGCGCCGGAAATTCTGCCAAGCGTTTCAATGGCGAGGAACCTATGCCCGAAAAAAGAGCGGTTGCTACAGAAAATTCATGGCACACGATGCCTATGCCTGAAAAGTGTGCGGTTATTCCTATGAACGAAACCATTCTGAGTGCAGCTATGAGGATTGTGAAGTATGGCCATATTCCCGAAGCAATGGAAGATCATTGGTTCATGTATTGCGATGACACGACGATAAGGTACTATCGCAGTTGGACAGGAATTTGTGCTTTTATTGCCAAGTACGAGGATGACGGTACGGTATGCAGAATTACCGAATTGACTGTCAACCGCGACCCGGAACAATGTCGCTGTACCGACAACAATCATGATGTTGCCTTGTTCATGGCCTTGCTGACCGATGAGTATGGCGGCGATTCAGGCAGATATTGGAGCAGAGTATTGATGGGCTGATTCCGAGGGATGTTTTTTTATATTAGTGTCCGGTAAATTTTTATTCTGCTTATGTTTTGAACTCCTCCGTCTTCAAAAACTGTGTTTTTGAATGACCTCGCAAGCTCGGCACTCCTTTGGAAAGCTAAAGCTTTCGTCGTCGCAAACATTGCTTATTACGCAATGTCCTCTTCAAGAGGAGGAATG
>JAZNKR010000059.1:0-23629 GCA_045578665.1 Bacteroidaceae bacterium | reverse complement strand
GAAAGCGCCCATGCGCAGAGCTTTTTGGTTCTTTTTGTCGGCACAAAAAGAACGTAAACTTTGTTTAAATCAAGATAACTACAAACTGCCATTAAATAAATACTGTTTAGCCAAAAACAATTAGTAATTTTTACCGGACAGTAATATTTTTAAATCCTTATATACGATTAAAGCAGCCCCGCGGGGCTGCTTTAATCGTATATAAGGATTGTATCCTATTACTCCTCGAATCCGTTAGGATTGTTCTTCTGCCAGTTCCAGCTGTCGCGGCACATCTCCTCGATACCAAACTGAGCCTTCCAGCCAAGCTCTGCCTCAGCCTTTGCGGGGTTACAGTAGCATGTTGCAATATCACCCGGACGACGGGGCTTGATAGAATAGGGAACGGGAACACCGTTAACCTTCTCAAACGCCTTCACAACGTCGAGTACCGAATAACCGTGACCTGTACCTATGTTGTAGACAGCAGCACCCTTCTTCTCCACGATAGCCTTCAGAGCAGCAACGTGAGCACGGGCAAGGTCAACCACGTGGATATAGTCGCGTACACCTGTACCGTCGTGTGTGTCATAGTCATCACCGAACACACCAAGCTCAGCACGCTTGCCAACAGCTGTCTGTGTGATGTAAGGCATAAGGTTGTTGGGAATACCGTTGGGGTTCTCACCGATTGTACCGCTCTTGTGCGCACCGATAGGGTTGAAGTAACGGAGAAGAACTACGTTCCACTCGTTGTCAGCCTTCTGAACATCCAAAAGGACCTCCTCCAACATAGACTTTGTCTGTCCGTAGGGGTTGGTGCACTTGCCTTTGGGGCACTCCTCTGTGATGGGGATGATGGCAGGATCGCCATAAACTGTAGCACTTGAAGAGAAAATGATGTTCTTGCAACCGTTCTTGCGCATTACGTCAACAAGCACGAAAGTACCGTTCATATTGTTCTCGTAGTACTCAAGAGGCTTTGCGCAGCTCTCGCCCACAGCCTTGAGACCTGCAAAGTGGATACAAGCATCAAACTTGTGCTCGTCGAATACCTTCTGCAAACCCTCACGGTCGCGGATATCAACCTTGTAGAAAGGGACTTCCTTGCCGATGATCTTTGCAACGCGCTTCAATGAGATGGGAGAAGAGTTGTCGAGGTTGTCAACTACTACTGCATCGTGACCTGCTTCTGTAAGCTCAATCAAGGTGTGGCTACCGATGAAGCCAGCACCACCAGTTAATAAGATTTTCATTTTCGTTAGTTTATAATAGTTTGTAAATTTGCTGTTGCTATATAATACCCCTTAAGATATATTATAATTTATCGCAAATTTACAACTTTTTATGCAACATCAAAATTATTGAGAAGGATTATTGCAAAAAGCAGTTAATTTTTAGAAAAATGTTCGGAGGGGTTCAAAAACATAAGCAGAAGAAAAATTTACCGGACACTAATAATAGAAAAAGCATTGCCGCGGCAATGCTTTTTCTATTGGATATATGGCGATAAGTATTATCCCAACACCTTTTTCAAGCGGGCGATAAATTCCGCAGCCTGTTCCATGCTCAGACTCAAAGGAGGCAATAGACGGATTACGTTGGTACCGCTGACACCTGTGAAGACATGCTCCTCGAAGAGCAGACGGGTGCGAATCTCCTTGATGGGCTCTTCGAATTCGATGCCTATCATCAATCCTTTGCCGCGTACCTCTTTGATTGCGGGGATTTTCTTGAGCTCGGTCATCAGGTAGTCGCCAACCTTGTTTACATTGTCGAGCAGATTCTCATCCTCAATAACATCGAGCACTGCCTGAGCTGCGGCACATGCAAGGTGGTTGCCACCGAAAGTGGTTCCCAACTGTCCGAATATGGGTGTGAATTTGGGACTTATGAGCACTGCGCCCATAGGGAATCCGTTGGCAATGCCCTTCGCAGAGGTTATGATGTCGGGGCGGATACCTGCCCACTGGTGGGCAAAGAATTTTCCACTGCGGCAGTAACCGCTCTGTATTTCGTCGAGCACAAGCACGGTAC
Organism: Bacteroidaceae bacterium; assembly: GCA_045578665.1. Taxonomy (GTDB): domain Bacteria; phylum Bacteroidota; class Bacteroidia; order Bacteroidales; family Bacteroidaceae; genus HGM04593. The sequence continues at coordinate 21,613 of JAZNKR010000059.1, read as the reverse complement.
CAGTCTCTTCGCAGGCTGCCTGCAACTGCTGCAAAAATTCGGGCTGAGGCACGACAATGCCGCCGATACCCTGGATACCCTCGATGATGACAGCCGCAACGTCGCCTTTCGCAAGTTCGGCACGCACTGCCTCAATGTCGTTCAGAGGAAGATAGGTAGAGTGACCGTTGCTGTTGATGGGGGCAATAATCTTGACATTGTCGGTAACCTCCACTGCAAGCGATGTGCGACCATGAAACGCCTTCTTGAATGAGATTACACGCGAACGACCGTTGGTAAACGATGCCAGTTTCAATGCATTCTCGTTTGCTTCGGCACCCGAGTTTACAAAGAATGCGCTGTAATCCTCATAGCCCGAGAGACGACCGAGCTTCTCGGCAACGGCCGACTGCAATTTGTTTATCACAGAGTTTGAGTAGAAACCGAGTTTCTGCACCTGTGAAGAGATTGACTCCACATAGTGGGGATGGGCATGACCGATGGAGATTACCGCATGACCACCATAGAGGTCGAGGTACTCGGTGCCATTGTCATCCCACACCTTGCAACCTTCGCCTTTTACTATGTTTATGTCGAAAAGGGGATATACGTTATATAAATCCATTGCTTACGATATTAGAATGCTGAAGGTTTCAGACGGAGACCGACTGTCTCTTCGAGTCCGAAGAGGAGGTTCATGTTGTGGACAGCCTGTCCGCTGGCACCCTTCAGAAGATTGTCGATTACTGATGTTATTAGTAGTTTGTTGCCGTGCTTCTGCAAGTGGATGAGACACTTGTTGGTGTTCACAACCTGCTTGAGGTCTACGGGTTTGTCGACCACGTGTGTGAATGAGTCGCGTTCGTAGTAGCTTACATAGAGTCTCTTTATTGTCTCTATGTCGAGGTCGCACTTCACCACAAGGGTCGCAAAAATTCCGCGCGCGAAATCGCCACGATAGGGGATGAAGTCGATGGAACCGTCAAAGTCGGGCTGCAACTGCTTGATGCTCTGCATAATCTCGGGCACATGCTGGTGCTCGAAGGGCTTGTAGATGCTCATATTGTTGTTCCTCCAGCTGAAGTGTGTGGTTGTCGAGGGCTTTACGCCTGCACCTGTCGAACCGGTGATGGCATTTACCGAAATGTCGCCGTTGAGCAGATGCTCCTTTGCCAACGGCAGGAGTCCGAGCTCTATGCAGGTTGCGAAGCAGCCGGGGTTGGCTACATAGCGGCGCTTGCAAGTGTCGCGACGGTTTAGTTCGGGAAGACCGTAGATGAAGTCGTGGTCGGGGCTCTTCAGACGGAAGTCCATGGAGAGGTCGATGACCTTGAGCTCGTCGGGCAACTGTTCGCGATCGAGGAACTTCTTTGTGTCGCCATGGGCTGTGCAGAAGAAGAGCAGATCGATCTCCTCAAATGGCAAACGGTCGGTAAATGTAAGGTCGGTCTCGCCCAGGAGTCCGCTGTGCACATCTGTGATGCGGTTGCCGGCATTGCTGCTGCTGTTTATGAATACAATTTCTACTTCGGGGTGGTTGAGTAACAAACGTATGAGTTCGCCTGCCGTGTAACCGGCTCCACCTATGATTCCAACTTTTATCATGCCTTTCTTAAATTTGTTCGTCGGGGTGATTACTGTGATATACACGCAAGGGTGTAGATGTTACTTTGATAAATCCCTTTGCATCCTCGGCTGTCCATCCCTTCTGTATCTCGCCATACTCGCCGAATTTTGTCTTCACAAGGTCACAGGGAGAGTCTACGCCCACTGTAGAGAAGCCTTTGGGGAAGAGTTGGAGGATTGCTGTACCTGTCACGTTGCGCTGTGAACTTTCGAGCATTGCCTCGATGTCGCGCATAACAGGCTCGAGATACTGGCTCTCGTGCAGGAACATTCCATACCAGTTGGCAACCTGGTCCTTCCAGTACTGCTGCCATTTGCTGAGGGTGTATTTCTCGAGGAATTTGTGTGCACCGATGATGAGCATGGGTGCTGCTGCCTCGAAACCTACACGACCCTTGATGCCGATGATTGTATCACCTACGTGCATATCGCGACCGATGCCGTATGCTGCACCAATCTCCTCCACCTTCTGTATTGCCTTGATGGGGTCGTCGAACTTCTCGCCGTTGACAGCTGTGAGGATACCTTTGTCGAATGTGAGCTTGAGCTCCTCTGTGCCATCCTTTGTTATCTGTTTTAGATATGCACTCTCGGGCAATCCCTGCTTTGAGTCGAGAATCTCGCCACCGCAGATGGATGTTCCCCAAATACCTACGTTATATGAGTATTTGAGCTTTGTGAAATCAGCCAAGAATCCGTGCTCGTTGAGATAGTTTATCTCATATTCGCGAGTGAGTGTCATGTCGCGTGTGAGAGTGATGATCTCCACATTGGGAGCGAGCACAAGGAATGTCATATCGAAACGTATCTGGTCGTTGCCTGCACCTGTCGAGCCATGTGCAATTGCCGATGCGCCAATCTCGTTGGCATAGCGTGCGATTGCCATTGCCTGGAAGATGCGCTCCGATGATACCGAGATGGGATATGTGCCGTTGCGCAACACATTGCCATAAATCATATATTTGAGGCTCTTCTCGTAGTACTCTTTTGTTACATCGAGAGTTACATATTTCACTGCGCCCAATTTGTAGGCATTCTCCTCGTTCTGTTTAAGCTGCTCTTCGCTGAAACCGCCTGTATTCGCGCAGGCTGCATATACTTCGTAACCCTTCTCGCGTGCGAGGTACATTACGGTAAATGATGTATCGAGACCGCCACTGAAGGCTACCACTACTTTTTTCTTGCTCATAATGCTGTATTTATATCTTTTAGTTTTCGTTCTTCTTTTTATCGTGTTCTGCGGGGTCGTAGAGCATCGCTGTGCAGATGCAGTAACGACGGCCTGTGCGCTCCAGGATGTCGTGGTTGATGCAACCCTGACAGCCCTTCCAGAATGCCTCGTCATCTGTGAGTTCGGCAAAGGGCACGGGCACATAACCGAGTTCGGTGTTTATGCGCATTACGGCACCACCGCTGGTGAGTCCGAAGAGCTTTGCGTCGGGCCACATCTTGCGCGACAGTTCGAAAGCTGTCTTCTTGATGCGCTTTGCAAGTCCGCGACGACGGAACTTGTCCACTACGATGAGTCCCGAGTTGGCTACATACTGTTTGTTGCCCCAGCTCTCTATGTAGCAGAAGCCTGCAAACTCTTTCTCTTCGCCGGCGAGGGCTATCACAGCCTTGCCTTCGCGCATCTTCTGCGCCACGTACTCGTGTGTACGTTTGGCAATTCCTGTACCGCGCACCTTTGCAGCGGCACTTATAGTTTCGAGTATCTCGTCGACATATTTCTCGTGAGAGGCATCTGCAACGATTACGTCTATTTCAACTTCGTTTGTTGTCTTTTCTTCCATCTTATTATATTGTTCTTTTCTATTTATCAGATATTGGGTATTATTGTACGCAGTGTCTTCAGCAGTGCGCTCTTGGAGACTCCCTCTGCAATCACAAGCATCACAGTGTCGTCTCCGGCAAGTGTTCCGAGCACCTCGGGAAACTCGCAGTTGTCTATGTGGTATGCCAATGTTCCGGCATAGCTGGGACGGGTTCTTATAACCGCTATGTTGCCCGAGAACTTTATTGATATGAAACCGTTCTCCTCGGATATAGGGGCTATGGGACGCACCTCGCCTTCGCTGCCGCTGTGACGATACTGTGTGGTGCGGGGCAACACATATTTGTATCTGCCGTTTGCATCCACTGTCTTCACCACGCGAAGCTGACGAAGGTCGCGGGAGAGGGTCGCCTGTGTCAGTGAGTATCCTTCTTTGTTTAGCTCCTTCAGCAATTCGTCCTGACTGCCGAGTTCGTGGGTCGAAAGTATGAGGCGTATTGCTTCGAGACGTGAATTTTTTATCTTCATAATTGCATTTTTATGCTTTTGGAGGTGCAAAGGTAATTATAATTAGGAAGAAACGATAATTTTTATGCTATTTTTTGCATATTTTTTTCATTCCCGATGCAAAAACTTACAAATAAACAGATAATATACTGCACAGCAGAGAGAATATCCGTTTCGCAGATTCAACTCACTGCTTATTTTCCAGGATTATTCTTTCCACAATATCATCCTCTTCAACATTTTGCATATGGCTGTTGTTATTACGGAAAAAGAGTTACAGTATGAATAAGTTGAAAATTACGGTTTTTGCCGACCCCGTATGCACATGGTGCTGGGGCAGCGCCCCTGTATTGCGTGCTCTTGAGTACCGCTTGGGAGGGAATGTAGATATTGAGTATGTCATGTGCGGAATGATTGAGGACATACGCACCTTCAGCAACCGCAGGCTGGAGATTGGCGGCGACATTCCACTGTCGAACCGCAATATGATGAAGGCATGGCAGGAGGCCTCGACCATACACGGCATGCCTGTGCTCGAACGCGGCATGCATCTCTTCTCGGAGGAGCATCCGTCGACCTTTCCACAGAATCTTGCATATATTACCGCAAAACTTTGTTGTGAAGAGGAGGGAAAGAGCAGTTGCAACATCAGACGCGCCAACCGCTATCTGCGGCGCGTGCAGGAGGCTACCGCCGTGGAGGGCATGCTGACATCGCACAACAATATTCTTGTGGACCTTGCAGCTGTCGAGGGATTCAACACCGAGGAATTTGCCCGCACACTCGAAAGCGATGCAGCCAAAAAGGCTTTCTCGGCAGACAGAGAGCGGGCACGGGAGTACGATGTAAAGTCATTCCCCACCTTTCTTCTCGAATATGAGGGTAAAGAAAAGATGCTTTCGGGATACAACACCTACAATACCATTGTTGCCGAGATTTCGACACTTGCAGGCGGCAAGATAAAATCCATGCTCACCGACAAGATTGACTCCACCCACCACTGCGCCCCCACCATAAAGAATGTAAGAAGATTTGTAGAGCACTACGGTTCGGTATATCCCGTGGAAATTGCCACCGCATTTTCTCTTGTACGCCGCAGCGGAAGGTCGGCTGTCAACATCGAGTCCTACGAACTGCTACCCGACATAGTGGACGAATTGCTGAAAAGCGGAGAGGTTGGAATGCATCCCAACGGCAACAGCTTCAGGATTTACTCATTGACAGGGAAAGAGAGTGTTTCAATGGAGCGCGAAAAGGAGCTGCACCACTTCTGGTAACAGCTACTGCTCCAACATTTTCCAAGCCGACGGCAGGGAGTCGACAATGTCTCCTGCCGTCATTGCTGTCATACCCATTTTTGCCGCGGCGACATCTCCGGCAAGTCCGTGGACGAAAACACCCATGATGGCTGCTTCGCGGCTGCTGTATCCACCCGCCAGCAATGCGAGGAGTATACCTGTCAGCGTATCGCCACTGCCCCCTTTTGCCATTCCGGGATTTCCGCTTCCGTTGAAGTGGATTTCGCCGTCGGGGGTACAGACTGCTGTATATGCACCTTTGAGTATCAGATATATATTGTATTTTTGCGCAAATGCACTTGCCCTCTCTATCTGCTCGCCCCGGCTGCGGCAAGACCCTGCCAATCGGGCAAACTCTCCCGGATGGGGAGTAAGGATGCTGTGAGGAGGAAGTTTTTCGAGCCATTCGGGATTGCGGGCAAGGATGTTAAGCGCATCTGCATCGACCACCATAGGGGCCTTTGCTTCGGCTATTATCCCGAGCAGTGCCGCCTCTGTTTCGCTGTGCGTTCCCAACCCCGGACCTATCGCCACGGCATTGTAGGCATCCATGCGCGGCACACGGCTCAAATGTGTTTCACAGGCATCCTGCAACGTCATTGCCTCGGGCACACAGCCTTGTACCATCGGATTGTTGCATGCGGGGATATGCAGCGTCAACAGCCCTACACCCGAACGCAGGCAGGCACGCGCTGCAAGGATTGAAGCACCCGTCATTCCTTGAGAGCCGGCAATGAGCAGTGCGCGACCATTGTCGCCTTTGTGGGAGAAGATGCTTCGCGGTTTCAGATTGACCTTCACATCGTCCAATACTGTAAAGAAGAGGTTGCTCTGTTCCTCTGCGATTGCCCTTTGACTGAGATTTATATCTATCGTCTGCCAAGAGCCGAAATAGTTTTCGTTTTCGGGCATCAGCAACGACAGTTTGGGAAATTGCAGAGTGTATGTAATATGCGCATTGACAATAGCCGCATCGGCTGATGCGCAACATTTTTCACCGGGTAGTCCCGATGGAATATCTATTGCCACCACTGTGGCACGGCTTTTGTTTATGTGGTCGATGACCTCGGCAAAGATTCCCTCGGCAGGTTTATTGAGCCCGCTGCCGAAGAGGGCGTCTATCACTACACTTCCCTCCTCTATGACCGGAGCATCGAATCTTTCGCTACATTCGTATACAGGCACGTCGTTTTCCCTGAGTCTCTGAAGATTGCAGTTGCAATCGGCAGAGAGCCTACCGGCGGGATTCACAAGCCACACGTTTACATTCTCGCCATGGGCTGCAAGCATGCGCGCCACAGCAAGACCGTCGCCACCATTGTTTCCGGGACCTGCAAAGACGACAAAACTACGTCCGCCGAAGCGGGCATATATTGCCTTTGTCAACATAAGGGCAGCACGCTCCATGAGGTCTATAGATGCAATAGGCTCGTACTTGATGGTTGATGCATCAATATTCTTTATCTGTGATGTCCTGAAGATTTTCATAACAGCGGTCGCTACACCTCAATCATTACTCGCCGAGTTTATCGAGAATCTTGTCGACAACCGCCTGCGGCTCTATATGCATGCAACGGAAGTCGCCATAGCGACAGGGCTTGTTGCCGAATATCGAGCATGGACGACACTCCAAAGGCAACTGTATGCAATCCTCTTCCTTCTGTCGCCATCCGAGAAATCCTGCGAGGGGCGATGTTGCTCCCCACACCGACACCACGGGGGTGTTGACGAGTGAGGCAATGTGCATATTCGCCGAGTCCATACTGAGCATAAGTTCGAGATTGCTGATGAGTGTAAGCTCTCCGCTGAAATCGCTCTTGCCAACGAATGAGTACACTCCGGGATATTTTGAGCACCAGCTGTTTACGACCGCCTCCTCTTCTTTGCCGTTACCGAAACAGAAGATCTTCAGCCCCTCTCTTCCCGAGAGAGAAGCTACAACCTTTTCGAGACGCTCCGGCGGATATATCTTGCCTCCATGACGGGCAAAAGGCGCTATGCCTATCCAGCGGTCGCCACCCTTCTGTGGCACTACATCGCCAAGTGTAGAGAGGTCGCCCTTGCTCCCGCCGAAAAGGGAGACAAAATCGGGGGTAAAATCGAGACCCAATTTCACAAATACCTCGCGATAGCGTTCGAATGTGCTTTTCAGTTGGTGCTTGTTCTTGTTTGATGCACTTGTGAGCGCTCGCTTTTCGGCACGTCCCTTGTCCTGCGAGGCACACTTCACGCCCGAGAGGCGCAGGAAGAGACGCAACACCTTTGTGCGCAACACATTGTGCAGGTCGGCAATGGCATCGGGATTGTGTTTCATCAGACGCTTCTTAAGGCGGTAAAGCCCTGCCATGCCCTTGTATTCGTCGAGATTCACTCCCTCGAAGATGAGATTTGAGGGAGCATTTACAAGAAAACGCCCGAAACGCTCGCGGCTTACAAAGACGAAGCGTTTGTCGGGATATGCAACGGCAAGCGAATATAGCAATGGAATTGTCATTGCTATATCGCCTACTGCCGAAAAACGTGTTATAAGTATTGTACGCGGGGTATTACTTTTTGCCTGAGCCATAGAGCACGGGGTTGGTCGAAGGATCGTTGTACATCTTCATCTGACGGTATACTTTCATGTATTTGCGTCCGGCTGCGATGTCGGCAAGAAGTTCGTCGATGGCTGTTGTGAGGTCTTTCTTCTGCTCAAGAAGAATGGCAAGTTTGGCCTCGCACTGCTTGTTGCCGCGGTTTACCTCCTCCTGCATGTGGTATATCTTGAGTGCAAGGATCGAGTAGCGGTCTATTGCCCATGCGGGGCTCTCGGTGTTGATTGTTGCGCCCTCCACGGGAATGACATCCTTGCTCTCGTCGAGGAAATAGCTGTCGATGAGTTCTACGAGGTCGGTACGGTCCTGATTGGACTTGTCGATGCGGCGTTTCAGTGTGAGCGCCTCAGCGGGGTCGATATCCGGGTCGCGGATAATATCCTCGAAATGCCACTGCACAGTATCTATCCAGCATTTGAGATAGAGATAATACTCTATGCTTTTTACGGGATAGGGATTCTGTATGGGGGTGTCAACATTGTCTGTCTTATGATAGTCGAGAATGGCCTCGTTGAAGATAGGCCAGCTTAATTGTGTGAATGTCTTCATAGATTAAACTGTTTAATTGTTATTCTAATATCTTACAAAACTAATCAAAGTTTATGAGTTTGACAATTTTTTTTGCCTCCTCTTTCAATTTTACTGAAAAAGAGACTATCTTTACATCACAAAATGAACACCGGAGACCAAATATATGAAAATTGTCATTGACGAAAAGATACCTTATATAAAGGACGCGCTTGAGGCTATGGGACACTCTGTCGTAGCGAAAGCCGGCAGTGGAATCGAAGCATCGGATGTAAAATCGGCCGAAGCACTGTTTGTGCGCACACGCACATTCTGCAATGCTGCACTGCTCGACAACAGCGATGTAAAGTTCATAGGAACAGCCACTATCGGTTACGACCATATCGATGCAGATTACTGCCGCCGCAACGGCATCGAATGGTGCAATGCTCCCGGTTGCAATGCCGATGCCGTACTGCAATATGTACAGTCCTCCATACACAAATGGTGCCTAAAAAGCGGCACACCCCTCGGGGAGATAACACTGGGCATTGTAGGTGTGGGACAGATTGGCGGACGCGTAGCACGCTGGGCAGAATCGCAAGGGATGCGCATACTTCTCAACGACCCGCCAAGAGAGGCGCGTGGCGAAGAGGGTTTCGTCTCTTTGGAGGAGATAGCGGCGGAGTGTTCGGTCGTTACATTTCACCCCACACTCACAAAAGATGGAGAGTTTCCGAGTTTTCACCTTGCCGACAAGAGGTTCTTCGACTCATTGCTGCGCAAACCGCTGGTGATAAATGCATCGCGCGGCCCCGTCGCAGACAACAAGGCACTGCTCGCCGCATATAAAGAGGGGAAAATCGGAGATATTGTCATCGATGTGTGGGAGGGAGAGCCCGAGATAAATCCCGAACTTCTCAATGCCGCATTCATAGCCACCCCGCACATTGCCGGATATTCGAGCGAGGGCAAGTTCAACGCCACAAGAATCGTCCTGCAACAGTTTGCCGTATATTCGGGATACACCGGAGAGATTCCGCTTACTCCCTTGCCCTCGCTTGCCAAGACTATAACAGAGAGCGACGACATCGCAACGACACTCCTTGCCATATACGACCCCACCAACGACAGCCATGCACTGAAAAACAATCCCCACCTCTTTGAAGAGATGAGGAACAACTACAACTTCCGTCGAGAGCCGTCGGCATACGGTATCGACGCAAACGTCAGATAACCGACGCTTGCGCGGTATCCTTGGATATTACTATCCGGCAAACGTACTTAGGTTCTTAAGGTTCCATTCTTTAAGGGCTTAAGCATGTTTACCGGACAGTAATAATCAAAATACAGATATGGGTGACACTTATAGCCAATCTGCTTCTGTCGCTACTACAAAACAGTCTTGAAAGACACTTGAGCTTTTCGAGGTTGGCTACTATGGTAAGAATTGTTTTGATGTATTATCTCAATATGCAGACATTCTTCAACAAACCGGAGGAAGACCTTAAACTGATGCTAATAGAAGCTGCCGAACCACCACCGGAAGAGACATTAAATTCATAGAAGGGGGCTTGTCCAAAATAAAAGTTCTCTCAACTCTTCTTTTTCAAGGAGTTGAGAGAAAATTATCATGTTTACCGGACAGTAATAAATTGGAATATAGAAGGGTTTTGTAAATCTGTATATGAAGAATTTGCCGGACGCTGCGTGCAAAAAACAATCATGGTGCTACGACCACAGCACCATGATTGTTTTTTGCACGCACGGAAGCGTGTATTATCTTTGCTACAGAAGCACTTTACATGAATATCTCTTTGCTCCGTCAATAAAACGCAACATATACATTCCGGCGGGAAGCGAAGAGAGGTCGGCGGGGGTGTTTCCCACTACAGAGGTGCTCAACACCGAGCCGGCAGCAGAGATGACATCCATGCGCGTGTTCTCACCGAAGCCGCCACCGGCAACGGTTACCATCTTACCAGCCTTGTCGATATTCACCTCGGGAGTGCCGTCTGCCACAACCTTTGAAACAGAGGTTGTGAGACCTGCCTGCGAAAGCAGATAGATGCCGGCATCGATATACTGTCCGCCGGTTGTCTGATGGCAGTGGATTGCTATGAGGTTATCTGCGTCGAAAACCAGTTCGTTCTTTACAGCAGTGGTGAAATCGACCATCGAATAGTTGTTGTCGTGTCCTTCGAAAGATGCCATCTTTCTGCCGTTGATGTAGATTTCGCAATCCTCGTCGTGGTTCAGGAGCATGATGAGGCTGTCTGCCAACTGACGGTTCATTCCATCGAGACGGAAGGTCTTGCGAATCCATATATCAGATGTGTTCCACTGTGTGCCAATCTTTGAGTTGGGAGTACCGGCTGTGCCGAATCCCGACTTTCTTTCGCGCCATGAACTGTCGTCGAAATTTGTTGTATACCAGTTGGATGCAGGCTCCGTTGTTGTCATCTTCCACATCTCGCCACCGTCTGTAGCTATGGCAACGATTGTGTCTTTCTTCAGCATAGAATTGACTAAGCGGTTGTTGATTTTTGCCATTTCGGCAAAATCAACTTTTGAAATGGCTCTGTCGTATGTGATGAGACCGTTTATCTCTATCTCCACGTCGGTGATCTGTGTGTATACTGCACCGCCCAGACCGAAGCAATCGCGGTATTTTACGAGGTCGGATACATATTTCTCATAAGTCTCGAGTAACTCTTTACGGCTTCCCATTGTTGCGTATCCCCAATCGCCTGAGCCCCATACATGGCCTGCCTCCTTGTATTTGAGACCGCCATACTCACCACATACATTTGCCAGGTTCTTGTTGGGGCAGACAACGCATGCAGGGTTGGGATAGTGGTGTATATCCCATACATCGCCCACGTATGTCGAGTGTACACCATACTGGCTGTCCTGATTCACAAGACGTGATGCGTCGAGCGATTTCACATATTTCACAAGTGATTCGACATTGTGACGGCCCTGGCTCTCGTTGAAGATGATCCACATGATGATACTGGGAGAGTTGTATAGGGTCTCTATCATAGCTGTCATCTCCTCCTTGAACTGAGGCTGGTCGAGTCCTACACCACCGTATGAGTTGCCCGAAGGCATATCCTGCCATACAAGCATACCCAATCTGTCGCAATGGTAGTACCAACGGCGGGGCTCAATCTTTATGTGCTTGCGAATCATGTTGAAGCCCATCTGCTTGGTTGCCTGAATGTCGTAAAGCATTGCTGCATCGGTGGGCGCTGTATAGATACCATCGGGCCAGAAACCCTGGTCGAGAGGACCTATATGGAAGAGAGGCTTGTTGTTGAGGTACATTCTTGTGTATCCGTCTTCCTTGCCAAGAGAAATTTTTCTCATACCGAAATAGCCCTTCACCGAGTCCAATGTGTCGCCATCGCAGACAACTGTGATGTCGAGGTCGTAGAGGAAGGGTGAATCGGTTGACCACAGTTTTGCATCGGGGACTGCCACTGTTGTCTCCTTGCCCTGCACGGTGGTTGCTGTAGAGACCACTGCATCGCCATCCTTCACGCTGAGCAGCACCTCTGCCTCGCTGTCGCCCTCCACTGTTACGTTCACGGCAACAGTTCCCTCGTCGATATTGGGAACTACGGTGTATTTCTCAATGTAGATGTCCTCTACGGGTTCCATCCATACGCTCTGCCAGATACCCGATGTAGATGTGTACATGATACCGCCGGGGCTCAGGGTCTGCTTGCCGCGGGGCTGTCCGCCGAGATCTGTTGGGTCGTATACCTTCACCACAAGTTCCTGTTCACCTTCGTCTGTGAGGTATTTTGTTACATCGAACGAGAAGGGGTCGTAACCGCCCTGATGTGTACCTACGCTGCTGCCGTTGACAAACACTTCGCACTCGTGGTCTATTGCCTCGAAATGGAGGATGAGGTTCTTGCCTTCCCACTTCTCGGGGACGGTGAAGAAACGGCGGTATGCAAAGCGGTCGTAGCTCTTCATTATACCCGAAAGTGCCGACTCAACGGGGAAAGGTACAAGAATCTCCATGCTGTATGCCTCCTCGGGCTTGCCGTCTCTATCGGCAAAGAGGGGCTGGAAGTCCCAGATACCGTTGAGGCTCTGCCACTCTGTACGTGCCATCTGAGGACGGGGATATTCGCCCCATACGTTGTTGATGTCAACGTCATCGGCAAAGACACTCTTCATGGGTCCCTCTTTCATCTGCCATTTTATCTTTCCTGTGAGGCCGAATGACTGACAGGTGAGAGCTGCATCGAAATATTTGAGCGAGTTGACGCGGTAGCAGTGTACAGCAATAGTTGTCTCGCCATCGAGCGAGATTGCATCCAATGCTTCGGGGTAGAAATCGACACTCTCGGTCCTGATACCGTTCTTCTCAAGGGATGCTGCAAGCACGCCGTTGAAATATATCTGGCACACACCGTCGCGTACGACCTTCATGGAGAGAGTCTTGAGGTCGTTTCTTGTGAAGCCTGCCAGGCTGATTGTCTTTCTGAGCCAGATGTCATTGGTGGTCCACTGTGTGTTGATGGGGTGTGTGGTGCGGGTCTTTCCGAATCCTCCCTTGCCTTCGCTCCATGCAGAGTCGTCGAACGAAGGGGTAGCCCATGTCAATGAATCGGGAGCCTCGGTAACATACTTCCATGTGGTGGGCTCCACATCGGCTGTGGTCATGAAGGTCTTGAATGTGCTCACTGCATGACGGTAGAGACCGACATCTATCATCTGAGCGCCGCCACCGTTGTAGCAGTGTACGGCAATCACATTCTTTGCGCCCACTACAATGCTTCTTTTTGCGGCCTTGGCTATGCTCACATTCTTGTAGCTTGTAACATATCCGCCACAGCTTGCAGCCTCTATTCCGTTGATGTAAATCTGGCAATCCTCGTCGTGGCAAACAGAGAGGATGAGACTGTCGACTACCTGAGCCGAATACTCTTCGAGGGTAAATTCCTTGCGCATCCAGATGTCCGATGTTGTCCACGAGGTGTTATTGCTGCCCGAGGAGTTTGTGAACGATCCGTAGCCGCTGGACCATGACGAATCGTCGAAGTCCTTGTTTGCCCAATTCGATGTGGGGCGGTTGGTCACATACTTCCATTCCGCTTTTCCGTCTTTTGCTATAGGAATGATGGGAACGGTTGTAAAGTCCGATACTTCGGAAGCTGCTTGCCCCGAAGCGGGGAGAATACCGGTGCACACCACTGCAAAGAGCATTGCCATGCACAGAAAAAGTTGTCTTCTCATGTTTTCTTTATTTAAGGGAGGTACTATAATTTATTTCTTTATTTCAGGGTATCCCGAAACGCTATTTGTAGCGTTCGAACGAAACCACCTTGTTCCACTCCTTGCGCACCTTCTTGCGTTTGGGCTTTGCTGCGTATCCGAGTGTAACTATGAGCATCAGGCGCTTGCTCTTGGGTATGCCTGCAAGTTCCTTTATCTTCTTCTCGTCGAACCATCCGAGTATGCACGAGCCTATCCCCTCGTACTCTGCCGCAAGGGTCATGTAAGCCGATGCTATTCCCAGGTCCATCATGGGGAAGTCCTTGTCCTTGATGCCGCATCCTAAGCGCGAGGTTATGTTTGTGGATTCGTGGGTGATGAGCACAAGCGCCGAGGCGTCTTTTGCGAATTTGTTCATGCCCAGGCTGGCGGTTGCAGCTGCAACCTCCTTCAGGAGAGTCTCCTCTGTTATCACTGTGAAGTGCCACGGCTGACCGTTGCAGGCTGACGGCGCCAGACGTGCAGCCTCGAGGATGCGTTCGAGTACCTCGCGTTCAATCTTTCGTCCCGGCTCGTATGCACGGTCGCTCTGGCGGGCGTTGACAAGTTCAAGAAAATCGTTCATAGTCTGCGGTATCAGCGTTTAAGCATCTGTGCTATATACTTCCCGATGATGTCGAACTCAATATTCACCACCGAGCCCACTGCCAGTGTATGGAAGTTGGTGTTCTCGTATGTGTAGGGGATGATGGCTACAGTGAAGGAGTCTTCGGTGGGGTTGCACACTGTGAGGCTCACTCCGTTGACACACACAGAGCCCTTGTCTACTGTCAAATATCCTTTGGCTGCCATCACATCGTCCTTCTTATAGCGGAAAGTGTAGTACCAGCTGCCCTCGGCATCGCGTACCTCCACACACTCTGCGGTCTCGTCGACGTGTCCTTGCACAATGTGTCCGTCGAGACGGCCGTTCATCATCATGCTGCGCTCCACATTGACCTTGTCGCCAACCTTCAGCAGTCCGAGGTTGGAGCGTTCGAGAGTCTCTTTCATGGCTGTAACTGTATATGTCTCCTCGGTAAGTTTCACAACTGTGAGGCATACACCGTTATGTGATACACTCTGGTCTATCTTCAATTCGCCTACAAATGAACAGGTAAGTGTCAGATGCAGGTTCTCCTGTTCTCTCTCAAGCCCCGTAACGGTGGCAAATTCTTCTATTATTCCGGAAAACATAGTTATCGCAATTTAAATTTTATGCAAACTTACGAAAATTCGGGCAAAAGAGTCCGCTTTTAGGGATAAAAAAGAGTGTTTTAGAAAAAATAAGTATATATTTGTATCAAACAGATACACATTAACTATTACACATTAACTATGAAAAACAAAATATCGACACTGCTGAAGTGGTTCACAGAACCCGTGGACGAGGAAAAAATCGTCAGAAGCAACAATAATTTCAATCCCGTAATAGAGCTCGAAAGAGAGTTGGGCGAACAGATATACAATGCCCTGCAGGGCAGCGTTGTAGAAGAGGTGTTGCGCAAGACAAAGACAACGGGCCACGATACCTATTGGCGCAGCATAATGGAGGGGCACAGTCTGAAGGTGGAAAAGGAGCTGTTGAGCGACTTTTACGACCTCTGCCACGAGGTGAAGGATAAACTGAAATTCGAAGAGAAGGTAGACTTCTACATCACCGGCGACTCATCTGTGAATGCATTTTCCGTTGCATCCACCGAAGAGGGAGAACCGCATATCGTGAACATAAACTCCGGACTCTTCGACCTGATGAACCGCGAAGAACTGAAGTTTGTGATAGGACACGAACTCGGACACATCATCAACAAAGACACAGCACTGAACCGTCTTATAAATTTCGTATTCTCGGAAAATGCAAACCCGCCAGTAACCTTGCAATACAAAATAAAACTCCACAGGCAACTGGCTGAGCTGGTGTCTGACAGATACGGCTATATCGCCACAGAGAATCTCGGGGTATGCGTTACGGCTTTCTTCAAGATGGCTTCGGGACTCGACTTAGAGAAGATGAATGTGAGCATCGAGGCGCTTATTGCCGACAACAACCGCCGTCTGGAATACTTCCTCAACGACAAGGGCTACAGCAGAGATTCGCACCCGGTGAATCCCATCCGCATACAGGCTCTGAATCTGTTCGCAACCTCGGAAAGCGAGGAGGAACTGAACAAGGGTATGGACGAACTCATTTCAATTCTCTTGAAGGTAGGCGACAGCGAACTCGACGAACAACTGGCGCTTTTCATAGCATCGGCAGGACTTATTGTTGCCGGATGCGACAAGGAGATAAACAGCGACGAGATCAACAATGTAATAGAAATGCTTGCCGGGCTGAAGATATTCCCGCGTAAGTTCCTGGATGAGATAGCCGAAGGCGATGTCGGTGAAATCTTGAACAGTTCTATTGAGAATATTCTGAAAATAAACCCCGGAATGCGCGACGGCATGCTCAGGTATGTAATACAGATTGTGTTGAGCGACAAGATTATAAATAAGGAGGAGGTCGACTTGATTTATCAATTTGGCGACAGTATCGGTTTCAGTGAAATAGAGATTGCCAACGCTATAGCAGAATCCATCCAACTGAACTATGTTCCGAGCCTCGAATCCATTTGCTGATAAAGAATTGATATAAAACAAGGCGTTGCCGTGGCAACGCCTTGTTTTATATCAATTCTCAAGATAGTAGACCACTGTGGTTACAACCCGCACATGTTTAATGTATGGGGTATTCTCGTCACGCGACGTTATGGAGAATGTACCTTGATTGGCATTGCGTATCTTGCCCAGACGACTCTCCGAATCCTTTGCGAACTTCTCGGCTGCACTGCGCGCATTTTTCGTCGCCTCTTCTATCATTGCGGGCTTGATGTCGTTGAGGGCTGTGAACTCATAAGTTACGCGATATTGGTACTCGTCGCCCACGATGGCTATCCCCTGCTTCATCAGCTCTGCCTGCTCGAGCATCATTTCGCGGACAGCATCCACCTTGTTGCTCGTCACGGTTATCACACTGGTGGCCTTGTAACGATAAGGGCTGTTGTCCGACGAATATCTCTCACCCTGCTTATCGTAGACCGATGGAGGCGACACGCTTATTTCGCTGTCGGCGATACCTTTCGACTTCAGAAATTCCACTATCACTGCATTCTTGCGGGTGAGGGTCTCGTACATTGCCGCAGGGTCGTTGCCTGCCTCCTTGTAGACCAACGGCCACACCACAAGATCGGCTTTCACATCCCTCTCGGCGAGTCCTTTTACACTTACCACACGCTCCTTCTCTATAAAATGGTCGATGGAGCTCTTCATTATAAAACCGAAGAGCACGACACCCAATGCCAAGATGATGGCTTCTATTCTGTAATTCTTCATTGCTTATAAACTGTTCTTTGCAAATATCGGAATAAAATTTGAATTAGAGATACAATCAGATATAAGAGGTGTTAAAAGAGGTATTGAAAGAGGTGCTAAAATCTCTGATAAAGATACAGATGACAGAAAACGGCAACGTTTCGTCGGACAATTTCACAGGCTCTGCATCGGGGAACCCGCAAAGCGGCAGACGTTCCATGCCCTCTACCCATCCGCTTCCCATGGCATCATCAAATTTATACGAATAGTTTATCTCGAGCATCAGTCCGCACTCTTTCTCCGGTCTTTCGGATATTGTATAGAATCGCCAGCAGGCAGGGTGAGGCAAAGAAAACCCTCGTCCTGCTGCATACATGACAACCACCCTTTCGTCCGATACTCCACGATGCAACGACAAAGCTCCCATATGATGGGATGCAAATGGGGCTACCATTGTGCAGAACGTAGTTTCGTCATCGGTACCTATCAACCGCAACGGTCCCAGTCTCACATTCTCATTCGCTGCATCCACAAACGAAAAGAGTGCAACAACGGGCATCCTATCCGAACAGCAGATTCCATTGCTTTCTACATCAGCCCTATCGAACTTCTGAGAACAAGAGCATAGAAGTAAGGATTCCACCATCAAAAACATATATACTGCCACACGACTCATAAACAATTGGATATCATTGTTAGAATAAACAATCGGGAGAGTGAAAAAGTTCTATAAAATCTAAAATTAGTTTTATTTGCCATCCATAACCCGGACGGGAGTAGCATGCTTTTATAAAACTGTTCCAATAAAATTGAAATAGCTTCTTAAAAAACATTATATTTGCAACATCTATTAGAGAACTATATAACCAACACAGTTTTAATTATGAAAAAGAATTTATTCTTGACTACACTCTTGTCGCTCTTTGCCTTTGCAGGCTTCGCACAGGAGACCGTACAGTGGCCCATCACACTGACAACAGCCGATGGTCTGCCAGGTGAAAAAATCGTACAGAACTATGTATACAGATCGGATGTATACAATCTGGACGAAGCTGTATCAACACTCCGTTTCACTGTTATCTCGACCAACACTGTCGATGATCTCACAAGCAACAGCCACGACGGTATTTCGGCGTATAACGGAACCGGATTCCCCTTCTTCACAATGAGTGAGCTCCGCATCTACGATGGCGACGGCAACCTCGTACCCTACACAGCAACCACCAACGCAGCACAGATTGGAGACGGTGGCGGTGTTGAGGCACTCAACGACCAGAACGAGCTTACCTACTTCCACAGTACCTACTCAAAAGGAGGTATGCCCCACGCTTACCACTACATCGAACTCGACCTTGAGAAGCCTGTAAGCACTTTCTCTTTCAACTGGAACACACGTTCACGTTATTACAAGAACCTTATCACCTACATGGGTATCACTCCCGGCACAGAGTACCTCCCCTACCTCGAACAGGAATTCACAAAGGGCGAGCAGGTAACCTCTCTGGAGGATCTCAAAGAGGAGGGTGCACTCTTCATCATCAAAGGTAATGCTCCCGACTATGAGGTTGAAGGCGAGTCGGCACGTACCTGTCTCGGAAACGTATATTTCCACTCACCCTACGGCGCAGCAGAGACAGCATCGGCTGCATCGGCATTCTATCTTATTCCCGACGCAAACAACGAGGATGTATACAAAATCTGCTGGTTGAACAACAACCACTATATAATTGCACCCACATCAGTAGATGGCAGCACATGGGCACACTGGACAAACGATGAGCTTAAAGCTGCATTCATCTACTTCAACGAATGTGAGGAGACAGAAGGCAACTTCAAACTCACAATGAACGAAGGTTCATGGCTCGTGGGAGCAGACGCTTGGGGTAAGATGAGCATTGTACAGAATAACGACGATGCTGTGGAAGCACTTTCACGTCCCACATCATTCTCATGGACAATCTACAAGGCCAACATCAACGGTGCCGCTATCACCGAGCAGTTGCAGACAAACATCGACGACGCACAGAGACGTCTTGATGAAATCGGTCTCGTTGAGGAAGAGGACAACGGAGAATTCGACGCACTCATAGAGGCTGTGGCAAAGGCAAAAGCCCTTGTCGCTGACCCCGAAGTTCCTGCACCCGACATCATCTCTTGCAAGAGAGAACTCAACGTGCTCACAGCGGCATACGCTGCAATCACTATCTGGGCATACGTTGACTCAATCGACGCTCTCTACGACGCTGCCGACAACGGTGAAATCCTCACTTCTGCCGGTCCCGACTGGATCGAAGGTTCATACAGCGAAGATGCACTCGAAAACATGCGTGCAACAGCTGACGAAGCCTTGACTGTGATAGACAACTACCAGTCATTGGCAGACATCGACATGACCATTTCTGCCATCTTCGATGCAATAGACGAATTCTGGGCATCAGAGGTGAAGAATGTAAAAGACCTCCCTTTCCGCGTGGGAACAACCGAAGACGGACTCCCCGGCGCATTGCAGAGCTACGGCGGATATAAATGGGAATCACCTCTCTACAACATCACAGAAGAGGTAGAAACACTCCGCCTCACATTCTTCAAGACCAACAACATGGGTGTTTACAGTGGCACAAGCTTCGTATTCCCCACATTCGCGGAAATGGAATTCTACAATGCAAGCGGCAAGAAGATAGAGCTCACAGCCGAAAGCTTCTATTCAAACTCTGTATTCATGGTAGAGGGTGGCACAGGCGACAAGGTCGGCTACTCTGCACTTTGCGACAATAACCTCGATGTACACTACCATGCTGTATGGTCATCGGGCCAGAGCACTTCCTACGATGCCGACCCCGACTACTCATATCTGGAGATTACATTCCCCGAGCCCATCAGCTCATTCAAGTATGTGCAGTATGGTCGCAAGAACGGTGTAAACACACCCACAGACTTTGTCGTAGGCAAGGGAGGCATCAGATATGAACCTGCAGATGTTGACCTTCCCGACTTCTACAATACACAGTTGGGCGAGAAGATTACAGATGTTTCACAGATTACAGACGACGGTTTCTACACACTCGTAGGTCTTCTCAACTGCGACCCCGTTGACGGCAACGGCGAAGGCTATCCCAAGTTCTACACCGGCATGGTACCCTACGGCGAAAAGATCGGTGCACCCGCAATATTCTCAATCCGCAAAGCCGGCGACGATAAGTTCCTCATCCAGTCATTGGCAGACGGCTACTACTGGAGAAGCACTGAGGAGGCTGACGGTTGGGGAGCATGTACTGCAACAGCCAGCAAGGAACTTGCAGCAAAAGTGAACATTGTTCCCGCAAACAACCCCGACCTCGAATCGACATTCGTACTCTACGAATACAGAGATTCTACATATCGCGGATACAGATACCCCGGCGACACAATCGACACACCCGACGTACAGTGTCCTTACCTCGTCTTCCAGGATTGGGGCAGCAAGTCGGCATCATTCTCAATTCCCAACCTCGAGGCAAACGACAAGGATGGTGAAGGCGAATGGTACATCTACAAGGCAACCATGGACAACCCATACTGCTATTGGTTGAAGTCATTGGTGGCATCGGCTCAGGAGTTGAATCTTCAGGTGAGCGATGATCCCGGCTTCTATTCAATTGCATCGGCAGGAGCATTTGCTTCGGCACTCGCACAGGCACAGACAGCCATAGAGACAAACGACAATGCAACAGCACAGGTTACACTCCCCATGCTCGAAGCAGCAGTAGCCGCAGCAGAGTCGGCTGAAATCAACCCCATGACAGAGGGCTTCTATGTAATTGAGTCTGCAAACGGCAACTTCCTTGCAAACACCGGCAAGACAAAAGCTATCTGTACATACTACAACGACTTCGAGACAAACAGCCCCAACTGCAAGAGCCAGTACAGCCTCTGGTGGGCAGACGGTCCTACAGACTACGAGAATGCACCCATCTACTTCAAGTTCCAGTTCATCTCAGCTGCCAACAGCGAGAAGGTACAGCAGTGGTTGGAAGCAGAGACAATCACAGCCGAGCAGGCAGCAAATGCTTACTACATCAAGAGCTGCGAGGTTGGTCAGTATGCCGGAACCAGCGTTGACGGTGCACGTTCACAGGATATCGGTCTCACAGACGAAGCCGAAGAGCCCTACATCGTACGTCCTCAGGGTAAATACAAGTTCGACCTCTGGCACCCCTCACACGGCAATGCCTCTATCCACATGGAAGGCAACAGCGGCGGTAAAGGCGAGTGTGGCGACATCGTATACTGGTCGGGAACCGATGCCTCTTCTCAATGGACACTCCGCAAGGTGAGCGATCCCACTTCAGTAGGTGGCACAAAAGTTGACGTTGACGGCGACGAAGTTGTTTCTACATCGTACTACACAATAAGCGGTGCGGCAGTAACAGCTCCCGTAAGCGGAATCAACATCGTGAAGAAAGTTTATGCCAACGGTGTTGTTGAATCGACTAAGATATATGTCAAGTAAACGATAAGAGCCCATTCAGGGCATACTTTAGCAAAAGAGTCAGGCGCCGATGCGCCTGACTCTTTTCTATTTATTACTGTCCGGTAAACATGCTTAAGCCCTTAAGGTTCTATTCTTTAAGTTGCTACAAGCCCCATTATTTCATTGAGAGGTTCATTGCTTCATTGATGCGCATTAAGCTTTTAGGCAGACTGCGCCAATGACTTTTGGA
>JAZNKR010000058.1:0-10287 GCA_045578665.1 Bacteroidaceae bacterium | reverse complement strand
ATTGTAAACGAGCGCAGCCGAGCTTCGCATAAAGCAAACATTGCTTATTACGCAATGTCCCCTTTAAGGGCAGGAACTTTTTAGAATAGTTTTTTATCCATTGAAGGATGGGGTTGTACTTTTTAGGTATAATATCGCATATTCATTTAACATTTTAGAGGCTGTTTGATGTTTTAAGGGTGATTCTGAATGCCGCATCATCGGGATGCTTTCTCCACACGGCGATGAATCTTGTAGATTTCCTTGCGCATTTGCTCCAAAGTGCCTATGATTAAGTAGTAGTCGTATTCCATGACTGAGTTTTTCATCAGTGCTTCGAATCGCACCGGGGCGATGTAGGAAGATGCTACATGATGTTCATCGCCTTGAAGGTAGGATTCGTATCTGCCGGCAAGAAATCCGGCGGCAGATGGAGTGTATACGGCTATTCCCCATCCCGAATCATCGGTAAATGCCATCCACTTCTCCTGTAGGTTTGCATATTTACCCCAAAAGTGTTCGGGGTCGTTCATTATCAGTTGTTTGACTTCTACGGCTTCAACGGCTCTGTTCTCGAAAGGTTTGTCGCCAAAATAGGCATACAGGTTCTTTAAGGCAGATATGAGCCATACGGCGGGAATCTCCTGTGCAAGTGGCACTCCTTCGCCATAGAGATTGTCTGTGCGGTTGCATGTGAGACGATTGCGCACTTTTATGACATTGCCTCTCAGAGTAGTCCATTGCTCCATGATGGCTTCGGCAGGCATATTGGTCATGTCCCATTGCATGGGGATGCACTTGACATAGGTCTTGTCTCCTTTTTGCCAATGTTCGAGAATCTGTGCGCGGTTGTAGGCATGGTCGCCCACCTGTATGGGGTTCCATGTCCAGGGCGACCATGCCTTGTGTTGTCCTTCGACCTTGCGGTCGAGGGCTGCTCCTGCATAGTATGACTGTTGTATGTATCGTCCTTCGTCGTAGATGTTGACGATGTTGCGGTCTGTGTCCGATGGGGATATGTAACAGATGGCTCCGCCACGGGTGAGGTCCTGACGTAGGCATATCTTGCGATTGCTCAGTTCCAGAATGTTGTCGGCACCCTCCTTTGACTTGGTTTGCCTGCCGAATGCGGGCGCGGAAAGGGCGGAGATAATGAATATGAATGCGATGAGGTGTTTCATAATACGGAGGATTGTTTCTTATGGGAGGTTCACATCTATGCCGGCTGCGAAAAGGCGTTCAGGGTCAAAGAAGCAGGCGCAACTGCCTGTGAGATAGCGCAGGTCGGGTTTCAGACGACCTTTGAACACTCTGCGTCCGTTGACGACAAGTGTAACCTTTTTGCCGAAATCGACCATATCCGGCGACAGGTAGAGTGTAAATTTACCTTTTGCGACGGGTGAGGTTGTTGTCTGCTGCTTTACAGGGATGCCCCATCGCGGCTCGCGTTGCTGCGCAACGTACTGCACGCGTTGCAGTGTGATGTTTATCTCGTTGCCGGTGATGGTCATTTCGTAGCGTGTGCGCTCGTTGCCGCCGGTGGTGTCGCGTTCGTGGACTTCGATGTTGTAGAATCCTTTGCGGTAGCGTCCATTCATGGGGAAGTCCTCCCAAATGAAGTGGTGCGGGCGGGGCGAACGGGCAAATTTACGCATCCACGGTGTGGTGGGGCTGTAGTCGATGTGGTGTCCGCGGCGGGGAATAAGCTGCACATTGTGGCGATACTCATCGGGGTGCTGTTTTTGCAGGCTGTCCAAGAGTTCGCCCACACGGCGCGTGAGAAGGCTGCGACCGAACATGTGGTCCTCGGCACCGGTGAGCAGTGAGAAGCCTATGTGTCCTAAGTTCTCTACCGGCGCATTTTCTATTATTTCGCCACCTGCCATGGGACCCGCTGCCGCAAGATAATCGGCATAGAAGGCTGCGAGGCGTTGACTGCCGTACCCGCCCTCGGAGATGCCGAAAAGATAGATGCGATTGGCATCTGCACTTCCGTCGGCAAGGAGTTGTCGCAACAGTCGTTCCCACACGTGTTGCTTGCCTTGCTGGTACCATCTGTAGTGCTTCTCGGTGGGTATTTGGGGTATGAAATAGAGCGATGGGGCATCGTCGAAGCGTTTGCAGAGTATGTATCCTGTGGAAAATTCGTGCTCCTTGGGACCTGAACCGTGCAGATAGAGCATGAAGGGCCATCCGCCATCGGGGCGTTCGCCTTTGGTGCCGAAGTAGAAGGGCATGAGGGTGTCGCCCTCCAGTATGGGCGGCAGATGCCAATATAGGGTATCGGCGTTGGTCAGTGGGTGGATGGGCGGGAGTTTCTCTTCGCGGAGGGCTTTGTTTGCCCGGCACCATGCCTGCCAGACTACGTCTTTGTATTCTTCGACTTTTGCACGCTTTATGCTGCCGGATGGGGTTTGTGAAGGCTCTTCTCCTTGCAGGATGGTTGCAAAATACTGTTCTATGGGAAGTGTATCCTGCGCTTGCATTGCTGTTGGCAGGATGAGGAGCAATGAGAGTGTAAAGAGGAGTTTTTTCATAATTGTGGTAAGTTCGGTGTATATTCGAAATTAGCTTCAAATATAGAAACATTTTCTAATAAAATTCAAACAACTTCTAAAAACAGGGCTGTTTTTGCTCTATTTTCGGAAAAAACATTATTTTTGCAGAAATAAACATCAAAAACAGCATCAGCTGCCACAAATAGCCATGAGCGAGAACAAGCAAGAGGAAATTCCCGAAAATTTCGACAACAATCCATACGAAGAGTCTGAATCGACACAATCGCATTCGAACTATGTGCCCGGTACGCACAAACTCACAGGTATGTACAAGACATGGTTTCTCGACTATGCCTCGTATGTTATTCTGGAACGCGCCGTCCCCCACCTTAACGATGGTCTGAAGCCCGTGCAGCGGCGCATACTCCATGCAATGAAGGAACTCGACGACGGACGCTACAACAAGGTAGCCAACATTGTGGGCCATACCATGCAGTACCACCCCCACGGCGACGCATCCATCGGCGGTGCGCTTGTGCAGCTGGGACAGAAGGAACTGCTTATCGACTGCCAGGGAAACTGGGGAAACATCCTCACCGGCGACTCTGCGGCGGCACCCCGATACATAGAGGCGCGTCTGTCGAAATTTGCCAATGAGGTAATCTTCAACCCCAAGACCACGAAGTGGAAACTGTCCTACGACGGACGCAACAAGGAACCTATAACCCTGCCTGTGAAATTCCCCCTCTTGCTGGCACAGGGAGTGGAGGGTATCGCCGTGGGACTCTCATCGCGCATCTTGCCGCACAACTTCAACGAGATATGCGACGCTGCCATCTCGTACCTGCAGAACGAACCTTTTGAACTGTTGCCCGATTTCCAGACAGGCGGCAGCATAGATGTCTCGCGCTACCACGACGGCGACCGCACGGGACGTGTACGCATCAGAGCCAAGATAACAAAGTCCGAGGATGGAAAGACTCTCTCCATTACGGAGATTCCGTTCGGAAAGACAACTCCCGTTGTCATCGATTCTATACTCAAAGCCATAGACAACGGCAAGATAAAGGTGCGTAAAGTAGACGACAACACCTCGGACAAGGTGGAGATACTTGTGCATCTTGCCCCCGGTGTCTCCTCGGACAAGACCATAGACGCGCTCTATGCCTGCACCGACTGCGAAATAACCATTACGCCCTGTTGCTGTGTCATCGATAACCACACCCCGGTGTTCCTCACCGTGAGCGACATATTGCGCCGTTCGGTGGACAATACGCTGGAGCTGCTGCGTGAGGAACTGCTCATACGCAAGGGCGAACTGCTCGAACAGTTGCACTTTGCGTCGCTCGAACGCATCTTTATCGAAGAACGCATATACAAGGACAAGGAGTTTGAGCAGGCAAAGGACATGGACACGGCTCTTGCTCACATCGACCTCCGTCTGACACCCTACAAGGAGAGCTTCGTGCGCGAAATCACACGCGACGATCTGTTGCGCTTGATGGAGATAAAGATGGCACGCATCCTGCGCTTCAACAAGGACAAGGCCGAGGAGCTGATAGCACGCATCAAGGACGATGTTGCAGAGATAGACAAGAAACTGGGCGACATGATAGGTGTTACCGTCAAGTGGTTCTCGATGCTCAAGGAGAAGTACGGCCCGGCCTTCCCGCGCAACACCGAAATACGCAACCTCGACACCATTGTAGCCACAAAGGTGGTGGAGGCAAACCAGAAACTATACATAGACCGCGCCGAGGGTTTCATAGGCACATCGCTCAAGAAGGATGAGTTTGTTACAAATTGCTCGGACATCGACGACATAATACTTTTCTACCGCGACGGCAGGTACAAGGTGGTGAAGGTGAGCGAAAAACTCTTCGTAGGCACCAACATCATACATATAGATGTGTTCAAGAAGAACGACAAACGCACGATATATAATGTGGTATACCGCGACGGCAAGAAGGGTATTCACTACATTAAGCGATTTGCTGCGACAGGTATGACGCGCGACAAGGATTATGACCTCACACAGGGTACTCCGGGCTCCAAAGTGGAATACTTCTCTGCCAACCCCAACGGCGAAGCCGAGATAATAAAGGTTACGCTGAAGCCCAATCCGCGTTTGCGCAACAACATCATAGAGAAGGACTTCAGTACCATTGCCATCAAAGGACGCCAGTCGATGGGCAACATACTCACCAAGAACGAGGTGCAACGCATCACACTCAAACGCCACGGAGTCTCCACACTCGGCGGACGACAAGTGTGGTTCGACCGCGACATCCTGCGCATAAACTTCGACAGCCACGGCGAGTATCTTGGAGAATTTCACGGCGATGAGCAGATACTTGTCATAAGGAAGAACGGTGAGTTCTACCTCTCGCCCATAGACCTCAACAACCACTACGAGGAGGATATACTGATAATAGAGAAGTACGACCCGTCGAAGGTGTGGACAGCCATCCTCTACGATGCTTCGCAACAGAATATGCCGTATGTGAAGCGTTTCACACTCGACGCGACCGTCAAAAAGCAGAACTGCCTGGGCGACAACAAGGAGAATAGCCTTATCTGGTTCAGCGACACCCCCTATCCCCGTATACAGGTGATGTTCGGCGGGGCAGATGCCTTCCGCGAGCCGTTGGTGCTTGAGCTGGATGAGTTCATAGGTACAAAGAGCTTCAAGGCACGAGGCAAACGTCTCACCCAGCATACTATAGACGAAATCATAGAACTCGACCCGACGCGCCTGCCGGCTCCACCGGTGGAGCCTTCGCCGGTAGAGGAGATTGAGGAAGACGAGGATGATGGGGACAACGCAGTGCAACTTAATCTTTTCGATGAGGAATGAATAGAGTGATTACCATATTTGCGCTCTTGGCGGCATTGTCGGTGGTACCGATGATGTCGAGGGCGCAATTTGCAAATGGCGATACCATAAACCCTTGTCATATAAAAGTCAGTTGCTCGACATACGGCTCAGGTATAATAGATTGCAAAGACACCTACTTGTCCGATGAATTTTACTGGGGTAGCGGCATCTTGTACTACGGACACGAGAACTTCCGCAATGCGCGTACAGGCACGTATATGTGGAAATACCGCACCGACTTCAGCGGAACGTTGGGGACAGCAAGATTCAATGACTCCAACCAACACATACTGATGCTCAACCGCACATGGAGCGGCTACCATACATTCAGCCGGAGCGACAATTGCCGTCTGTTGGCGGGTCCCATAATAGAACTTCTCGGTGGAGCGATATATATGCCCTCCAACAGCAACAACCCTGTATCTGCCAAACTGAGCACCTCGCTGGGGGTGTCGGGAATGTTGATTGTCGGTCGTGCTATGAGCAACGGGGACGCAGTGTTGCGTTTGCAACTGGATGCTTCATTGGTGGGAGCAGCCTTCTCGCCTGAATACGGAGAATCGTACTACGAAATTTTCGGGCTTGGCAATTACGACAACATTATCAAACTGACACATCCAGGCAATGCCATGTCGTGGCGTGGCACAATAGCAATGGATATACCGTTGGGCAAGAAGCGGAAAAACACACTGCGCATATCATATGTCTTCGGCCGTTACCAAACGAAACTGAACGGATTGCACACCAAATTTGGTCGTAGTGTGCTGTCGCTCGGATTTGTAAAGACACTGTACAAGATAAAGGGCAAAAGCCCTCTTAAATCCTACAATCCATACTCCTACTGATGAAAAAGAAGATACAGATACTGGCAATAATCATAACGGTGATGATGCTGCCTTGCAGTTGCGAACCTTACGATATGATCCACGAACCGCCCACTGTCAATTACGACGCGCTGTGGAACATCATAGACCGTCGCTACTGTTTTCTCGAATATGCCGGGCAGGAGTACGGTCTTGACTGGAATTCGGTCTACCACAAATACCGTTCGCGTTTAGATGATGAGAAGAGCACGGATTACGACCTCTTCAAAGTTTGTGGCGAACTGCTTGCTGAATTGCGCGACGGTCATGTCAACCTGACATCGCCATATGGCACTACATATTACAGGGATTGGGCACTCAACTACCCGATAAACTTCAGCGACTCGCTGCAGCGCAACTATTTGGGCAATCGCTATATGCTCAACAGCGGAATAAAATATGCGATATTGCAGGACGATATTGCATACGCCTATATAGGAAGTTTCGAAAAGGGATTCGGCGAGGGGAACCTGTCGGCTCTGCTATATACCATCGGCGACTGCAAGGCGCTCATACTCGACGTTCGCAACAACGGCGGCGGCTTGTTGACAGCAGCCGAGACACTGGCGTCGATATTCACCGACAAGAAGGTTAAGATAGGATATATACAGCACAAGACGGGGTCGGGACACAACTCGTTCTCGTCGCCCGAAGCTATGTATCTCTCTCCCTCAGGCGGTTCGATATGGAAGAGACCGGTGATTGTGCTCACCAACCGCGGTGTCTTCAGTGCCGCCAACCACTTTGTGATGATGATGCGCGAACTGCCGCACGTTGTCATCGTGGGCGACAAGACAGGTGGCGGTTCGGGATTGCCGATGAGCAATACTCTGCCCAATGGATGGAGCGTGCGCTTCTCGGGCTCTCCCATCCTCGATGCGAATGGCAATCACACCGAATTTGGCATTGAGCCTGATGTGAATGTTCAGATAACTTCGGAGGATTGGAACCGCGGAGTGGATACGATTATCGAAGAGGCACTGAAACTTGCCAAGGAACTGACAAAAGACAAAGAGGTGTAAAACTAAAGGGTGGTTCTATAAATTAGTTAACGCTATTGAAGTTGCTTTCACTCGCTATGCAATTTGTGAACAAGTTCACATTGCGCTCGTTTAACCGCAACTTTCGAGGCGATTCGGAGAAATCCAAAGCGACCGAAATAGAATGCACCCGGAAAAGAAATATAGATTAATAATTTATAGAACCTTCCTAAATACATACAACTATGAAATACTGCATCCTATCACTGCTATCTTTTTTGCTATTTTCGTGTGCCGGCAAGGGCGACTGGAAGAGCGCCGACGGCTCAATGGTGAAGAACGGCGAACTTACGGTGAATGCCGGCGACAAATTGACCTCCACGGGCGAATACAGGAACTTTGTCATGAGCGGCAAGGCATATACCACAGAAGGGGCTGAGGCTTCGCTTCTGTTCCACACCGATGGAGAGAGCGGCTACGAAGTGCTTCTGCGCAACGGGGCTATAGACGGCACACGCAAGAGCGGCAGCCTGGCAGCAGTGCGCAATCTCTACCGTTCGTTGGCGGAGGATAGCTGCTGGTTTGATTTCTGTGTGGCTGTGCGTGGAAAGAATATCTCTGTAAGTATCAACGGCACGGATGTGGTCTGCTATACCGAGCCCGAAAAACCCTATCGCACGGCTGAGTACTCAAAGCGTCTGCTTGGCGCAGGCGCAATAGCGCTGGCGGGCAAAGAGGGCGAAGTGAAATTCCGCGACATATGCATAGAGGCACTTGACGACAATGCCCGTAACGTGAACGATACCATGCCGCCGGTGGCCGAACAGAACGATGCGATAATACGTCTGCAACAGCAGGGATTTCCGGTGATAGACTATCATGTGCATCTGAAGGGTGGTCTCACAAAGGAGATGGCGCACGCGATGTCCATGAACTACGGCATCAACTATGGAGTGGCGCCCAATGCGGGAGAGGGTGGAGTAGGACGTATGCTTGCCGACGACAAGGAGGTGTACGAGTATTACGAAGAGGTGACGCCGCTACCTTTCCTCTGTGGCGTGCAGGGCGAGGGACGCAGATGGACATCGACCTTCTCGCAGGAGGCGCTCGGCATTTTCGACTACCTCTTCACCGATGCGATGACAATAAGAGACCACAAGAACCGCAATTCGCGTATCTATCGCGCCGAGGAGGTACACTACGATGGGGTGACGAAAGAGCAGTATATGGACAGGATTGTGGACCAGACGGTGAAGATTCTGACCAACGAACCTGCCGATATCTTTGCGAACCCTACATACATCCCCGACGATATGAACATCGACTACAATAAGTATTGGACGGACGAGAGGATAAACAGGGTGCTCGATGTACTCGAAAAGCATAGCATCGCCCTCGAAATAAATCCGAGATATAAGATTCCGAGTCTCAAGATTATATCTATGGCAAAGGCACGCGGACTGAAGTTTACATTCGGTACAAACAATGTGGATGCCGATTTCGGCAGACTCGAATATTGCATAGAGGCTATAGAAAAGTGCGGCATAACAGCCGATGATATGTGGTTCCCCTCAATGAGTATCAGACGTACCCGTCCGGTGGTTATTTACAATGTGGACTGATGCAGTCGCCTGTCAGGCTGCCGCTTTCTTCTTGTCGAACTTGTCGATGATTGCAGCTACAGCGCAGTCGCCTGTTACGTTTGTGGCGGTGCCGAAGCTGTCCATTGCTATGTAGAGGGCTATCATCAGTCCCAATGCCTCCTGGTCGAATCCGAGAATGCTTTCCAACACTCCCAATGAGGCCATGATGGCGCCGCCCGGTACTCCCGGAGCTGCTACCATTGTGATGCCGAGCATGCATATGAAGTAGAGCATTGTCCCGAAACTGTATTCTATGCCGCCGAGCATCATGATGGCAATGGCGCAGGCGGTTATCTTGAGGGTGCTTCCCGAGAGATGGATGGTAGCACACAGCGGAATTACAAAATCGGCAATCTCTTCGCGTATGCCGTTCTTCTTTGTCTGTGCCAAGGTTACGGGGATTGTCGCGGCTGATGATTGTGTGCCTAAGGCTGTGAAGTAGGCGGGCATCATGTTCTTGAGCATCTTCAGTGGATTCTTTCCGCTCACGGCTCCTGCTATGATGTACTGAAGCAACAGGATGGCGATGGTGATTGCAAAAATCAGAGCGATTATCTTGATGAACACAGAAAATACCGCGGCAATCTGTCCGCTCTGTGTCATGGAGAGAAATATTCCGAATATATAAATAGGCAGGAATGGGATGATTATCTTCTCTATCGACAGCACGATTATCGACTTGAAGTCATCCATCACATTTTTCAGGGCTGTACCCTTTACGGCTGTCATTCCAACACCAAGCAGAAACGATGCTATGAGTGCGCTCATCACTCCGAAGAGCGGCGGCATCTCTATGCTGAAGTAGGGTGCTGCCGCCGTTGCTCCCTCTTCAATGGACGAAAGACTCTCGCCACCGATGAGCATGGGGTAGAGCTGCTCACATACACCGTATGTGAAGAGCCCCGAAAAGATTGTGAAGAGATAGGCAATTGCGGCTGTGCCGGCAAGCAGGCGTCCTGCATTCTTGCCTACATCGGCTATGCCAGGGGCTATGAGACCGAGGATCAGCAGTGGAATGATGAATCCTAAAAGATTGGAAAATACGCTGTTGATGGTGGCAAATATTCTCGAAAGCCATTCGGGGAAGAAAAATCCACAGATTACACCGAGTGCTATGGCTATGATTATTTGCAGAAGCAAAGGAATTCTTTTTGTTTTCATGGTTGTAGTGTGTTTGTTCGGGCGCAAAGTTAATATAAATGGATTTGTATGCAAAAATAATCTCAATGACAGCTCTATTGTTCGTGAAATAAGGAGTTTTTTTATTATTACTGTCCGGTAAACATGCTTAATCCCTTAAGGTTATATTCTTTAAGTTGCTACAAGCCCCATTGCTTCATTGAGAGGTTCATTGCTTCATTGATGCGCATTAAGCTTTTAGGCAGACTGCGCCAATGACTTTTGGAAATAGGCGAAAGTTTGTGCAAGCGAGAGCAGAGGGCAAAT
>JAZNKR010000057.1:0-4284 GCA_045578665.1 Bacteroidaceae bacterium | reverse complement strand
TTACAGCGCCTTCCTTCAGTGAAGCATTTACAACGACATCGGCACAGGATAGCAGATTGTTGTACTGCTCCATTGGGACATTACCTGTGAAAGTAACCTGTTCCAGCAGTCCTAATCGCTCTACCAACAGGGTCAGCCTTGTCTTGTCGCTGCCTTTGCCCACAATGGTCAGGTGCATTTGCATGTTGCCTTTCGCCGCGCGAGCAAAACTCTCGATGACAAGGTCAAATCCTCGCCATGCATCAAGACGACCTACGGTGATGAACTCAACAGTGTCACCATTTTTCTTTTCAGCCAAAGTTGTTTTGTTGCTATTCTCAACGGCGACATCGGTGAACAGTACAGTCTTGTCGCGATATTTATCAGGAACGAGGTCGCGTGTTATCTCGGTCTTGCATAGCATCAAGTCTGCATTCTTGCAACGCTTCCTGAATCCGGAATTGAGTGGCAGCAACTTTATGGTAGCACGTCGCACCCATTCAACGAGTCGGTTCCTGCGAGAATAATGTTTGCTGTATTCAGCAGGAATTGTCTCAAGGCCTCCTGCCGGTCCCCACACGAAGAACTGTTTCTGTCCGAAAGAACTCACTTTCCAAAGGACATTGCCATAGGTGAGGTGATGGAATACCTTAATTCCGTTTTCGCGCATTGTACGTTTTACAATGCTGTTGGTGCAGTATTGCCATATATTGTAGTATGTGCGCACACCGCGCAGTCCCTTTTTCCAGAACCTTGCCCACTTTGGCAGGTCGAAGTAAAGGAAATGTATCCCTGCAAATTCGGGATGTTCGGCAATCCACGGCTCTATGGTGCCCCGGTTACTCTCGCGTGTGAGCACCCAAAGTTCAAAATGTTTCGACATCTCCAACACCCAGTGCCATCCCACGCCAATCTCGCTGCCGAGTCCCGGCTCGCAAGCATAGGCCGAAACGAAGATTTTTATCTTATCTGTAGCCATAGCTATTTATGATTCTTTTTGCTCACGTTTATCAAGTTTCTTAAATCTATTATAAATGGGAGATATCGAGATATTATATATGATACAAAAGACGAAACGAGCAAAGAGATTATTGTTACAAGGACGTAGATAGCGTAGGTTTTCTTCTCTGTAAGGTAACATGTTATGGTGGATACAACAATAGGACTAATTCCTGATAGAAAATAGAATATTATTGAGTTTTTTCCTATAAATTCAATGATTTTGTTTTTCTTGATCTTGTTTGTAGCGTAGATTAGTAACAGTATGGCAATTATAGTCCCAACAATTCCTAGAAAATTGTTTTTTCCACTTAATCCCCAAAAATAGATTGGCGTATATAATGAGCCGAGCAGTATACATGCATAGGTAATCAACAGAGTCGATATTACATATGGTTTATTGATTATTTTGAATGTTATGCTCTCATATTTATAATAGAGTCCTCCCAAACTCATGATAAACATGTACATCAATCCTGTTTGCCAAAACCATGGGAAGTACTCATTAGCTTCTTTGCTCCTGATATCACCATACATGTTTAAAAGTACTAGCAAAATTGTCGAAAGAAATGTATATGTCCATACATTTTTAATATTGCTTAAGAACATTGTTGAAAATGTAATTTGAGCAACACTAAGAGCGGATGTGAACCAGAATGCAGTCCCACCAAAAGTATATATTATGAAGTTAACGCCATTTGCACTTGCATAGTGTTTAGGCAAATATAAAATTATCGAGAACAATATTGTTGGAATAACCAGTCTGAACAAAACATTTTTTATAGATACAATATAGTCCTTTTTGAGATATCTGTCCTTTTTCATGTAGCTTCTGAAAAACAGATAACCACTAATGAAAAAAAATCCATTGACGTAGAAAGGTTTTATTACAAATACGAAATTGTAATCTATCCCATAGTAAAATCCTGTGTGGTAGACGTATACACAAATAATGCATATCGCTTTTAATGCATCTATCCAGAATTTTCTGTCTATTATCATTTGCTTGTTGTTTTTATCAAATCCTTTTGTGCCACGAACCATGGAATCAGTCTCTTGCATACGGGAATGCATGCGGCCGATAGCAGCAATGTAATTATTGCAATGCTCCAGTTGCTGCTCAATATCTCAATATCTGTCTTGGGCATGAGAACCATGAGCGGACGGTATATCATGTGGTGCACGCAGAGCAGGACTATAGAGTATCTTCCTACATAGGAAATAAAAGGAATGTGTTTTATGCTTTTGCACAGGAAAAGTATTGCAAGCACAGATGTTATGCTTATGAAATATGTGCTCCAGCCTTCCAATCCATTGTAATGCAGCGAAAGGCGGTAATCGGTTGTAATGGTAAGAATATATGCAATACTCCAGAATACCATTGCAAACAGGATGTTGTATCTGTCATATCTGTTGGGATAAAGAATGTCACTCTTCTTCAAATAGTAACCGAATGCGAAGAATGGCAACGCTGTGAATGCCACATCAATGAACAGCGGTAAGAAAATAGCTTTTTTGCCTAAGAACAGTCCCAACGCTCCTAATACAACTATGGTTGCAAGGCGAATCCACTCTTTCTTGATATGCAGGATTATCTGGCAGAAGATGATGTTACACCAGAACAGACACAGCAGAAACCATATCGGCCCGTTGAAGAATTGTCTGTTGTTGAAAAGGTCAAGAATGCCACCGGCACTCGATATCAACAATTGTGGAGCAAGTATCTTTATACCATAATATGCGGTACATCCGACTAAATAGAAGAAGATAAACGGTATCAGTATTTTGTTAGTTTTTCTAATAAAGAAGTTGTAGCCACCTCCGTAGTCCTTGAAAAATAGTCCGGAGAGTATAAAATAGAGAGGCATTCTGACAATTTCAAATCCCGGTATGTTTATGGGAGCACCACAATGTCCGATAACAACAAGTATTATACAGACTCCCTTTGCAAGGTCTATGAACTCTATTCTTTTTTGTGACATTAGTACTGTTTCAGTCTTTTCAGATTCTTTTTGTGCTGTTCGTTGAATACGTGGTTCAGTATCTCGTGTACTGCTGCCTGCGGGGTTGTCTCGTTAAGGATTTTAGTGTACCCCTTCTTGCCCGCGAGATAATCTATCTTGGCATTGATTGTGTTTATACCCTCTTCATCAAGTTCCCGCTTGCGGGCGAGGATGGTCTCGCTGCTTGCTGTGAGCAGTATATTGTAGTCAAGTGATGGAATAAATAGTTTTCCCCACCAATAGAGGAATTTGGGGCTCAGATATATTCTCGAACGACGGCTGTCGCATATTATGTCGGTATAGTAGCGGTCAAATACAACCACACGGGTGATGCGTGTTACCGACTTTACCTTGACAAAGTAACCGATGATATAGTCAATGGAGTAGTAGCATAGGCGCAGAAAAGAGTTCAGTTTGCCTGTCTTGCCTCCGCGGTGCGGGTCGCTGTAGTTGCGGTCGACCTCTTTCTTTATTCCAGCCGAGTGTGCCACCTCGCCAAGGTTACCGAATAGGGCAGGGCGGAAGTGATAGTACTTGTGTGCGGTCTTGAATACAGGCGCAATGCGCTCCAATATGGTGTCGATGACGGTTGTCTTGCCACTTCCGTCGGGGCCGGTAAAGCCGATGCTGAGGCCTGTGCGCGAGAGCAGATAGTTTCCTATAAAAGTATAAAGGAAGTGTATGATATCCGCCAATAGCGCAAATGGCCTACGTTTAATATTGCTCCAAATAGCTCTAAAGAACAGACCTTTGCCTCGCTTCTTCTCGCATTCCTCAACAGTGTTGTAACCGAATATCTGTCTCAGTTTATTTTTAACGGTTTCGCTGTTTTCTGCAGCATCCCTTGTCGCTTTATATTTCTCGGGGTACTTGCTTCCAACAGCACTGTTGTAAAGAATTTTGTCAAGGAACTGGCATTCGACACCAACATAGTAAAGAAATCCGTTGAACTGTTTGTGTTCAAGGAACTCCTCAGCGCTCATAAGCTGCACTCCCCATACTGATGTGTCGAAGAAGAAGTCCCACTGTATTATATCGGTACTATCTTCTGTTGTCTTTGCGCATACATAGCTGATAAGCCGGTCGCTGTTGAGGTATGTGACAATCTTCCAACCGCTACTGTCAATGAGTTCTACAAGCCTTTGCCTAATGCTCTTGTAGCTTTTGCGGGTTATTATTATGTCAATGTCACGGCTGTCGTTCCTGTCGGGCAGCCCCTCAAAGTTTCGCAGTACGGCATAATCGGCATTCTCGTTCAAAAAACCGATTATTTCTTTAATATGTTCTGTTGTGTTATCAGACA
>JAZNKR010000056.1:0-2875 GCA_045578665.1 Bacteroidaceae bacterium | reverse complement strand
TGTAGATACGGACCGCAGGATTTATGTCGCAAAGTTCCCATCATTGAAGGATGATTACGATGCAGGACTATGGGAGCATTTCTGCCATCTATTAGCCAAAAATGCGGGCATAAACGTTGCCGAAACAAAGGTGCTTGAAATAAACGACAAGCATCATACACTCCTTTCTCGTCGTTTTGATAGAACGGTTGATGGCAAAAGAATACATTTTGAATCGGCAATGACACTGCTCGGGTTAAATGATGGTGACAACGCTACAACAGGACACGGATATGTTGACATTGTTGATTTTATCATTAGCGGTTGTACCGATGTTGATGCGAACTTGCGAGAACTATTCCGCCGAGTTGCTTTCAATATATGCGTAGGCAACAGCGATGACCATTTCCGTAACCACGGTTTTCTGCTAACTGCAAAGGGTTGGACTCTTTCGCCAGCATACGATATGAACCCAACGCTGAATGACCATCAAAGTTTGCTCATTAACAGCAAAACTAACGAGTCTGATTTGTCAATTTTACTCAACTCGTGTGAGGAGTATATGCTCACCCCAGAGGTTGCAAAGAGTATCATCTATGAGGTTGCAACTGCTGTCAAGGATTGGAGAGTATTAGCAAATAGATTAGGTATTGCCAAGAGAGAAATGAGTTTGTTCGAGGGAGTATTTGATAATAGGATAATAATATAAATATCGATACTGTTTCAAAAAGTGTGTCTCGATTAAGTAGTCAAAAAAGGACCGGCCAAGTTTGGCCAGTCCCGACAAGTTTGTAATTTGGGGTGTGCAAATCAAAAATTACAACTTATGTTACTTACAAAGGAACAAATTGCTGGGTGAATTATGGAACGATGTCAATCTTTATTTTAACTACATTGCCAGGAACTCCTTCAAAGGTAGTAGAGTAGCGACATTCAGGTCCCAATAGCATTCTTTATTGCTTCAAACATCCTGTTGGAACAATATAAATACCATCTTCAGGACGGCGATAGGCATGTTCGCCTGTTGCCGTTAATATCATCTTGAAAGCAGGTGCTTTCATACGTGCGGTATCAATTTGGTTGGCAGGACCTAAACCTAATGCTGTTCTGCTGTCGCAATGGATAGACCATCAAAATAGCGCGTAGTTTTTTCTTGTTTTTCGGTAATTTGGCATCATATTTTTCGGTAATTTGGCATTATTCTCTTCGGCAAAATGGATCCAATCTGCAATATATTTCCTTTATAACCCATTGGCGGAAGCCAACGTGTTGTTCGTGAAAGAAAAAGAATAGGGGAATCCTTGCAATCTTCCCGTCCAATCCCCAAGCCAAACGAAAAGAACGCAGCCACGAAGCATTAGGAAAAAGCAAGAAGTAAGCGAAACGTGAGTTTTTAAGTTTATAAGTTATTGAGTTTAGCGAGTCTATACTTCCGATTTCAACACCGCGTAAGCAAACCGCAGGATTTTCCTATCAATATGCCACAAAATTTCCGTACAGGATTCCTGAGCGTTTCGCAGAGACTTATAACAAAACTCCCCGATTCCGCAAAAGAATCGGGGAGATTATCAAGTTCACAAAAAAATCATATCTCAGCACGACGCTTTGCCAGCTTAATTCTACTTCCAACCCATCTCCATTTTTATCCTTTCTTGCACATCATCAAAGCGGTCAAAGTTTTGCAACAATGCAGGTAGGTCTTTGTTTATCCAACCTAAGAGGAGTAGCAATTCACTGTGAATCTCTTGCACTCGCTGCATATTCCAGCATATAGACTCATTGTGAAACACACGGTTTCTGAAGGATCGGAATCTATTGAGTGGTGCTGAAACGGTCTTTCGCTGACGATCTTTCTTGGGAAGATATGGGAATGCACGGCGCAGGTCCTTCCACAAGATGAGTTCATACTCAGCATTGAGCAGCGATACCCAAAAGCCAAGGGTAAGCTCTGCAATAATCTTTGAGGGAGTTATCGTCTCGTGGCGACCGACTATCTGCTTGGTAGCCTTGGTTACATAGCGGTTCAGGTTAGTCAGCCCAGGAGTATTAGGGAATATGGCATACCAATCCTCGCGTCCTGTCATCGTTTCCAGCTCTCGACTGAGAGCATTACGCAAGGCAACCTCCAAGACAGAAAGCGATGTGTAAAAAGCTTCAGCCAGTTTGATGTTTGCTTGATAATGCTTGATTGCTCTCTCTTCATTGTTGGGATATAGCGCAAAGTAGCGCTCCATACGTTTATTGGAGAAAACTTTTTCGAAGAATTGTTTGTTATATTCCATAAATATTGTACCTTTGTCGTGCAGTCCCGGGCGTTCCTCTCCCAGTTATTTAGATACTGGTGATGAATCCGGTTTTTTTTATATCCAATAGCGAAGGTACTACATCTTATCAACATCAACAACTTTTGTCTTTAAATTCACTCAAAAGACAAAAACATCATAGTACCGCTCTATCCTTGCATTCTTCTCGCCCAATCCCCAAGGCGAATGAAAAAGAGCGCAGCTATAAATAAAGGAAACCGCCTCAGAGGAATCCTTGGGGCGGTTTTCACTTTTACTTTGTCAAATAAACAACTTCTTACGCTCCATACATGCGGGTTCTCATCTCTTTGATTAGGTCACTGGCGATGTATTCGTCATATTCCATCATCTTGTCGATGATACCATTCGGAGTCAGCTCGATGATGCGGTTGGCAACGGTCTGAATGAACTCGTGGTCGTGACTGCTGAAAAGGATATTACCTTTATAGAGCTTCAGATTATTGTTGAATGCCTGGATGCTCTCGAGGTCGAGGTGGTTGGTAGGGGTATCGAGGATGAGGCAGTTGGCATTCTTCAGCTGCATGCGGGCAATCATGCAACGCATCTTCTCGCCACCGGAGAGGACATTGGCT
>JAZNKR010000055.1:0-33427 GCA_045578665.1 Bacteroidaceae bacterium | reverse complement strand
AATTTGCAAGCAAGCTTGCATTGCGCTCACTAAACCGTGCTTTTTTGTCGGCACAAAAAGAACGTAAACTTTGTTTAAATCAAGATAACTACAAACTGCCATTAAATAAATACTGTTTAGCCAAAAACAATTAGTAATTTTTACAGGACACTAATAATATAAAATGTATATTCCATCTCCCAAAAGAGTTTCCCGCAAGTCGGGTGTCAGAATAGCAAATAAAAGTTGTTATTTAGATTTTGTCTAAAATAGTGGCGGTGTGGTATAAACATTGCTCTTCTCTTCTTAAAACACCGATTGCAAGCCTTTAAACCAATGTGCAAAATGATTTTGATATAAGATATTAACAAAGTTATTAACAATGTAATATGCAGATATTCAAGCGTATACAAAGTTTTCATCAAATAGCAACCTTTCTCTGTTCGAGAATCGCAAAATGCTGATTTTTAGCTCTTTGTGTACGACAAAATTCTTGGCATGTTTTTTTCGTTTGCAAATTCTCTTTTTCTTTCTGATATTTGCATTGCCGAAAGCAACAAGGCGATTCACAACACACTCTCTTGTGTGTAACTGTAAGGTTTCTCTCTGTTGCTAAACAATAAACACGTACTGACTGATTTATGAACTCACATTTGAATAGAATATGGGATAGTTGCTTGCGCATCATACGCGACAATATTTCGGCGCAAGCATTCTCTACCTGGTTCGCCGATATCGTTCCGCTTGGCTATGACGAAAAGACCAAGACTCTGAACATACAGGTGAAAAGCCACTTTATATGCGAATTTATCGAGGAAAATTATCTCGATTTGTTGGGCTGCACTCTCAAAAGGGTGTTCGGCGAGGGTGTAGGTTTGACCTACACTATACTTACCGACAGCGCCAATGGTCTCAAGACTGCGATTGGACAGGAGTCATTGTCTGTGGATAAACCGCAAGTGAAGGAGGAAGCTGCAAAGAGTGGTTTCAATTCGATGCTTATCAGCAGATATACATTCGATAATTATATGGAGGGAAGCAGCAATAAACTTTCCCGCACGGCTGCCGAAAGTGTGGCTTCGTTGCCCGGGAA
Organism: Bacteroidaceae bacterium; assembly: GCA_045578665.1. GTDB lineage: Bacteria > Bacteroidota > Bacteroidia > Bacteroidales > Bacteroidaceae > HGM04593. The sequence continues at coordinate 32,355 of JAZNKR010000055.1, read as the reverse complement.
AACCCCTTTCAACCCTCTCTTTATATATGGTGCATCGGGTGTGGGCAAGACTCACCTTGTGAATGCTATAGGAACAAGAATCAAACAACTGCATCCCGATATGAGGGTGTTGTATATTTCGGCTCATCTTTTCCAGGTTCAGTACACAGATTCAATCCTTCACAAGAACTTCAACGACTTCATGCATTTCTACCAGAGTATAGACATCCTTATTATAGATGATATACAGGAGATTGCAGGTATGCCGGGCACGCAGAATGTATTCTTCCATATATTCAATCACTTGCATCTAAATGGCAAGCAGTTGATTATGACCTCTGACCGCTCGCCTGCCGATCTTAAGGGTATGGAGGAGAGACTTATCACCCGTTTCAAATGGGGATTGTGTGCCGAGATTGAAAGACCCGACTTTGAACTGCGCAAAAGTATTCTCCGCGGCAAGGTGCGTCGCGACGGATTGAGCTTCCCCGAAGAGGTAATCTCATACATAGCAGAGAATGTCGATGCCTGCGTGCGCGACCTCGAGGGTGTTGTTGCCTCCTTGATGGCACACTCTGCAATCTATAACTGCGATGTGGATATGGCGCTTGCCCGCAAGGTGCTTGGCGGTAATGTGGAAACTCGCAAAGAGCCTGTTACCATAGAGAAGATTGTGAAGACTGTGGCAGATTATTACAACGTAGAGCCTGTGGCGGTTGAATCAAAATCGCGCAAGAGAGAGATTGTTCTTGTGAGACAGACCTCTATGTTCCTTGCCAAGAAATATCTCGAACTGTCGACTTCGAAGATAGGTTTTCATATTGGACGCCGCAATCATGCAACAGTTCTGCATGCCTGCAAGACTGTCCACAACCTGCTCGAGACAAGTAAACAGTACCGTAACGAAATGAACGAAATTGAGGCACTGCTTCAGAAAATAGCTTAAGAAGAGTTTTTTCTTTCTGACAATCCGATAAGGATATTTCAATTATAAGTGTATGCAATCTGGTGATTCCGGGTTGCATATTCTTTTTTGTGGTTCTCTGAAAATTTAACTTGCTCGAATATTCGATTTTTGTTTTTTGTAATATGGCAATCTCTGTATATGTATGATGTACTCCCGATTAAGATAAGAATTTTGATGGACTTTCGTTGTGGAATTTCTTTTTGGAAAACTTTTTGATGTTCGATTTTTTTTAAAAGCCTGATAATCAATGTTGACATTGTTGGTTTTGGAAAACTTTCAATCGGTTAATAACTTTGAAGGAAAAAATTTGGTAGTTATGAAAAGGATTGATAACTTTGCAAAACAGTTAATCAGTCAGCGGGAGAAACTGTTTATGTTTTTTGCAGCAGTTCATCGGCAGAACTGTTGACGATAGTGAAAATTTAAACAGTTTCTTCTTCTTTTTATTGAAGTGAAAAGAGAAAAATAACCAAATATTCAACAACCGCAAACAAAAACAGCAGTGGAAAAGCAATCGTACACTTACGATGAGGCGGTAAATGCCTCGCTTGAGTATTTCAACGGAGACGAGCTCGCAGCGCGTGTCTGGGTGAACAAGTACGCAATGAAGGATTCTTTCGGCACTATTTACGAAAAGTCGCCCGAACAGATGCATTGGCGTATAGCAAATGAAATTGCCCGCGTAGAATCGAAGTATGAGAATCCTATGTCGGCGCAAGAGGTCTTTGATCTTCTGGATCATTTTAAGTACATCATACCTCAGGGCAGCCCTATGACGGGTATCGGCAATGACTATCAGATAGCATCGTTGTCAAACTGCTTTGTAATAGGTATCGATGGTGAGGCTGACTCGTATGGTGCCATCATCCGTATCGACGAAGAGCAGGTTCAGCTGATGAAGCGCCGTGGTGGAGTGGGACACGATCTCTCTCACATCCGTCCCAAAGGTACTCCTGTAAAGAACTCGGCGTTGACATCGACAGGTATTGTGCCCTTCATGGAGCGTTACTCCAATTCTACACGCGAGGTTGCGCAGGACGGACGTCGTGGGGCCCTCATGCTCAGCGTCTCCATCAAGCACCCCGATGCTGAGGCATTCATCGATGCCAAAATGACTGAAGGCAAAGTTACCGGAGCAAACGTTTCGGTAAAGGTTGACGACGACTTCATGCGTGCAGTAACAGAGTCTGTACCTTACACCCAGCAGTATCCGATAGCTTCCGATAACCCCACACACCGCAAAGAGATAGATGCCGGCAAACTGTGGGAGAAGATTATCCACAATGCATGGAAATCGGCGGAACCGGGAGTGCTCTTCTGGGATACCATCATACGCGAATCAATTCCCGACTGCTATGCCGACCTGGGATTCCGTACCGTTTCCACAAACCCCTGTGGCGAGATACCTCTCTGCCCCTACGACTCTTGCCGTCTGCTTGCCCTCAACCTCTTCTCTTATGTAGAGAATCCTTTTACTCCCGAGGCTACATTCAATTTTGCCTTGCTTAAGGAGCATGTGGCAAAAGCACAAAGAATAATGGACGACATCATCGACCTCGAACTTGAGAAGATTGAGGCTATTCAGGCAAAGATAGCAAGCGACCCCGAAGGCGAAGAGGTGAAGTCGGCGGAGATGAGACTTTGGGAGAAGATATACAACAAGAGCAGCCTCGGTCGTCGTACCGGTGTAGGTATTACAGCCGAAGGAGATATGCTCGCTGCAATGGGATTGCGCTATGGAACTGATGAGGCTACAGACTTCTCAGAAGAGGTACACAAGACTGTGGCTGTGAGCGCATACGGTTCGTCTGTTGTGTTGGCAAAAGAGCGTGGAGCATTCAAGATATACGATAGCAAGCGCGAGGAGAACAACCCCTTCATCAACCGTCTGCGTGAAGCTTCGCCCGAACTCTATGAGGATATGCTCAAATATGGTCGTCGCAACATTGCCTGTCTGACAATTGCGCCCACCGGTACTGTGAGCATAATGACACAGACCACATCGGGTATCGAGCCTGTGTTTATGCCGGTATACAAACGCCGCCGCAAGGTTAACCCCAACGACACCGATGTCCACATTGACTTCACCGATGAGAATGGCGATTCATTCGAGGAGTATATAGTATATCACCACAAGTTCGTGGAGTGGATGAAGAAGAACAATATCGACTCAACCAAACGCTATTCACAGGTTGAACTTGAGAATATCGTAGCACGTTCGCCCTATGCAAAGGCAACCTCAAACGACATCGACTGGGTGGCAAAGGTGAAGATGCAGGGTCGCATACAGAAGTGGGTAGACCACTCGATAAGCGTAACCATCAACCTGCCCAACAATGTGGACGAAAAACTTGTGAACGAACTCTACATTACTGCATGGAAGTCGGGCTGCAAAGGCTGTACGGTATATCGCGACGGTTCACGCGCAGGTGTACTTGTCTCTGCCGACAACAAAGACAAGGGTGAGGAGAAGAGCGAAGAGATGAAGCCTACAATCACCGAGGTTCGTCCCAGAGTGCTCGAGGCTGATGTCGTGCGCTTCCAGAACAACAAGGAGAAGTGGGTGGCATTCATAGGATTGCTCAACGGATACCCATATGAGATTTTCACCGGTCAGCAGGACGACGAAGACGGCATCCCCTTGCCCAAGAACGTAACCCACGGAGTCATCATCAAGCATATCGACGAGAATGGAAACAAGCGTTACGACTTCCAGTTCGAGAACAAGATTGGTTACAAGACCACTATCGAAGGATTGTCGGAGCGTTTCAACCCCGAGTTCTGGAACTACGCGAAGCTTATCTCTGGTGTGTTGCGATACAAGATGCCGATAGAACTTGTCATAAAGCTGGTCTCTTCGCTTCAGCTCGACTCGCAGAGCATCAACACATGGAAGAATGGTGTTGAGCGTGCCCTCAAACGTTACATCAAGGACGGTACACTCACAGGCGAGAAGTGCCCCAAATGTAAGAATCAGCTGATATTCGAAGAGGGATGTCTGCATTGTCCGCAGTGTGGATACTCGAAATGTGGTTGATAAAGGAACTTTAGCAGTAGATACTACATAACCGTGAAAGTTGGGATAATTTTTCGTTATCTCAACTTTTACACTTTAATGATAAAAGTATGAAAATTACAGAATATAAAATAAACCTGCACGATATCCATCTATATGCCTATCATGGGGTGATGCCACAGGAGAATAAGGTGGGGGCATGGTACACGATAGATCTTACTGTCACTGTTGGTGATGTGTCGAGTATAGCGGACGATGATGTAGAGAGCACGGTCAGCTATGCTGATATTTACGACGTCGTGTGTGCCGAGATGAAGATAAGTTCCAGATTGCTCGAGCATGTCTGCGGAAGAATATCTTCGAAACTGTTCGATAGATTCGAGGCTATAAATGAGGTGGAGATTGTTCTTTCCAAGGATACTCCGCCTATGGGTGGGGATAGGCTTGGCAGCGCTGTGAGAATCAAGGCGGTGCGATGAAGAAATTCAAGCGAGCTTGATTTGTTATCTCTCACCTTTCACTATCTTTAGATAAGATAGGATGCGGTTCGGAATAAAAATTTCAAGCAAGCTTGATTATTTCTTCTCTCACCTTTCACTATCTTTAGATAAGATAGGATGCGGTTCGGAATAAAAAATTCAAGCGAGCTTGATTCTTTCTTCTCTCACCTTTCACTATCTTTAGATAAGATAGGATGCGGTTCGGAATAAAAAATTCAAGCGAGCTTGATTTTTTCTTCTCTCACCTTTCACTATCTTTGAGGTAAACCTCGAAGATATACTGCACTCGCTGTGAAAAAATGAAGTAAACTTCATATTTCTCGCTCGTTTGTAACTATCTTTAGATAAGATAGGATGCGGTTCGGAATAAAAAATTCAAGCAAGCTTGATTTTTTCTTCTCTCACCTTTCACTATCTTTGCAAAAGAAAATGGAAAGAATGAAAATTTTGGTAACAGGAGCCAGTGGCTTCATTGGTAGTTTCATAGTAGAAGAGGGGCTTTCGCACGGATATGAAGTGTGGGCAGGTGTGCGAGGAAGCAGCAGTCGCAAATATCTTCAGGACAAACGTATACGTTTCATAAATCTCGATTTTGACGATTGTGATAAATTGAGCGAACAGTTCACTGCCTTCGCTGCAGAGAATGGCAAATGGGATTATATAGTGCATGCTGCCGGGGTGACAAAGTGCCTCGACAGCGGCGACTTTATGCGCGTGAACTTCGAGGGTACGAGAAATTTTATCGAGACACTGAAGGCATGCAATATGCTTCCCGAGCGCTTCCTTTATCTCAGTTCGTTGAGTGTATATGGTCCGGTGAGGGAAGAGCAACCATACAGCCCTATACTCGAAGGCGATATCCCTTGCCCCAATACGGCTTATGGCAAAAGCAAACTCGCTGCTGAACAATATATAAAGTCGTGCACGGGGTTGCAGTATGTCATTTTCCGCCCTACCGGAGTCTACGGACCGAGGGAGCGAGACTACTTCAAGATGGCACAAAGCATAAACAGTCATGTCGATTTTTCTGTCGGGTATAAGCCTCAGATCATAACATTCATATATGTGAAGGACCTCGTTAAGGCAATATATGCAGCTATAGACAAAGGTGTCGCAGGCAGGTGTTATTTCGTGAGCGAACCGTGTGGATACGACAGCCGCAGTTTCAGCGACTACATCCAGAAGGAGCTTGGAAAGAGTTTTGTCCTGCACATAAAGGCGCCGCTTTGGTTCTTGAAAATCATTTCCTGTTGCGCAGAAGTAATATCGCGTCTCACAGGCAAACCGAGCACTCTCAATAGCGACAAATACAATATAATGAAGCAGAGAAACTGGCTCTGCGACACCACGACTATAGAAAAGGATTTGGATTTTACCATCGACTATCCCTTGCAGAAGGGTACAAAGGAGATGATAACATGGTATAAGAAAGAGAAATGGCTATAACATTTTTGAAGAATTTTTTTGCTAAGGAGGAGCTGAAATACAGACTCCTTGCAGTGGAGAAGGTAAATCTGCTCTACAATCTTTTGACAACACTATTTATCATAGTGCTGTTCAACGACCTCAACAATCCGCAGAAGATGTTGACCGACAGGTTTTTCATACTTCTGCTTACATTTGTCCCCGTGTACATCTATACACGTTTCCCGTCGCGAGCGACAAGGCTCCTGCGTATAGTGGGGCAGATGTCGTTGCTCTCATACTGGTATCCCGATACATTTGAGTTTAACCGTATATTCACCAATCTCGACCATCTGTTTGCGCAACTCGACCTCTCGCTGTTCGGTTGTCAGCCGGCACTTCTCTTCGACCGGGTTTTCAGCAGTTTCTGGGTGAGGGAGGCTTTCAATCTCGGCTATTTTGCCTATTATCCGATGATTGCAACCATTGTCTTTTTCTATTTCTTTGCGCGCAACAGGGAGGTGGAGCGTTGCACATTTATAGTTGTGGCTTCATTCTATATATTCTATATAATATATATGTTTCTTCCCGTTGCCGGACCGCAGTTCTACTTCCCGGTTATAGACCCGGCATTGGTGGCGGCAGGTCCTTATCCCGAGATAGGAAATTACTTCAACCTGCATCCCGAAATCTCCATTGCACAGGAGGGTGAGGGCGGACTCTTTACACGTCTTGTGGGTATGGCACAGGCTTCGGGTGAAAGACCAACGGCAGCCTTCCCAAGTTCACACATCGGAATATCGACGGTGATAATGCTGCTTGCCATACGTGCAAAAAGAGGGCTCGCACTTCTGCTTGCCCCCTTCTATGTGTTGCTATGCTGTGCAACGGTCTACATCAAGGCACACTATCTTGTGGATGCTTTTGCCGGGGTAATCACCGGTGTGCTCTTCTATGCTTTGACAGCATTTGTTTTCGACAGATATATGGCTGAGAGAGACGTTGATTAGATGACCTCTTCTTCCTGCGTCTTGTGATTGAGAAGACCTCTTACGGGTGTGTCGAGTATCTCTTCTCCTGTCGCTCCGTTGCAGATGACGCACCACAGATGGTCAAGCGATCTGTTCCCGTGGATTCCTTTGAGGGTTTCGATGACATTGCTGTTGCGCCCGACAGTGTCGAGGTCGTTTAGAAGTTGCCCTATGGTCTTCCCGCAGAATCTTTTGCTCATATACATATTGTTGCCTCTGTCCACGAACAGGACTCTCTTCTCTTTCAGATATTTTATAATCTCCAATGTCAGGTGGGTGGGCAAGCCATATTCCCTTTCGGCATTTTCGGCTATGGATGCGGCTGTGAAGCGGCTCGAAAATGGGTGGAGCGATTCTATGCGTTCTATTATCAGTATGCAGAGGAATTTGTGGTAGAGATGGTTTATGGACTTGTATTCATTCTCACGTTCCTGCTGGTCTGCCTTTTGCAGATAGTAGTTCCACTTGGAGCCAGCCAGGCAGATTGTCCATGTGAAATATATGAGCAACAGGAATATCATCAGACTTGCCAACTTGCCATAAATGTCGCCGTAGTTGAACATTGAAATTATGTAGTAACTGAAATATTGCATCAATGCAAATATCGAGCCGCACACTCCTGCCGAGATTGCTGCATACTTAGTCTCCACCTTTGTCTTGGGGATATATTTGTATGCGGCAAAGAGTATCAGCACATATGATGCTACAGAGACAATGAGTATGTTTATCTCCTCAACGATGGTGCCATTGAAGATGGTAGATACGCTGAACCACAGGACAAGCGCAAGCACCACCACAAAGGGCATCACAAGCACGATGGCGAAGGTTTTCAATAGCTTCTGGAAACTGCGCCCCTTCTCGTTCCACAGCATGTTGAATGTGGAGTCGATGGTGCTGAATATGGAGAATACTGAGTATAACAACAGAAGCAATCCGATACCGACTCCCAACCACATGGTAACCTTTGTGTTGCTGAGGTAGCTGTTTGCATACATGAGCAGGCTCTCCGATATTATCTCCTGCCCCTTGAACATACGCTTGATAAGCTCTTCGAACAGTTCGTTGTATCCCAATCCCTTTGCAATGGCAATCATCAGCGACATTATTGGGACTATGGCAAACAGAGTGTGGTAGGTGAGTGCTGCCGACGACAATTGCAGTCGACTGAAACTCTCTACCAATTTGATGATTGACCATGTGAAGCGGTACTCGCTCATCTGCCTGTAATACTTTACTGCACTTCTCTTTATGAACCTATGGGTGTAGTTATATACTTTACCTATCCATTCCATTGTTTGGTGTCTAAAATGAATATATGTTTGTGATCTCTTCCTTAGTATGCAAATGTAATATAAATTATTGTCAGTCTGCATCAGAGTGGTAGATTTTTATATTTCAATCCTCTTTATAGTGTAAAGTAGAATTGATGTAAACTCTGGATTCTGAGAACCAGTTATATAAAAAATGTTAAACGCTTGTAGGCTTAAACAAAATTATCTTATCTTTGTTCATTAATGTTCAATAAACACAACAATACGACACGAAACTAAACAACTTTATGAGAAATTTTTTTTGTAAATCCTTATGCCGTTTGTGCCTGTCGGCAATTATTGCCCTGCAATTTTCATTGCTTCTCATGCTGACAGGTTGTGACACCTCTCCTACCGCAGGGGCATTAGGCAACGATTATACCATTCTTCCTGCTGATGATGCCAGCGAAGCCGATAAAAAGTGGTCGCAATATCTCTATGAGCATCTGTGTAGAAGAGGAGGTGAGGATGCGCCGGTACACAATGGTTCATCGTTGGGCAAGAGCCAAAAGATAAAAGTACACATAGATACCCAATTGGCAGGTGATTTCAAAATAACCCATGAAGAGGACGACAGCATGGTGTTGACTGCAAAGGACGAAACGACAATTGTTTGGTTGCTATACCAATTCATGCGAAAGGTGGGTGATTCGGACAAGACATTCAATGTCTCCGACCTGCCGATGTCGCTTCTCAGTTTCAATGATACAATAGCAACATTCCCTTTCAGGTATCGCGATATATACCTTCCCACCAACCTCGACCCTGATATGTCGGGAATACTATGTACCCATAATATCGACAACGATTGGGGACTGTGGGGGCATAATCTCCACAAGTTGCTCCCCGATGAGGTAAGCGAGAATATTTATGCTCTGTCCGGTGGTAAAAGAGTCAAGGAGCAGTATTGTTTCTCCTCTGACGAGCTATACAACCATATAGTGAATCATCTGGTAGATGAACATGGGACACATTGCCATCACAATTTTGCAATCATCCCCAACGACAATGACATTGTCTGTCTATGCCCCGAGTGTGTAAAGGCAGGAAACGACAAGAGTGCAGCGACTCCGGCTGTAATAAAGATGCTCCGTCGTTTGGCAGAAAGATTCCCTACGCATAAATTCTTTACACTCGCATACCGTACAACCCGCAAGGTATGCAAGGAACCATTGCCCGAAAATTGCGGTGTGCTCGTCAGTGCAATCCATTGGCCTCTCGGCACCAAGATAGATGATAAGGCTGCCACTAAATTCCGCAAAAAGATTAACGATTGGCAGCAGAAGACCGAGAATATATATGTGTGGGACTATATTAACAATTTCGATGATTATCTGACACCGTTCCCCATACTCAGGACTATGAAATACCGTTTGCAAACCTATTGCGATTTGGGAGTAAAAGGGGTTTTCCTGAACGGTAGCGGATACGACTATTCAACGTTCGAATATCTGCATACATGTATCCTCTCTGCCCTTATGCTTAACCCGCATATGTCGCTCAAGCGACTTATGGACGATCACTTCAAACGCCGTTTCCCTGTGGCAGGTGATGTGTGCAAGGAGTATTACCTCGAATTGATGGATGCGTTCGAGGAGTCGGGAAAGATAATGACATGGTACAGCGGCATCGAAGATACCGAGGAGGAGTTTCTTAACCGTGAGCGGTTTATTGTCTTCTATAAAAAACTCTCCGAAATAGTGAAAGATACCCACGACGAAGAGGAGTTCCGTCTGCGCCGTCTGATAACGGCACTTACATTCACTCGTCTTGAGATAGCCCGTCATGCTGGATTCATCGACAGTATAGGATATGCCCAACTCGACGGAAATACCATTAAACCCGAGAATAAAATAATAAACTATCTCCATCGTCTTGCCGACAACCACAAATTGCTCGGTTTCAGCAGCTACACCGAGACGGGTGAGAAGATAGACGAGTATATCAGAAACTGGAAGAAGCTGGTGCTCATCCCCGAACATTACAGCAGTCTCCTTTTTGGTAAAGAACTGACTATACGCAACAATGGAAAGACCGAAAAGAGCGACAGGCTTACCGATGGACAGCCAGGACTTCCCGACAGTTATCACTCGGGATGGTTGCTTCTGCATCCTTCTGAGACTCAAGTGACAATCCCCGGAGACCTTGTAGAGAAGGCATGTGCCATACGCTTCAACTTCCTGCAGATGGCACGCCACCGTATATCTGTGCCGTCCAAAGTGGAAATCTGGCAGAACGGTCAGCGGTTGAGAGTAGTGGAGCCGCGTCCCAATTCAACCAAGAATAATGTAGGAATTGCATTCTGTGATATAAAAATTGGTGTGGAGAATGCTGGTAACGTAACGCTCAAGATTTATCCTTCGGCTTCGGGACACAATATAGCAATAGATGAAATTTATCTTGCGCCCAAGCAGAATTGATCTCATAGTAAAAGAAAAACAATACACGCCACTATTCAAACAGTGGCGTCTATTGTTTTTATCGGGATATACAAATAAGATTTAATGGTTCTCGTTGAACAGTTTCAGTCGCTCTTCGAGTAGAGCATAGTGATGGGGCTTGATGTTCGATGAGCAGGCTCTGATACCCTTCTTGGTGCTGCCGGTGGTAGAGAGGTCTATGCCGCTTACACCGTAGTAGAGAAGCTCTTTCAACAACTCGGCGCCGTCCATATCCTTGTATCCGATGGTGAAGAAGAAACCGTCGCTCACAGGCTCGTCGTTGTCCTTGTCGTATACAATGTGGAAGCCTGTGCGTGAGAGAATCTCTTTTATCTTGCTTGTGCGGTCGGCATACTCCTTGACATCTGCTACAAAGTTGTATTCGCCGTCGCATGCAGCTTTCAGCATGGCAGCCATTGCATATTGTGCCGAGTGTGAGACACCCGATGAGAAGGTATAGAGGAATATGTATGCGTATGCGGCACCGAAGCGGGCAATGCCGTATCTCTGTCTAAGGCTCTCGTAGTGGCGCTCGTAGAGTTTGTCCGAGATGCATGCCATAGCAATACGTTGTCCTGCATAGCTGAATATCTTCGATGCGCTCATCATTATCACATAGTTGTCTGTGTACTTCGACACTGTCAGCTGGTAGGGAGGCTCAAAGGGCTTGCTCATGTCGCGGCGGAAGTCCATGGTCATGTATGCCATGTCCTCAATTACCACAACATCGTATTTTGTAGCCAGTCGACCGATTATCTCAAGTTCTTGTTCGTTGAGACACATCCATGTGGGGTTGTTGGGACTTGAGTATATTACAGCGCAGATGTTACCCTGTGAGAAGTAGCTCTCTATCTTTGCTTCGAGTTTTTCGCATCTGTAGTCCGAAAGGTCGAACGATGCGATCTTTAGTCCTATAACCTCAGCCTGCATCTTCTGTACCGAGAATCCGGGGTCGATGTAGAGGATTGTATCCTTTTTGGGGTCGAGTTGCGAAGCGAGCATCATTGAAGCGAATGTTCCCTGCATGGAGCCTACTGTAGGTATGCAGCTTGAGGGTGCAATGTCTACATTCACAAAGGCTTTCATGAAGCGCGAAGCCTGTTCCTTTACTTCGGGAATACCGTCGATGATAGGGTATATGGATGCAACGCCGCGCTTCAATGCCTCGCATTCGGCTCCAACGCCTACTGCTGAGGGGGGGAGTCCGGGAACACCCATTTCAAAGTGTATATACTCTGTGCCTGTGCGCTTTTCTGCTTCGCGCACCACTGCACCAATCTGTCGTATGGATGCTTTCTTTACATCGGAAATCTCCAATTCCTGCAATATGCCGTCGATAACAGACGGTTCTATAACTGTTTTCATTCTATTATGTATTTAGAATTCTTAATCCTCCATAAGTTTGCGGTAACGTACCTTGCGGGGCTCTTCTACACCGAGGCGGCGCATCTTGTTCTCTTCGTAGTCCGAGTATGAACCTTCGAAGAAGAATACTTCTCCATTGCCTTCGAATGCCAGAATGTGTGTACAGATACGGTCGAGGAACCAACGGTCGTGGCTGATGACCACTGCACAGCCTGCAAAATTCTCAAGACCCTCCTCAAGTGCACGGAGTGTGTTCACGTCGATGTCGTTGGTGGGCTCATCGAGGAGAAGCACATTACCGCCCTCCTTGAGTGCCATTGCCAGGTGGAGGCGGTTTCTCTCACCTCCCGAGAGCACACCGCACTTCTTCTCCTGGTCGGCTCCCGAGAAGTTGAAGCGCGAAAGGTAGGCACGGAAGTTTACCTCCCTGCCGCCGAGACGCATGGTCTCGTTGCCCTGGCTCATAACTTCGTATACCGATTTTTCGGGGAGAATATCCTTGTGTGTCTGGTCTACGTATGCGATTTTCACTGTCTCGCCCACCTCGAATGTTCCCGAGTCTGCTGTCTCCAGTCCCATAATCATGCGGAAGAGGGTTGTCTTTCCTGCACCGTTGGGCCCTATGACACCTACAATGCCGTTGGGGGGAAGGTTGAAGTTGAGGTCGTCGAAGAGTTTCTTTTCACCGTATGCCTTTGCAAGGTTGTTGGCGATGATTACCTTGTTGCCCAAACGGGGACCGTTGGGGATGAATATCTCAAGTTTCTCTTCGTGTTCCTTCTGGTCTTCGTTGAGGAGTCTTTCGTATGAGTTGAGACGTGCTTTACCTTTTGCCTGGCGCGCTTTGGGCGACATTCTCACCCATTCGAGCTCGCGTTCGAGAGTCTTGCGGCGTTTGCTTGCAACCTTCTCTTCCTGCTCCATGCGTTTGGTTTTCTGGTCGAGCCACGATGAGTAATTGCCCTTCCAGGGAATACCTTCGCCACGGTCGAGTTCGAGAATCCATCCTGCAACATCGTCGAGGAAGTAACGGTCGTGGGTTACGGCAATTACAGTGCCCTCGTATTGGTTCAGGTGCTGCTCCAACCAGTCGATGCTCTCGGCGTCGAGGTGGTTGGTGGGCTCATCGAGAAGAAGTACATCGGGCTTCTGCAACAGCAGACGACAGAGTGCTACACGGCGACGCTCGCCACCCGATAGATGGTCTACAAGCTGCTCGGCAGGGGGGCAACGCAGTGCATCCATGGCTCTTTCGAGCTTGCTGTCGAGATTCCATGCGTCCGATGCATCGAGAATATCCTGCAATTCTGCCTGACGGGCGAAGAGACCGTTCATCTTCTCCTCGTCCTCGTAGTATTCGGGGAGTCCGAACTTGTTGTTTATCTCCTCGTACTCGGCGAGGGCGTCAACTACAGACTGCACACCCTCCATCACACACTCCTTGACAGTCTTGCCGTCCTGAAGCTGCGGGTCCTGAGGAAGATAGCCAACCGAATATCCGGGAGACCATACAACCTCGCCCTGATAGTCGTTGTCGAGACCTGCGATAATCTTCATAAGGGTAGACTTACCGGAGCCGTTGAGACCTATGATACCAATTTTTGCGCCGTAGAAGAAGGATAGATAGATGTCCTTCAACACCTGCTTGTTATTCTGGCGGATGGTCTTGTTGAGTCCGACCATCGAAAAGATGATTTTTTTATCGTCGGGATTAGCCATATTATATTTGGTTAAACTGTGATTATTGTGCGAAGATACAAAGAAGTCGCGTAAATAAGGCAGATTTTGGGTAAAATAATACTTTTGCGACTTTACTCAACTTCTTTTGCTCAATTACCTATATCACCAACGCAGGCAACGACTTATGCCGTTGCCTGCGTTGGTGATTCCGGAGCGATTCGAACGCTCGACCCACGCCTTAGAAGGGCGTTGCTCTATCCAGCTGAGCTACGGAACCGACCTTAATGTTTGCGATTTCGCGTGCAAAGGTAGTGCTTTTTTGCAGTAAAAGCAATTTTTTGATAATAAATTTTCGGATTTTATTGTAAGTCTATCGCGTAGAAGCTATATAAGAGCTCTTTATGAAGTTTGTCAGTAGAAACGTTTTTTTTATTCCTCCTTTTTTATTCCTCCTTTTTTTATTCCTCCTTTTTTATATTCGTTTATTTGCGCTATCTTCGCAGTGGATAGAAAATCAACAATGCGATGGCTCAACACAATCTGTTCGGAAAGAAAGGAGAGATGCTTGCCGGGCGCTATTTGCTCGGTGAGGGGCTTGCCGTACTCGAATATAATTGGCGCAGTGGGCATAAGGAGATAGATATCATAGCAAAGGAGCGCGACGTGCTGGTATTTGTCGAGGTGAAGTCGAGACGCAATGCACAGTATGGCGATGCCACAGAGGCTGTTACCCCTCATAAGATGCGCAATGTAATTCTTGCGGCAGAGGCATATATGAAACGGTTCAATATAGACTCTCCTGTCCGCTTCGATGTAGTGACGGTGGTTCCCGATGGCGATACACATATCATAGAGCATGTGCGCGATGCATTTTATCCCGATGTCGAATAGCTCGAATTGCAAATAGAGTATTACCATGAATATAGAAGATGCACGGTTGTATTGCCTGAGTAAGCAGGCGGCTACAGAGGATTTCCCTTTTGACGAAACTACGCTTGCCTTTCGTGTGGAAAACAAGATTTTTGCCATTGTCGACCTTGAAAACACAGAATGGTTTTGTGTGAAGTGTGACGCAGACAGGGCTGTGGAGCTGCGCGATACCTATCCTCAGATAAAACCGGCATGGCACATGAACAAGCGTTATTGGAACATGATGGACATAGAGCGTATGGACAATGCGCTTGTGGAGCAGCTCATCGACCATTCGTATGAAGAGGTGCTCAGGAAACTTCCCAAAAAGGTAAGGGTAAAGTATGGATTGTAAGATTATATCGGGCTATCGCGTAGGCTTTCTGCATTTCAGCAGTGTCGATTCCACCAACCTTGTTGCAAAGCGCGAGTCGGAAAGGCTTTTTGACGGCAAATATTGTCCCGATGTGCTTGTGGTAAGTGCCGACGTGCAGACATCGGGTCGTGGACAACGGGGGAGTGTTTGGCACTCTTCTTGTGGTGAGAATGTCCTTTTGTCAATTGTCGTACGTCCGCTGTCGCTTTCTGCCTCTGAGAGTTATACGCTTTCTGTAGTTGCAGCTCTTGCCTCCAATGCAGTTGTCAGTAGTTATGGGGTGGATTCTCTTGTGAAGTGGCCCAACGACCTCTATTGCGACGGGAAAAAGCTCGCAGGTATTCTTTCCGAAGTTGATTTTTCCGGCTCCTCTGTTACCCGTGCAGTGGTGGGCATAGGACTCAATGTCAATCAGAAACAGTTTTGTGAAATGTCCCGCAATCCTGTTTCACTATCCCTTTTGGCTGGCAGAGATTTTGATTGTGCCGAGGTAAGGCACCGTCTTGTAGAGGAGTTCCTGCACTATTATGCCATGATGGAGCAGGGGGCAGTGGATGAACTTTTTGCCTTGTACGAGAGGCTGCTGATGGGACGTTCCACGAAAATGCTTTTCCGCGACAGTCAAGGGAAGTTCGAGGCAACGGTCGATTCTGTCCATCGCGATGGTCGCTTGCAGTTGCGGCGCGAGGACGGTACACTCTCTTGCTACTCATTCAAAGAGGTAGAGAGTGTCATTCACGGATATTGAATGGTGGTTCTTGTGCTTTTTTGTCGGGTGAACCGAACATCTCCTGTTCGCGCTTCTTGCGCAGGCGGTCGCGTCCGCGCATCACAAACCACAATATAATCAATATGATGTATGAGGCTGCAATTATTGCCCATTTCTCGGTTGTACTCAGTTCGCTGTTTCTTGGGAAGAAGTATATGTACATTCCTGTTGTGTATGCAAATAGCAGTCCTACTACCAGATTGTGTTTCTTTATTCTTTTCATAGCTTTTATATGTTCTATATTATAACGCAAAAGCTGTGCATTTGTTGTATTATGGAGTTAATTATCTTCTTTTTGCAATGAATCTTCTTGTGGATTTTTAAATAATAACGAAGGAACTTCCAATTTTTAAACATCTTCGAGTGGATATGACAAAAATTATATGTAGCTTTGTGGATAGAAGTAATTTTAAATCATAATCATAATGGCAAAGTTTAAACGTATTCTTCTTAAATTGAGTGGCGAAAGCCTTATGGGTGAACAGCGTTACGGTATCGACGTAAAGCGTTTGCAGGAGTATGCCGAGCAGATTAAAGAGGTCTCTGCTATGGGTGTGGAAATAGGCATTGTAATAGGGGGTGGAAATATATTCCGCGGTCTCAGTGGTGCAGGCAAGGGCTTCGACCGTGTGAAGGGCGACCAGATGGGTATGATGGCTACTGTCATCAATAGTCTTGCTCTCAGCTCGGCACTTGAGGCTGTAGGTGTTTCAAATATGGTGCTTACTGCAATAAGAATGGAACCTGTCGGTGAACTTTATACCAAATGGAAGGCTATATCGGCAATGAAGGAGGGCAAAGTGGTTATTATGGCTGCGGGCACAGGTAATCCTTACTTTACAACCGACACAGGTTCTTCGTTGCGCGGTATAGAGATAGAGGCAGATGTGATGCTCAAAGGTACACGTGTTGATGGAATCTACACTGCCGACCCCGAAAAGGATCCCACTGCCGTAAAATTCGACGACATCAGCTACGACGAGGTCATCAGTCGCGGACTCAAAGTTATGGACCTTACTGCTACCTCTATGTGCAAAGAGAACAATCTGCCCATCTATGTCTTCAATATGGATGTTGTAGGTAACCTCAAGCGTGTGATGAACGGTGAACTGATAGGAACATTTGTCCATCCATAATCAATTCATACAACACCAAACAACAACGCGAGCAACTCATATTGCTCGCGTTGTTGTTTGGTGGATTTATCCGGTTTCTTAGAACCTGACTCCCATTGTTATTGCAAACTTGTTGCGCATCAGTGATACCTCTGTGGCTGGTATGCTGAGTTCGGGGTCGACGTAGGGGAAGAATTCTGCATCCTGCATTGAGCATTGGTAAGCTGCGTCGAAGTAGAAGCTCTTGCCACGGTATCCGAGTCCCAGTGTTATGATGTTTGTAGACAATGTGTTGGTGTACTCCGTGGAGGTTGATGCCGAAACGGGTGATATATATTTCCATGCATCATCTTCGAATGCCGAGGATATGTAGTTGTATCCGCATCGCATGCTCAGATTGTCGTCGAGTCTCAATTCTGCTCCCAGACGGAAGATGTGTGAGTTCTTCATGTTGCTGCTGAACTCTTCGTTCATATCATACATCTCGGGACCGTCCTCATACTCCATCTTTGCAGATGAGTAGTTTACAAGTTCGTATTCTGCGTTGAGTGCGAGCATGTTGTCGAAAGTGTAGCCTGCGCTCACATTCATGCGCCAGGGCGAACGTACGCAGTAGTCTACAATGTAGTAGTCGCCGTATGCGCTTTCCCATGTTGTTGCCATCTCCTTGTATTTGCCATTCTCGTCAGACGGACCGGCAATGTATGCACTGCTGTAGTCTGTGAGGTTGTAGTATGTGGGAAGATGGAAGGCGAGTCCCAAACGGAAGGGGGAATATTCAAAGGGGCGCAGTATGGCACCGAATTTGATGTCAGATGCGCTTCCCTCTGTCTCGTAGTTGCTCTCGAGGTCGTATATCACACCTACATCGTCATATTCGCTGTACATCGAGTAGCGTTTGTAGTCTATGTACTGGAATCCTAAAGTCATTCCTAAATAGAGACGGTCGTTGATGTTGAACGAGAGGTTGCAGTCGATCTGGTCTACTCCGCCACGCTCCTCGCTGTAGTATACGGCGTCTGTCGGCAGGTAGTTTATTCCTCCAGTCTCGTCTATTACTCCGGCATCGTATGCGAGCAACGGCAACCAGGGATTCCTGGGGTTGATGTACGAGAAGTTGTTGATATTCTCGAGGTCGGGTATGCTGCGGTCGTAGAGTGCCTGAATCTGGTATTGCTGCGAGTAGTCGCCGTCGGCATACCATCCGTTCATGGCAAAATCTTTTCTGAAGTTGTTGCGTCGTGTGTAGTTGACTCCGAGGTTTATGAAACGGAGTGTTCCATCACCGCAATTGCCTGCCAATACAAGACCTATGTTGTCGAAGGATAGCTTCGTGTTGTCTTTCTTCACGCTGGAGCCCAAGAAGTCGGCTTTTGTGTTGAGCATATTGAGTGACGCTGTCGCTGCAAAGTCGTTGCTTCGGTAGATTCCTATGCCGGCGGGGTTGGTCGACATGGTGGACAAGTCGCCACCAAGAGCGCTCATGGCGCCTCCCATTCCCACGAAACGTGCTGTACCGGTGAGGTCCGGTGTGAAGAGGGGAATTACATCGTATGTGCTTTGTGCGTATGTGCCGAGTGTCATTATGAGCATCAGGGCTATATTGGTCAGTCGTTTCATATTCTTGAAATTTTAATTGTTACTGTTCGTGTGTGTTAGTCCGGGTGTGGATAGGTGAGGGTTATCTGCGACCTCCACCTCCGCCGCGTGAGCCTCCTCCGCCGCGTGAACCTCCTCCGCCACCGCGAGAGCCTCCTCCGCCTGAAGAGAATCCGGAACTTCTCGATGAGCTTCCTACGGACGAACGCGAACTGCTACTGCTTGATGAGGAAGAACGGGAACTTGATGAACCGGAACTGTATGTACCTGAGCTTCTGCTTGACGATGAACCTCCGCGGTTGTATGTGCCTGAGCTTCTGCTTGATGATGAGCTTCCACGGTTGTATGTGCCCGAGCTTCTGCCCGATGATGATCCACCTCGGTTGTATGTGCCGTTGCTTCCCTGGCTTCTTTTTTGATTGTTGCCCTTTACTGCATCGCTGTTGTTTGTGCGTTCACGTTTAAAGCCATCGACCCAGTTTATCTTTTGTCTGTCAGAACTGTTGGCGGGTGTGCGTGTTACACCTGTGCGAGATGCGTTGTTGCGTGTGCTGCTGGGACGGTCGTATACCCTTTCTGTGCGGCTTGTACGGTTGTCGGTGGTGCGTGTGTTGGCACGCTCTGTGCGCTTCACTTGTGATATGTTGTCGCGGTTGGTGCGGGATGTCGTGGCGCGTACACCTCTGTCGGCTCTTGCCGGACCTGTGGCGCGGGGTACATAGTTGCCACGCTGGGTGTTGCCGTTTCTGCCTGTGTATATGGCATTGCGGTATCCGCCGTGTGCAGGACGGTGCCAGCCGTGTCCGTGTGCGCTAAGTCCGTGATTGTGATGGTGCATACCCCATCCGAAAGAGTACCACTCATAGGGGTATCCCCAATACCAGGGGCTGCACGACCAGTGCCATGGGGTGTATCCGCAATACCAGGGGGAGTGGTGCCATCCGAAGTGTCCGTATCCATAGTGCCAGTTCCATGAGTAAGAAGGGTAGTACCAGGGTATGCCATACATTGTGCTGTAGCTGTACTCGGGATAGACATCCCAATAGACTCCGTCGTCGTATATTGTCCAGTTGTTTGTCTCGCATTCGTAAACAACATTCCAGTAGAGCGGGCTGCTGAGTATGGTTGCGCGGCGGGGGCTGTGGAAGCGTACGATGCGTGTAGAGTAGGTGTAGTCTGTCTCTGCTGAGCCCTCTTCGATATAGGTGGTGTCCTCCTCATAGGCATCTACCTCGGTGTACTCTTCGGCGGGGACTATGCGGCGGTTGTATTCGTCTTCGCTTCTGCCATTGACAACCCTGTCGTTGTTCTTGGTGGTCAATCTGGTTACCTGTGTTCCACCGACATTATTTGTCTTATCGATGATAGCTGTGTTTGTCTTGCCCGGTGCGGCCTTTATCTCTTTCTTCGCTTTTTTCTTTGTAGGGACATAGTACAAATCATCGACCTGTGCTGCCAAACCTATCGGCAGGGCAAGCATCATTGTTATTAAATATATAATCTGTTTCATATGTCTGGGTTTTAAAAGTTTGTCTCGTCTTGTCTGTTGTTTATGGTGCGAAGTTAATACCTAATTTAGGAAATAAAAAGGGGAATTTCCCTATTTCTTGGGGGAAATTCCCTATTTTTTACGTTCATGCCACCTTTTTTGGACTTAAACTGTCGCTGCAAGTGCTCTTTTTGAACGAAACTCGGAGAGTGAGTATCCGGTGTGACGTTTGAAATACCTGTTCAGGTACGATTGGTCAGGGAAGTGATATTCACCTACAAGGTCCTGGAAGGTCTTGTGTGTGTACATCAGCGCTACCTGCAATTCTACTATTGTGTAGTGGTCTATTATGTTCTTTGCATTCTGTCCTGCCGCTTTCTGACAGATGGAGTTGAGGCTGCGTGTACTAAGCGAGAGCTTGTCGGCATAGTATTGCACTGAGCGTTCTGTTCTGAAGTTATGTGTAATGAGGTCGCGGAACTGGAGGAAGGTCTTTTCCTTGTCTTCGAGTCCGACATCTTTTCTTACCTGGTCGTTGGTGGCAATCTCTTGTGCATGTTGTGCGTAGAGCAGGAGTGCATTTGCCTGAAGTATGATGTTCTTGCGGCAGTATTCTGTGTTTGCGCCGGGCATGTTGAACTCCTCTTCGAGTATCTCCACCTGCTTGAAGATGTTGGAGATGAATGCCTGTTCGCCCGCAATTCCCTTTCCTTTGTATGGGAGACCTTCGATTGCCTGCATTGTCTCGGGTGTGAACGAGCAACGGGCGGCAAGCCAGATGTCTTCGGAAACACCGAGAAAACGGGTAGAAAAGTCGCTTGTTATGTCGTGTACTGTTATGTTGCTGCCGGTGGGGCACACTGCTATACAGCCCGAGGTGAAACGGAAACGGTAGCCGTTGATGGTGATGATGGCTTCACCGCTGCGACACCAGAAGAATGTCGCAAATTGCAGGGTGTATGTATGTTGTACAAATTTTTGCAGTGCCGATGTTGTTGTGGAAAATCCCTGACGGGAGAGGTTTTCGAAATAGTGACTGTTCATGGATTTTCTTTTGTGTTTAGTTCTTTTGTGCAGTAAACTGTCAGCGGACAGTTGCTATTATTTTTGTGCTGCCTGATGGCGCAGTCTGCGTTTTTCGCGTTTTTTCTTTATTATGTTCTTTATTCTTCTTGCACCGTATATGGAGCCGTATATCAGGTATGTCGCTCCCCAGAATATTATTCCGCATGTGAGTACTGTCAGCACGGTCAACTGTCCGTCGCTCTGTTTGGGGAATACGTTTTTCAGGTAGTTTATATATAATAGGTAGAATCCTATGGCTGTTGCGGCATTGAGAAACGTAAGGAGTATGGCTGTGATTTTTCCGCTTTTTCCTCCTGTCATGGGGTATAGCGAGAAGTATTGCAACCCCGATTTCTTATCCAGCTTCAGGAAGTAGTGCAACCACGGCAACAGCAGCAACGAGTATGTTGTGCAGAGTGCTGTGATGAGTATTGTGTCTACCTGTAGAATGTTGAAGTCTGTGGGGGTGAGAATGTCCTGAACGACCTTGTGTGTAGCCTCGAAGTGAAAGGCTGCCGACAATAGTGTGATGAACAGTAGTGATACTGTTGTCAAGCCTGCTATCTTTATGATGTTGATTGTTCTCATGGCTTGGTGGTTTTTGTTTGTACTCTTCGAGTACTACTTGTTTGTGGAGCTGGAGGGAGTCGAACCCTCGTCCAAACGAGGAAACAATATGCTTTCTACATGCTTAGCATCCGGTAGGATTTTCGTGCATAAACAAGACCGGCGCAACCGATTCATGCCTTATCCTCTAAAATTTCACCACGACAGCGAGGCTTGCCGTGATTAGTCCCGAGTTTGCCGCACCACCTTATCGGATTGCTTCGGAACAACTGCGTCCGGGTGATGCCTCGTCCGGGCACCTGGTGCCCGGATTAAGTTAACCTACTGTACTTCGGTTACGCAGCGAGAGCGTAGTTATTTTCGCCAGATAATTTTTGTCTGCCGGGATTATAGTGCCGACCGACCGCGCACTGCATGCTTACATACCTTTTCTGCCCGCTGTCAAAACCAAACAGCCCCAAAAAATGTAGTCCTCTTTGTGGAGAGGACTACAAAGTTCTTGCTTTTTGTTCAAAAATGCAAGTTTTTCGTGTGTTTTTTTACATTTAACGTGCGTAGTTGACTGCACGTGTTTCGCGGATGACTGTGATTTTTACCTGTCCGGGATAGGTCATTTCGTCCTGTATCTTTTTGGCTATTTCGCCCGACAGCAGTTCGGTCTGTTTGTCGTCTATCTTGTCGGCGCCTACTATCACGCGCAGTTCGCGACCTGCCTGTATGGCGTATGTCTTTGTTACTCCGGGGTAGGACATTGCGAGCTGTTCAAGGTCGTGGAGTCGTTTGATGTAGGCTTCCACAATTTCGCGGCGTGCGCCGGGACGTGCGCCTGAGATTGCGTCGCACACTTGTACGATGGGGGCTATGAGGCTGTTCATCTCTATCTCGTCGTGGTGGGCTCCGATGGCATTGCAGATGTCGGGTTTCTCCTTGTATTTCTCGGCAATCTTCATACCATATTCTGCGTGGGGAAGTTCTGTCTCTTCGTCGGGCACTTTACCTATATCGTGCAAAAGACCTGCACGTTTTGCTTTTTTGGGGTTGAGTCCGAGTTCGGCAGCCATCACAGCACAGAGGTTGGCTGTTTCGCGTGCGTGCTGCAGGAGGTTCTGTCCGTATGAAGAACGGTATTTCATCTTACCGATGATGCGTATGAGTTCGGGGTGCAGACCGTGGATGCCGAGGTCGATGGTGGTGCGTTTACCGGTCTCTATTATCTCTTCTTCGATCTGTTTCTTTACTTTTGCCACAACCTCTTCGATGCGTGCAGGGTGGATGCGACCGTCTGCTACAAGCTGGTGCAGTGCGAGACGTGCTATTTCGCGACGGACGGGGTCGAAGGCGCTGAGTACGATAGCTTCGGGAGTGTCGTCCACAACAATTTCTACTCCTGTGGCTGCTTCGAGGGCACGTATGTTACGTCCTTCGCGACCGATGATGCGACCCTTCATCTCGTCGTTGTCTATGTGGAAGACTGTTACCGAGTTTTCGATTGCGGTTTCTGTGGCTACGCGCTGTATAGTCTGTATGACTATCTTCTTGGCTTCTTTTGTTGCGGTCAGACGTGCATCGTCCATTATGTCGTTTATGTATGATGCGGCTTGTGTCTTGGCCTCCTCCTTGAGTGAATCGATGAGTGTGTTGCGTGCCTCATCTGCCGAGAGCCCTCCTATCTCTTCGAGTTTTTCGAGCTCTTGTGCGTGGAGTGCTTCGAGTTCCTGTCTTTTGCGCTCGATGTTTGCCTGCTGGTTGTCGACATTTTCTTTATATCTGTCGATTTCGGCTTTGCGGCGTTGGAGTTCTTCGTTGCGTTGGTTTATGTGAAGTTCGCGCTGTTTTACATGGTTTTCGGCTTGTTGCAGTTTGTGGTTGCGCTGCGAAACCTCTTTCTCAAGTTCTGCTTTCTTGTTCAGGAATTTCTCCTTCACTTCGAGCAGTTTGTTCTTTTTCATCACTTCAGCCTCTTTGGCTGCCTCTTCGAGAATACGGTTGTATTTCTTTTTCAGACCATATCGGAATATCATATACTGCGCCACGCCGCCTATTATCAGGGCGAGCAGTGCAGATATGATTATCGGTGTTAAATTACCCATAATTATTTGTTGATTAGTTTGTTTATTTAGTTTGTTTTATGTCCTTAATTAAATAAAAAAAACGCATGTCTGTCGTCTACGGCGTGTGTCGTGAACGATAGATATGCGTGAAATTGCGGAGTATGTCGGGTTTACTCTATTGTGTCGTCTATCTCTTTTGTCAACTCCATCAGATGTTTCGAGATACGCGACATCCCTGAGGGGTCGGTTTCCTTCAAGCGTCTGTATGCGATGTCTATTGCCACCATCGCCATGAGTCGTTCGTCGCTTTCGTCTTCGAAAGCCTTTTTGTATTTGAGCAGTTTGTCATTAATCAGACGTGCTGCCTGTCGGTAATATGGTTCTTCGCTACGTTTTACTTCGAGCGGATATGATGTGCCGTTAACCAATAGATTTATTCCTACGTAATCCTCGTCCATTGCCTTGTCTGTTTTTTATTGTTTCTTTATTAACGACTCAATGCATTGGTCGATTTCACGCACAAGCCTGTTGATGTGTTCCTTAGCTTTGTCTGCTTCTTCGTAGCTGAGGCTTATCATGCGGGCTTCTTTCAGATTTGTGTACATCTGCTCAAGGTCAGTGAAACGTGTCTGTAACTCGGTGAGCTGATTATCCTTTTCTGCTATCTGCGTGGAGAGGCTCTTGTTCTCCTCTTCAAGCTCCTTGTATTTGGCAAGCAGTTGCTTTAATCTTGCTTCGAATTGTACCAGTATCTGTTTCTCTTCCTCTTGCATATTGTAACAATCATTTTACAAATATATAGGTTATTTGGGAGAATCAAAAAAAA
Organism: Bacteroidaceae bacterium; assembly: GCA_045578665.1. Classification (GTDB taxonomy): domain Bacteria; phylum Bacteroidota; class Bacteroidia; order Bacteroidales; family Bacteroidaceae; genus HGM04593. Next base: position 7,896 of record JAZNKR010000055.1, on the reverse strand, counting down.
ATGTGTTTTTTTTGATGATAATGGTGGCTTTTTTCTCTTTTTTAGTGCTCCGGAGTATGTTTCTGTGCTATCGTAGCCTTGTCAATATCCGGCAATGGCTGAGTTGACTGCGGCAAGGTATTTTTCGGATGTGCTTGCCTTGAGGATGGCTTTTCTGTCGCGCTTTTCCATGTCGGGGAGCAGGTATTCCCAATAGGGTTTCATCTTGCTGAGGATTTGTGTGTTTCCTTGCAGACGGGGCGACATGGCTTCGTAGAAGCTGTTGTGGAAGTCTGCGAGCAGTGAGGCCTTTTCGCCGCGGCTCAGACAGCGCTCTTCCTTGTATTCCTTTCCGAGGGCAGGGTTGGCAAGCAGACCGCGTCCTATCATAATGCCCTCGAGACGGGGAAATCGTCCGGCTGTCTGCATCATATCTTCCAATGTGAGGATGTCGCCGTTGTATACAAGCGGGTGGCGGCACTCTTCGTAGAAACGTGCGAACTCTTCTTTGTCGGCAGGGCATCTGTATTGTTCGCGTCCTGTCCGTGGATGCAGGGTTATGCGTGTAAGATTGGTATCGTTGAGTATGGGGAGTATTTGTCGCCACTCTTCTTTGTTGTCCCATCCAAGCCGCATCTTTACCGAGAATTTCATTCCGGTCATCTGTCCTGTAGCTTTCATAAGTGCGGCAACAGCGTCGGGGTGGGGGAGCAGTCCTGCACCGTGGCATTTACATACTTGCAGGGCGAATGAACATCCCATGTTTATGTCTGCCTCGTCGTAGCCCTCTTTGGCTATGAATTCTGCAATGGGAAGCAACTCCTCTGGGGTAGCGGCTATGAGCTGAGGTATGAGGTGTGGTACGGTGTTGTTCTTCTTTTCCGTGTCGCGTATGTCCTTGTTGCGTATCTCGCCCTTTTCTATTCTGATGAAAGGGGTGATGTATGTGTCGATGCCGCCGTATGTACGGTTGTGTACATTGCGCCATGTGGCTTCGGTAAATCCTTGAAGGGGTGCTGCGTATATTTTCATTCTGTAGTGTTGCTAAGTTCTATCTTTTCTATTCTGAATGGTACTCCGCCTGTCGACCAGAATCCGAGTATGTATATGTGTTCTGTGGCGAAATCCTTATCCTTGTTTTTACTTCTCTTTATGCTGTCTGTGGCTATTGTAATGCGACTTTTCCCGTTGAAATTGTATATGGCGCAATCGCTCCAATAGTTGTTCTCGTCGAATAGTCGCAGTGAGAGTGAGCCTTTTTCTGCGCCGCTCACATCCACTGTCAGATATTTGTATTTCGAGATGTCGAGCCCGTTGGCATATCTCCATCCCGCAAAACCGTATTTGCCGGTGGTAAAGGTGCGGCTTTTTTCGTCGAATGTGCCTTTATCCCAAATCGAGGGATTGAATTCTCCTTTGGTCATGGGAAAGGTTGTGGATGTTACCGTTATGTGGTTCTGTATCTCTTTTCCGCGTGGACCTTTGTATGTGGCTGTTATTGCGGTCGTTCCGTCCTTGATAGCTGTTATGCGGCCGTTATCTATGGCAATGGTCTTCTTGTCGTATCCGCTGTATGTGGCGAGTGTTGAGACATCTTCGCTGTGTCCGTCCTTGTATGTGGCTTTGAGTTCCATGCCGCGGGTGCTTCCTGTGAGCAGTGTGGTGGGGATAGCGAATTCGAGTTTTTCGAGTGTGAGGGACTCTTCGCTGTAACTCTTGAAGTTGTTGTCGTAATATACCTCTTCACTGAATTCGGGCTCTGTGGTGAACCAGTCGATGTCTACCCATCCTCCGACTCTTTTTGTAGCATAGTTGAAGATGGCAAATCTGTTCCCGGTAAATGATTTCGTCTCTATCTCTTCTCCAACGTGTATGTATTCTATATTGTCGGTGCTGTAATAGAATTGTCTCTTGCCGCTGCTGTTTCCGGTGATGGCACGCAGATATACGGTATTTGCCTTTATACGTTTGCCGTTTCTCTCTTCTTTGCTTGTGTTGGCGGGCGGAATGGTGGAGTGGGTTATGTATCTTCTCTTACCTTTCTGTCTGACTGCTATGTATGTTGTGGTATCTTCCATGAGAGCAATTCCTGCCACGTCGCCATCCTGCATATTGGAGATGTCGATGGCGATGGTTCTGTATGAGAGCCCGTCGCTTGAGCTTTGGTCTATGGTGCGTTGTATTGATGTACCTTGTGCGTGGTGCAGATTGTCTGTGATGCCTGCTGTGTAGAGCCTCAAGTGTCCCGGACGTTCTGTGAGCGACCATTTGCTCTTTCCGTTGATGTTCCATTCCCATTGTTTCGAGAGGTCGTAGTGGCGGAAATTGTCGTTGGCTGTCGGACCATGTGTGAAACTTTTGCGCGGATAGTGGTTCTTGGCATATTCCAGATACCAGTGGTAGATGGGCCAGGGGCAGGCTTCGGGGTCGGTGAGGAATGTGTACTCGCCCTCTTTTGCCGGCACATCCTTGAAGTCGGCAAGGTGTTCGGGTGATGTGAAGAGCAACCAACTTACGTTTTCTGCATCGTCGGTTATCTTCTTGAAGTTTGCTCCGAAGTTCTGGTCACCGGCAGTGCCTGTAAGTGCTTTTCCCCATGAGGCATTCCACTTTTTGTCTGCCCAGTCCATTTCGGTTATCATCACAGGGGCAAAACAGCTTACCGGCTGCACATCCTCTTCCCACCCTTTCGAAAAGGCTTCGTAGCCGTGTCCGCTGCCGAACCATCCGGGGTAGATGTGTACGGCATATCCTATGTTCTCACCCTTGACGGGATAGTCGGCATATCCGGCATATTTCGATTGGTATCCGAGACCTGGTATCCATAGTATGTTGTTGCAGCCTTGTGCGCGTATGGTATCGGTTATTTCCTGAAAATATTTGCTCAGTTGTTCGAAGTGGGCTTTTGAACCTCCGCCGAATGTGCCGTCGCTGCCGAGTATGTTGATGGGTTCATTGGCAAGTTCGAACATTATGTTGGGGTGGTTCTTCAGTGTGGTGTGCTGTGCTACGTGGCGCCAAACTTTCAGCAGATATTTTTGGTATCCGTCGCCCACTGCTATCTTTTCGGGACAGACTCCGGGAGGGCGCATCACAACGTACATGCCTTTCTCTATGGCATACTCTGCCATGGGGACAAATACCTCGTCGAGATATTTCTCGAACCGCCCGAAGTCGAATGCCGATATGTCGTTCTCGCCTTTTACGCGTCTTCCCGGGGTGTTCGACCAATATGGGTCCATGTGCATACGCACGAAACTCATTTTCCACCCGGCTGCCATTATGCGGTCTATTATTCCTTTGTTGTACCTCAGACAACCTTCCACGTCGTAGTTGTTCCAGCGTGTGCCTCGTTCGTTGAACCAGGGACTGAATGTCTGTGCATAGCCGTGCAGTTTGACAATGTTGCCGTTCTCGTCCTTCAGGTGGCGACCATCCACACGAAGGCGGGGCATTGCCATTCCTTCCCATGCGTATGTGTATGTTGCGCTTGTCAGCAATGTCATTGCCGATACAAGATATAATATGGTTCTTTTGAGCATAGATTTCCTGTTGTTGGTAGGGGTGTGGTGTGTCTTTCTGTAGATGGGTTGCCTATTTCTTATCTATCAGCAGCGCCTTGAACTGTTTTTCGCTGCCGTTGAAGATGTTTATGTCCACCTTCTCTTTTATTCCGGGGATGACTCCGATGTCGCTGCACTGCCACATCAGCCACTCCTCGCCGGTGCTGAGTTGGGGGATGTAGTAGTGTGCCACCCAAGATGGATACTCTTTGAAGAAGGGGTCGTCGAGATATTTCTTCTTATATTTGCTCGATGCGTAGATTATGGGCTTCACACCGTAGTGCTGTTCTATCTTTTTAAGCCATATCTTTGCCTCTTCTATGTATTTCTTTTTGTTTTTCGGCTTTTCTTCGATGTCGAGCACGGGGGGGAGGTCGCCCGGACTCAGCTTCACCATGCTTATGAAAAGGTTTGCCTGCGAAATGCCCGACGAAGTTGTTGTAAAGTAGTGATATGCACCGCGTACAAAGCCATGTTCGTGGGCATTCTTGAAATTCTCGGCGAAATGTGTATCTTTGAAGTCGCTGCCTTCACTTGCCTTTATGTATATGAAACTGATTGGAGCATCTGGGTCGTGTCCGTTTTTCAGCTTGTTCCAGTCTATTGTGCCTTGGTGCCGCGATATGTCGATGCCGTAGACCGAATGACCCGAAGGCATGCAGATGTCGTAGTACTTGCTTTTTGTACAAGGTGTGAAACGGTAGAAATATGGTTTGAAGACAGTGAAGTATGATGCGGAGAAGATGAGGAATGAGACGCATATCGATATGATGACATATTTCCATCTCAGCGTCTCTTTCTTCTTTTTACGATATGAACGGCGGGCGGAAGTGCTTTTCTTCCGTCCGCCGTTTTTTATTTCACCTTCTTTGGCTTTAGCCATTATCAGTTGGTTTTTAATTACTTGGCCTGCTCAAGTGCGAGTGTGGCTGTTGTCTGGTCGCATACTTCTGTGGGACCGAAGTACTGGATGGGACCGGGATATACATAGCATGTCTCCTTAGCCCAAACGTCTCTCTGTGCAGCAAATGCCTTGAAGGGTGCGCCTTCGAGGTCAACGAGTGCCTTCTGGATAACGGGTTTCATTTCGCCGTGGCGACGCTCCATGTTCATCATCATTGTGATGGGTATACCGCCTGCTACCCATTCAGCCGCGGGAGCAGTTGTGTTGCGTACCGATGCCATGTAGCCTGTCTTGCCCGATGCGATGAGCTGAGATGCTGTGTAGCCGAGAGCATAGCAGTAGTCAGCGTCGTAGTTTGAGGGAGCTGCGCAACGTCCTTCGTAACCGAAGAAGTGGTGCTGTGCGTTGAATGAACTGTCGAATTTGCCCTCCTTCTTCCACTCTGCGAGTTTGTTTGCAACCATCTCTGAGAGAAGTTTCTCTGTCTCGATGAGCGATACCTGTACGTTGCCGTGGGGGTCGCGGTCGAGTGTGAGCTGACGTGCTACACCTGCGGGAAGGCTTGCGTAGATGGCTGAGTTATCAGCAGAGAGGTTCTTGATGATGTATTCGCGCTGTTCTGCGGGTTTGATTGCTGCATATTCGTCGCCCTTGACTGCGAGGAAGTCGTTGAGCTCTGCGATGAGTGACTTCATGGCGGGGATGAATTCGATGAGTCCCTCGGGGATGAGCACTGTACCGAACTTGTTGCCTGCTGCTGCGCGGTCTGCAACTGCCTGTGCTATTGATGTTACGATGTCGTCGAGTGAGAGGGCCTTCTTCTCAACCTCCTCAGAGATGATACAGATGTTGGGCTGTGTCTGCAATGCACACTCGAGTGCGATGTGTGATGCCGAGCGACCCATCAATTTGATGAAGTGCCAGTATTTGCGTGCAGAGTTGCAGTCGCGCTCGATGTTGCCGATAACCTCTGAGTAAACCTTACAAGCTGTGTCGAAACCGAAAGATGTCTCGATGTAAGCGTTCTTCAAGTCGCCGTCGATGGTCTTGGGACAACCGATTACCTGGATGCCTGTGTTCTTTGCAGCATAGTACTCTGCGAGCACGCAGGCGTTGGTGTTAGAATCGTCACCACCGATGATTACAAGTGCCTTGATGTCAAGCTCTTTGAGTATTTCGAGACCTTTCTCGAACTGCTCTGTCTTTTCGAGCTTTGTACGGCCCGAACCGATGATGTCGAAACCGCCGGTGTTGCGATATTCGTCTATGATGTCTGCTGTGAGCTCTTTGTAGTTGTGGTCAACAAGACCGCCGGGGCCCATGAGGAAACCATAGAGACGGCTGTCGCCGTTGAGTTTCTTGATTCCGTCGAAAAGACCTGCGATAACGTTGTGTCCGCCGGGAGCCTGACCGCCCGAAAGGATTACACCAACATTGATTGCGGGGTAGTTGACAGCAGCATCGCCACATTCGAATGTTACGATGGGAAGACCGTATGTGTTGGGGAACATCTTGCTGATAGCCTCTTCGTCGGCAACAGATTTTGTTGCAGAACCTTCAGAGATTTTAACTACACCTTTCAATGCCTGGGGCAATTTGGGTTGATAGGCAGCTCTTGCCTGTTGTAATGCGCTTATTTTCATGTTTATATTAATTAGGTTCGAAAATATTGGCAAATTTCGCTTTTTTTTATGAATTTTGAAAGTACTTTCCCTATTTTTTATTCTCTCTTTCTCTCTTTTCGCCTTTTTAGTCTTTGCATCCGAACTTTTTGCATGCTCTCTCTGTTCTATGGTAAGTTGTCCTTTTTTTTTGTAACCATGAGATATTTGATAATTACCATTTTTACAATACTCCTATTCATTATGTTTACGTTTGCTCAAAAGAGAGAGCCTTCTGCTGTGGATTCGGCGTCGCAGGCAACAGGTTATATGCGTGGTTTCCCACCACAAGGGAAGATGGTCATTTCGGCACGCGACGGGTCGTTTTTCGAATTTCCGGCTTTGCGCTACAGTGTGGTCCACATGCGCGAATTCATGCCCACAGTCAATGTGCCTCGCAATAATATGGTTCCTGTTTCGCATTTCGAATACGAAATCGATAATAATATAGATACTGTAACGTTCCATCCTACGGGCGAGCACCACAAGGTCAGTTGGCGCGAGTCGCTCGACCTCAATTATACCGACGGCATAATTGTGCTCCATAAAGGAAAAATTGTTTACGAGAAGTATTTTGCGGAGCTTACTCCTGAACGTCTCCATGCGGTCATGTCTGTTACAAAATCCTTTACAGGACTGTTGGCGGCATCGCTCTATGCCGAGGGGCGGCTCGACCCTACAAGACTTGTGAGTGATTATGTCCCTGAGCTTGCTACTTCGGGTTTCGGCGATGCCACTGTGCGGGATCTTATGGATATGACCACTTCTATAAAATACAGCGAAGACTATTCCGATCCGGCAGCAGAAATCTGGGCTTTCTCTGCGGCAGGCAATCCGATGATAGAGCATGGCGATGGTGTAAACGGGTATCTCGACTATCTCAAAACGGTGAAAAAGAGTGGCGAGCATGGCAATCTGTTCGGCTATCGCACTGTCAATGCCGACGCTCTCGGCTGGGTGGTCTCCCGGATAACGGGAAAGTCGGTAGCACAACTTCTTTCCGAAAATCTTTGGCAACGCATGGGTATGGAGCAGGATGCTTATTATCAAGTTGATGCGCTCGGAATACCCTTTGCCGGAGGTGGACTTAATGCCTGTTTGCGCGACCTTGCCCGTGTGGGCGAAATGCTTCGCTTGGGCGGCATGTGGCGCGGAATACGTATACTTCCCGTAGGCACGGTGGAGGATATAACCCATGGCGGAAGCCCTCAGAAGTTTGCCCCTTCCGAGGCAGGACAGAGCCTGAAAGGATGGAGTTATCGCAATATGTGGTGGATAACAAATAATTCTCATAGGGCGTACATGGCGCGAGGTGTGCATGGTCAGGCGATATATATCGACCCTGTGGCTGAAATGGTGATTGTGCGTTTGGCGTCAACCTATTTGTCGAGCAATTTGCAGATAGATCCGCTTTCGTTGCCTGCCTACAGTGCTGTAGCCGATTATTTGATGAGTAGCGGGCGTTAACCCTATATATTATATTAATAATGTATATATAAAATTAACAACTTTATTAACAATTACCTGTTAATAACTTTTTCGAGGACTTAATGGTTTGATATTTAGTTGGTTACTTTAAACTGATGAAAATTTGCGAAAAAAAACTTCAGAAAAAGTTTTGTAGTTCAAAAAATCGCCGTACCTTTGTACTCGCTTTCGGCAAGAAACACACTCGCAGTGAGCTTCGAGCTGGGGCATACGATCCTTGAAAACATTCCATACAGACATAGCAGTACAGCGGTCTTCATTTGAAAAAGATGAAGGCTGTAGTGAAAATATACAGGAACAA
>JAZNKR010000054.1:0-1830 GCA_045578665.1 Bacteroidaceae bacterium | reverse complement strand
GCTTTTTTAACGGCAGCCGAAGCTGATGGTTTTTGGGGCTGCGGAACTAGCTCACTGCGTTCGCTCAAACAGTCCTCGCCTTTATCCAAAAACCATTGACGCCGTCTGCCTAAAAGCTTAATGCGCATCAATGAACCTATCAATGAAAATAGGGGACTTGTACTGACTTGAATATTGATAAACGACTAAAATATGTATATAGGACACCATTAGAAACAGATAATACCATGTATAAAGGAAAAGTGCTTATTGTAGACGACAACGAGGATGTGCTCTTCTCGCTCAATCTTCTGTTGAAGCCCCACTGCGAGGCTATCAGGGTTGCCACTGCGCCCGAAAAGATTGCCCATTTCATGAAGGTGTTCGAGCCGGATGTCATTTTTCTGGATATGAATTTCAGACGCGATGCTGTGAGCGGTAGCGAGGGGTTCAAATATCTCGAAGAGATACAGAAACTCGATAGTGATGCTGTGGTCATCTTCATGACTGCATACTCGGACACAGACAAGGCTGTGAGAGCTATAAAAGCAGGTGCTACCGATTTCATCGCAAAGCCGTGGGACAACGACAAACTGTTGGCTACATTGAGGTCGGCAATGGAGCTGCGGTATTCACGCCTCGAGGTGCTCAGCCTCAAGGAACGATTGGCAACGATAGGCCATTCGGGCGATGAGGATGCTCTTGCCCTTATAGGCGAGTCGCAGGAGATGCGCAGGATAAAGGCGGACATCGAGCGCTTTGCCAAGAGCGATGCGAATATTTTGATTCTCGGCGAGAATGGTACCGGTAAGGATGTTGTTGCACGTCTGCTGCACAATCTGTCGCAACGTCGCGAATCTCCGTTTGTGTCAATAGACCTCGGATGTGTGCCCGAACAGCTGTTCGAGAGTGAGCTTTTCGGCTATGAGAAAGGGGCATTCACCGGAGCCGTGTCGGCAAAGGCTGGGCGCATGGAGGCTGCATCGGGCGGCACGCTTTTCCTCGACGAGATTGGTAACCTGCCGTTGCAGTCGCAAGCCAAACTGCTGACTGCCATCGAAAAGCGTGAGATTACCCGCGTGGGTGGCACAAGGGCGAAACGTATAGATGTCAGACTCATCAGTGCCACGAATTGCGACATTCAGAAGATGGTTGCGGCAGGAGACTTCAGAATGGACCTTCAATTCAGGATAAACACCATAGAGATACATATACCGCCGCTGCGCGAGCGCGGTGAAGATGTGATATTGCTTGCTGACTTTTTCCTGACAAAGTTTGCAAAGAAGTACAACAAGAACATTATGCGCATAAGCCGCGATGCACAGAAAATGTTGATGAAATATGGATGGCCGGGCAATGTAAGAGAACTCCAGCACGTAGTGGAGCGAGGTGTGATTATGGAGGATTCGAATATCCTTCGTCCCGAAAATCTTGTGTTGTCGTCGAGGCAGACGGCTCTCTCGGCATCTACCGAGGAACTTACCATGAACCTCGAAGAGCTTGAACGCGATGCCATTAACCGTGCGATGAAACGTGCCGACGGCAACATCAGCCGTGCCGCCGAGCTTTTGGGAATTACAAGATATGCTCTCTATCGTAAACTTGGAAAATAGAAGCTATGTTTTACCATAGATAGTTTAAATTTATTAGTGTCCGGTAAACGTATTTAAGTCGTTTAAAATTCAAGATTTAAGTAACTACAAGCCCCATTTTTTTATTAAGACAAATTTAAGTCAATGATTGGAACTCCCTCGCCCTGCTAAGCCTCACTTTACGCTCGGCACTCCTTTGGAAAGCTAAAGCTTTCCAAAGGAGTGCCGAGCTTGCGAGGTCATTCAAAAACTCGTTTTT
>JAZNKR010000053.1:0-18038 GCA_045578665.1 Bacteroidaceae bacterium | reverse complement strand
AGTTGTCAAACAAATTGGAACTTACATTCGACAAGAACTTCAAAGTAAAGAATATCGACGATTGATGCAATCGGTTGAAAAAGCGCCTCCTTTCCCGTGGGAAAGGAGGCGCTGATGTTTATGGTGTCTTTAAAGTCTTTAGGGTCTTTAGGGTCTTTAGGGTCTTTAGGGTCTTTAAGGTCTCTAAAGTCTCTAAAGTCCTTAATGCCCTTAAGGCCTTTAAACTCCTTAGATTCTTGTCAACTTGCCATCCTTGAACGCTATGCGATAGCTTGTTCCTTTCTTGGTGTTGAATGACAAGGTTGCATCGCCATATCTGAGATCGCAACGCGAACCGCTCTTCGAGGTAACTATGGCTTCAATGAGTTTGCCCTCTTGCCAGATAATTTCAACATCAAAGCCTCCTTTGGCGCAGATGCCTGCTATGCGTCCCTCGCTCCATGCGTCGGGCAGTGCGGGGAGCAGATGAATGAATCCCATGTGGCTCTGCATGAGCATTTCGGTGATTCCGGCTGTTCCGCCGAAGTTGCCGTCAATCTGGAAGGGTGCATGTGTGTCCCACAGATTGTCGAGTGTGCCGTTCTTCAACAGGTTGCCGAAGAGAGTGTAGGCGTGGTTGCCGTCGTGCAGGCGTGCCCACTGGTTCAGTTTCCAGCCCATGCTCCATCCTGTTGCGCCGTCGCCGCGGTGCTGCAGCACCACTTTAGATGCTTCTGCAAGTTCGGGGGTGGTTACAGGCGACACGGTGTGACCGGGGTGGAGTCCGAACAGGTGGTTCACATGACGGTGCTGGTCTTTGGGGTCGTCGATATCCTTGCTCCATTCCATAAGCTGTCCGTAGCGACCAATCTTGTAGGGTGCAAGGTTCTTGAGCACGTTTGCCCACTCTTTGCGCAGTCTGGTGTCTGTGCCCATCACTTTGCTTGCCTCTATCGCGTCGAGCAATATCTCGCGGATGACAGCATGCACAAAGGTTGCTCCGCTGTCGATGGGACCATGTTCGGGCGAGGTAGATGGGGCTGCGGTGTAGCTGCCGTCCTCGCGCTTCCACAGATAGTCGACCGCAAATATTGCGCTGCTCTTTATGATGTCGTATCCTATCTCTTTCAGGAATTTCTTGTCGCGTGTGTAGTCGTAGTAGTCCCACACGTGTGTGGCGAGCCACGGTCCTGCCATGGGGTTGAAGTTCCACGACATATCGTAGCTGCTGAAGGGTGAGGTGAATCCGAAGATGTTACCCGAAATTCCTGCTGTCCATCCGCGTGCGCCGTAGTAGGACTGTGCGGTAACAGCGCCCGGCTTGATGAGTGTGCGTATGAAGTCGACCAGCGGAAGCACGCACTCGTCGAGGTTTGTGGTACAGGCGGGCCAGTAGTTCATCTGCAGGTTGATGTTGTTGTGGTAGTCGACACGCCAGGGACCGTCGACGTTGTTGTGCCACATACCCTGGAGGTTGGCAGGCAGGTTGCCGGGACGTGAACTTGCGATGAGCAGGTAGCGTCCGAACTGGAAGTAGAGACGCTCGAGTCCGTAGTCGGCCTTTCCCTTGCGGTAGCTTGCGAGGCGTTTGGGTGTGGGCAGGTCGTTCACTCCGGGATATTCGAGGGTCATCGGTCTGTTGGGATTAAGGTCGAGCTGCACACGGCAGAAGAGCGCCGAGTAGTCGGCGTAGTGCTCCTTGAAGAGTGCATCGTAACCCTTTGCCACGGCATTCTTCATCCATTCGCCGGTTGTTTCGTCGGGGTCTGTACCCACGTAAGCTTTCGGGTCCTTGAAGTCGGGGTCGAAGTTTATCTTGTAGTCGGTGTCGGCTGTTACATAGAATACGACCTCGTCGGCACCGTCGATGTATATCTTGCCATCCTTCACAGTTGTTGTGCCGCCCTTTGCAGCGCTCTCTATGCGCAGTGTGTACTGCATGCTGTTGTTGTCGAGCACTCCTTTGTATATAAGGCCATTCTCACCGCTCTTCTCGATGCTTCCCTCGGATACAGGGTTGGGCTCGTAGCTGAATACGAGGTTCTGCTTGCCGGGTTTGTCGGCACTGTATCGCATCACCATCACATTCGAGGGGTAGGAGATGAAGTATCGGCGTGTGAATTTTGTGTAATCCTTTTCGTACTCCACAACAGCGAGTGCCGAGTCGAGCGACAGCGCACGTTTGTAGTCGCCCATACCCACGAGGCTGTGTCCTGTCTCTACGTAGAATTCGCCCATTGTGGTGAAGTTTCCGAAACGGAACGGCTTTTCGCCATAATATTCGTATGATGCGGTGCTGTTGAAGTTTTCGCGTGTCAACTTGGCTGCTTTGGCGTCGTCGCCATCGATGAATGCCTGGCGTATATCCTTGAGCAGGTGTGCCGATTTCTTGTTCACGTTCCAGTAGTATTCGGCGCCGCCCGATGTGTTGGGACCTCCTCGCCAGAGGGTCTTTTCGTTGAATGTTATTCTCTCTGCCTCCACCGAGCCCATGATGTTGGCGCCTATGTTGCCGTTGCCTATGGGCAGAGACTGTGATTCCCACTCCTGGTCGTAGTTGTAGTTTACACCTCCCGCATTTTCGGGTTTGTTCCTCTTTAGTTTGCTGCCGTCGTAGGCAATGCCTTTGAGGTCGCCTGCATTTTCGGGCTTGTCTTTTCCACGCCACAGGTCGGGGCGTCCGCCGTACCATACGGCGCGTCCTTTGAGGCTCGTAGGCTGGTCGAACCATATCGACAGTCCGTGTATGTAGTCGGGCTCTGCATTGAGTGACAGTGTGCAGATGATACCAATGATTGGCAATAGTATTTTCTTCATGTTCTTTTTTGCTTTTAAACATTTCAAGGCGGCCTCCATGGGGTTGCCTTGAAATGTATGTTGTTTATTTGAGTTCGTTATTTTACAATAACCTTCTTCTTGTTCACGATGTAGATTCCAGCAGAGGTTATCTTCTCTATCTTGCGTCCGGTGAGGTCGTATATCTCTTTCTCGCCGTTGTCGTCGCTTTCGATGGATTCAATGCCCACTGTCGCGTCGTAAACCACTGTGATGCTCGATACGCTGTTGGTCGTTCCGGGCAGTTTCTTTATGTTTATCTCGAAAGGTGCCAGTGTGCCTGCTTGTGTGGCTTTGTTGAACTTGTCGGTACCTTTGATGTAGGTGTTGAGCTTATAGCTTGTGCCTACGTATGAGATGAGCAGATAGTCGGTTGCCATATCCTCTTTGCTGCTAGCCTCTATGGTTACGTTCGATGCTGTAGCATTGATGCTGTTGCCGCCGGCTACTGCAAAAAGCGGTGTGTTCACGGCGAAATCGGTTTTTGCAAGGGTAAGTGTACTTATGCCGTCTACTTTTGCAAACTGATAGGGAGAGGCTACGGTGATGCCGTTGGTGGGTGTGAAGGGGAGTGCCAACGGACGTACATCGTCTGTCTCGGCATTCACGTCGGTGTAGTTGACGTTTGCTGCCGTGAATGTCTCGGGTACATAGTATGCTGCGCCGTAGTACATGTCGAACTGTCGGCAGTTGCCATCCTTGTCGACGACGTTGTTGCCTGCTGTCGCAGCCGCCTGAGCATCGAGGCTTGTGTAGTATACGGTGTTGCTCTGTGCAAGTATCTCCTTGCTCTTTGCTATCCATTTGGCAGCGTCGTTGCAATCTTTCAGGTCGACGAATGTAGCTGTCTGTTCGCCGCCGATGAAGAGGTTACTGTCGTCGGCAATCTGTTTTCCGTAGGGCTTTCTGCCATAAGGTTCGCCCGATGTTGATGCAAGAAGTGCGTTGTCGCATATCATAGCTTTCTCCAGACGGTAGTAGTTCTTCGCACTGCTCATCTTGGGATAAGAGGCATTGCCGTTGAAGTATGATGTACCGTTGGCAATAGAGAATCCGAGTTGTGCGGTGTCGAGTTCGAGGGTGTATTTTACAGCCTCTTCGCCGCCCATTGCCTCTATGTAGGAGCCGCCGAAGAGGGCACAGCTGCTACCGCCGTTGAATATGTAATATTCGTTCTTGCCGCCGGTGGGGATGAATGCCCACAGCATGTAGTCGTCTGTTGTCTCTGCTGTCTTTTCCTCGTGCACCACGTAGTTGAGGTATCGTTTTGCCGAACGTTCCACAGAGAGATATTTGCCGTTGCCGGGGTTGAGAATGTAGTACCATGTGATGCCTTCGGTGATGTCGCCGGGGTATTGGGGAATGACACCGTAGGCAGTTGTGATAACCTCTATTATAGCGAAGAGCTTTTCGGCTGCATCGGCATACTCCTGTACAGACTCGCCGGCGCGCGTAGCCTCAGCTGCTTTGGTCTCTGCCACAAGCGATTTTGCGAGGTCTATGAGGTTATCGGCCTTTACAAGTATATTCTCGTTTATTGCATAGTTACCCTTTGCAAGTTCGTCTGCATTGAGAAGTTCGGCTGTGATGCCGTTGGCTGTAGCTATTGCCGAGTCGAGGAGTTGGGTATCATATTCGGTCTGGTTGTCCTCGATGACTCTTACAGACCACCAGCTGTACATTGTCTTGTACTCCTGTCCCTGTATGGTGTTGTCATGTTTCATCGCCAGACAGTTGCCGTGCTTGTTGTCCTCCTCCATATAAATGTATCCGTTCTCAAGAGATACTATGCGGAACTTTATTGCCTCGTCTTTGCTTGTAGTGGTTGTTCCGGGATTGTTCTTGGGCATAGATGCAATGTAGAGACCGTTCTGGTTCTTTATGTAGTAGAGACTGTCGTCCTCTGTGATGAACTGCCACTTCTTGCCGGCTGTTGTGTTGCCGCCCTTTGATACGTTGAATACCGAACCGCTGGCATTGAGCATGTTTTGTGTGTTGTATCTGGGTATCAGGTTGTAGAAGTTCTTGGGCTGTATCTTTATGACTGAGTTCGATGTGTATATCTTACTCAGTTCATCGTCGATGAGCGAGAGCAACTGTTTGTATGTATATTCGCTTTGGTCGTTGTTGTCGACCGCAGTTTTTGCTGCCTCCTTGAGTTCGGCGAGGTGTGCAGTCTTTTCGGGGTAGTACCAGCCCACTTTCTTGCCGTTGTTGTCGGTGTACTGCGAGTAGTATTCAATGGTCTTGATGGCATATTTCAGTGCATTGAGCGATGCCTCGTCGCTTGTCTCGGCATATGGTTTGAGTACAACTTCATCGCCGTCGCCTTCAGCTGCAACAATCTTCAGCCCGGGATCGGCTGCAAGCTTTTCGGGGATGGTAAATTTGTGTTTGTTGGACATGGCCTTGTATTCGCCCTTGCCGTTGTAGACCTTGAAACCAACTGCGCCTGTTCCTTTCTCGATGATGATGGTCTTTCCTATCTTGGTATATGAGTACCCTGTAGCTTCGGGTGCCGCACCGGGTGCAAAGTATGTGTACTGTCCCACTTCGCCGCACTGTCCCAACAAGAAATCTGCCGGTAATTTGTCTCCCTCACCGCCGTCTGTACGTGCTATCGGGTCTATACGGTCTTCGATGAACTCGATTGCAGGTGCTTTGCGGCTGTACGACTTCATCTTGGCAAGAGCGTTGTCTATCATCTCCTGTGTTACTGTAAGGTCTTTCCATGCAGCTTCTTTATCGGTCAGCTGATGGATGGGACGGAAGAATCCCCATACCTTGAAGTATTCCGAGAGGTCCATATTGGCAGCCTCGCAACATTTTACGGCAAAGTGGAGAATATCCTTGTTACCCAATACGTGTGTGGGTGATGTGTCGATGCCATCCTCGCGCAGAAGTGCAAAGAGTTTGGGATAGAATTCAGTGTCGTTGCCTGCCATGTGGAAGTATTCGTACAACTGCCACCACATTCTCATTCGGCTTTCGCCAAGCATGCTTGTCCAGGGTTTGCTCTGTGCAAAGTCGCGGCTGAGTGTACCGATGGTGTCGCCGCGCGACATGTATCGTCCCATCTTGTACATTGTGAGGTTGGCAAAGAGGTTACAGCTGAGCTCTGTTGTTCCGATAACCTGGATAGAGCCCTGATGTGTGTGTCCGAGCTCGTGTCCGGGACCCCATACGTTGTCGTGGTTGTTCATCACGTAGTCGTAGGGGAGCAGTTTGTAGAGGTATCTCACACCATACTGTGTGCGGTATGCGGTAGATGCCTGATAGGTGTGGTCGTCGTCGAGCGAGATTGCACAGTGGAGGTTGTTGAACTTCACTCCGTAGATGCCTTTGTCCCATCCGAGAAGTTCGTGGTCCCACTTGAGCATGTTGTCCCACCATCCGATGGCATCGGTGATGGTGTTCTTGCAACAGTTCTCTGCTGCAATCCATTTCTTTTCCATATGGTAGAGCACACGCTCGCCTTTTACCTGTATCACATGGTGTGTCGAGAGGTTCTGTGTTATGTCGCGCCAGTCCTCGTCGGTGTGGCGGCTCTTGTCCCAATAGCCGTTGACCACTCCGTTCTCTATGTGTATCTTTATGTTTGGATAGTCGGCGAGCATTTTGCCGCTGTTGTGTGTGTTCACATCGTAGCGCACGAAGATTGTGGATTTGTCGTAGCTCACAGGTACAATATTGAGTCCCACACGCAGTGTGTCTATGATGCCGCTTGTCTCAGTGTTTACAATCTCCTGTATTCCGAGGAATGCTCCATCGGCAATCTCTCCTTCTACAAAGATGTAGAGCATTTCGTTGGCACGTCCGTAGATACCTGTGGGGTTGCTCAGGTATGAATACTCGTTTGCCTGCAATATCAGGTGCCATTCGTCGGCATTGGCATATGGCTTGTACTCACTGATGCGAAACTCCTTTTCGCGCTTGCCCCATGTGTCGTTCTTAATCTTGAGGGCTGTGTTTATGATTACCTCGGGGAGCTCTTTCATTGCCTCCTTGAGCTCGTCGTCGCTCATGGCTGCATATTCAGCTTTTAGCTCTACACAGGCGCGGTCGGTGAAGAAACCAGCAAGTATACTGTCATATTTTTCGGCATTCTTCAATATGTTCTGTTGGCTGCGGAAGCTCTCCTGTATCTCGTTGAGCTCGTCAATGCTTATGCCTGCATCCTCAAATACCCACTCTGTGGCACTGGTTGTGCCTGCGGTGGTCGATGAGTACCAGAGCACTACTTCGTTGAAGGGCGACGAGTGCATGCCTCGTGTCTCTGTTGCTGTGGGGAGAAGGTTGTAGAAGCCTTTGTTGGGCTTGTTCTCCTTGATGTAGAATTTGGCGGGTGTCTCTGCCATTCTGAAGTAGCCCGACAACTGTGATACTGGCTGCACATAGTTTCCTGTGAGACCGTTCTTTATGTAGAATGCGTCGTCTGCGGCTTCGAGCACCCACATCTGTTCGTAGGCATTGTCGCCCTTTGCCATTGTCTTTATCATGTTCTGCTTGTAGTCTGCCGACATACAATCATAGTTCTTGCCGGGGGTAAGTATTCGGTATGCTTTCCCGGCTTCAGGGGCAGAGTATTGTCCCCATGCAACGCTGCAGCAGAGCAGTGTTGCCAATGTCATGAATAGATACTTTTTTAACATAGTCTATGTGTATATATATTTATTTTTGCAAAAATTATTTCAATGTAGAATAAGTTCAAAGATATGAATTTATGTATAATTTTGAAAATGTAGAACTGCTTTTTTACGTTATTTTACCAAAATACTATCCTGCTGCTGCAATAATCAATATTGTTGCAGCAATCACAAGTATAAACAGCAGTATGCCACGGCGCTGGTTTTTAGGGAAATATAACATTCTTCGAATCATAAATAACATTAAATGAACTGTTTTCTGCCTTTTTGTGGCTATCTTTGCAATTCCTGCGCTAAGATAGTGAATTATCTGCAACGGAAGAAACATTTGTATATTACCACGAAGCAATGATAAATTTCCTGAAAAGATACCCCCTCTCGCTGATAGTTGTTGCAATCATCCTCTTCTTGTCGTTTTTCAAACCACCGAAAGAGAAGATTGTGGATATAAGCAACATCGACAAACTTGCCCATTTCTGTATGTATGCAGGATTCTGCTCGGTAGTGTGGCTCGAATATTTTCTTTCGCACAAAGAGGTCAGCCGCCTGCGTGTAATCTCTCTGGCTGTGATTGCTCCTATCCTCTTCAGCGGACTGATAGAGGTGATGCAGGGTTATCTTACAACCTATCGGGGAATGGACTGGTACGATCTGTTGTTCAATACGGTAGGTGTGCTCTTTGCGCTCTTCTTTGCAAAGTTTGTTCTGAGACCTCGTGTGTTGGCATATAAGACAAAGAGAAACAGCGGCAAATAGCTGCTGTTTCTCTTTGCTATTTATCCCAATATTTATACGGGAAGCGTGTCAGGTGTGAGTTGTAGTACTTCTTGTCGCCCGTAACCTCCTTGCCTAAAAAAGCGGGTTTTTCGAAGGGCTCATTCTCCTCTTCGAGCTCAATTTCTGCGACCACAAGTCCTTGATTGTCGCCGTAGAATTCGTCCACTTCGTAGATGTGTGCACCGCACTTCACCAGGTAGCGTCGCTTCTCTATCTGCGCATCGCCGCAGAGCAGCAACAACTCCTCGGCATCGGCAAGGGGTATCTCCTTTTCCCACTCATAGCGGCTCAATCCGCCATCGAGCGAGGGACCTTTGATGGTGAGGTAACCTTTGCCATCCCTTACTCTTATGCGCACCGAATTGCCATTCTGTCGGCACAGATAGCCCTGTACTATTCTGTCGCTGCGGAATGCCTCTGTGCGGTAACTCTCGTTGATTACAAGGAATTTGCGTTCTATTTCAAGTGCCATGATGGTTGTTGTTTGTAGCAGTTTTAATAGTTTTTGCTTGTGTCTTTGTTCGAACTTTCTTATCCAAGAGTGAGAGTTCTTTCTGTTTGTTTTGCAAAACATTCTTTAAAGTTCCTGCCCTTTAAGGGGAGGTGGATTCAAAAACGTATGTTTTTGAAGACGGAGGGGTTCTTTTTTCGTTGTTGTTTTTATTGCAGTTCGTTAGGTTAGGAACCCCCTCCGAGAGTTTTTCCACTGGAAAAACTCTCTCGTCCCCCTTTAAGAGGGACAATTTTTTCAGTTTGTTTTGCGAAACAATGTTTAAAGTTCCTGTTTACTACATTGTTTCTTTTTGTATAGTCTCAATTACTCCTTCAAAAGAGTTCCAAATGTCGCAGTTTTCGAACCTTATTATTCTTATTCCTTGTTCGCGCAAGTAATAAGTCCTTGCATCGTCTGCTTCAGCAGCACCAGGTGCAAAATGAGGTGCTCCATCCAATTCTATTCCTATTTTTAATGAAGGACAATAGAAATCAAGGATAAATGGTCCGACGGAGAATTGCCTTCGCCATTTTCTGTTGTTTATCTTGCATCCTTTCAGTGCCCTCCATAATACCGCTTCTTCTGATGTGCTGTTTGTCCGTAGTGCTTTGCGTTTTTCTGTATTCTCTTTTTTGTTGTATTGAGAGTTATACATCTCTTTATGTTTTTCATTCAATATGTTCTGTAGCAAAACATTCTTTAAAGTTCCTGCCCTTTAAGGGGAGGTGGATTCAAAAACGTCAGTTTTTGAAGACGGAGGGGTTCTTCTTCGTAGCTTGTTTTTATTGCAGTTCGTTAGGTTAAGAACCCCCTCCTAAAACCGCTTCTTACTGCGCCTCCTCGGCAAATTCCATAAGATATGCTTTGATGAAACCGTCAATTTTTCCGTCCATCACGCCACCGACATCCGATGTCTGATAGCCGGTGCGGTGGTCCTTCACACGGCGGTCGTCGAATACGTAGCTGCGTATCTGCGAGCCCCATTCGATTTTTTTCTTTCCTGCCTCTATCTTGTCCTTTTCGCGCTGGCGCTTTTTAAGCTCCTTGTCGTAGAGTTGTGATTTGAGCAGGGCGAGTGCCTTCTCCTTGTTCTTCGGCTGGTCGCGTGTCTCGGTATTCTCGATGAGTATCTCCTCCTCCTCGCCAGTGTCGGGGTCTTTATATTGGTAGCGCAGACGCACACCCGACTCCACCTTGTTTACGTTCTGTCCGCCGGCACCACCGCTTCGGAAGAGGTCCCACGACAGCAGGGCGGGGTTGATGACAATCTCTATGGTGTCGTCTACAAGCGGGGTTACAAAGACCGATGCAAAAGAGGTCATTCGCTTGCCCTGTGCATTGTAGGGAGAGACGCGCACCAGACGGTGCACACCGTTCTCGCCCTTAAGATAGCCGTAGGCGAAAGGACCGTCTATCTGTATGGTGGCAGTCTTTATGCCTGCCTCGTCGCCCTCCTGCAGGTTGATGGTCGAAATCTTGTATTTGTTTGCCTCTGCCCAACGCATGTACATGCGCATGAGCATTTCCGACCAGTCCTGGCTCTCCGTTCCTCCTGCGCCGGAGTTTATCTTCAGCACGCAGCTCATGGAGTCGGCCTCCTGGCGGAGCATATTCTTCAGCTCAAGCTCTTCGATGGCTGCAAAGGCTCTTGCGTACGCGTCGTCAATCTCCTCTTCGGTGGCAGCCTCTTCGCGGAACATCTCCATTGCAATCTCCACCTCCTCGGTGAGGTTGTTCACGTTCTTGTAGCCGTCAATCCAGCTCTGCAGCGACTTCACTTTTCTCATCTGCGCCTCGGCGGCCTTTGCGTCGTCCCAGAAGCCGGGTGCCTGTGTGCGCAGCTGCTCCTCCTCCACCTGTATAATCTTCTCGTCTATCGAGAGGTATTGCTTGAGTGCCGCAGTCCTCTCTTTTATCTCTTTCAGTTGTTCTATGGTAATCATTGTTCGGTTTATTGTCCTTGTCGTTTACTTTGTTGGAACGGTTGCAGTTATCTTATTATCAATATCTTTGTGGCTGCCCCCTCGTCGCCGTTCTCGTCGTAGGCGAGCACATAATATACTCCGGCGCTTACGCGGTCGCCGCGCATGTTGCATCCGTTCCATGTTATTTGTCCTCCGGTGGAGGTAGTCTCGTATATGAGTGTTCCGGCAGAGTCAACGATCTTCACATTGCAATCTTCGGTGAATCCGGTTACGGAAATGTTGCCGGTGTAGTCTTCGCGCACAGGGTTGGGGTAGGCATGCAGTGCGCTCTCCTTGAGCATGGGCGAGGGCTCTGTGGCATCGCTCATGTAGCTCGACAGACCTTTGTCGGTGCCAATATAGACACGTCCCGTCTCCCCTTCGATGGCTATGCTCACAATGCTGTTCGAGGGCAGTGCCGAGTTCTCTGTGGTGAAGTGGTGTATGGTCTCAAGCCCGTCGGCGCTTATCAGGTAGATGCCGTTGTCCTTTGTGCCTATCCACTTGCGGTTGGCACCGTCAACGGCTATTGTCTGTATATATACATTTGCCAGAAGGTAGTCGGCGAGCCCTGTGCCGTCGTTGCGAGGTACCTTTATCTGTGTGAACGATGTGCCGCTTTCGAAGAATTTCTTCGGGTTGGGCAACACGAACAGACCTTTGTCGGTACCTATCCACATTTGTCCGTTCCTGTCCTCGGCGAGTGCACAAAGTTGGTTTATGTCGTAGCTCACACCGTCCTGATTCTTGAACACCTCGGCAATAAATTTTGTCTCGTCGTCGCTTGTGTCGAGCGGGGTGCCGTTCATTTTTGCGCAGAAGAGTCCGGCATCAGCCTGCAACGATGTTACCCACAGCCATCCGCGGGAGTCGAAGAGCATCTCCACCATTGTGGGGTGCTTGGCAATGGCGTCGTAGTGGAGCGATTGCCATGTGCCGTCGTTCTTCAACACCTTTATTATGTCTGTCGTACCTGTGTTTGTCATCCACAGATTGCCCGAACGGTCGTATTTCAGACGGGGCACACGCACATATCTGTTCATGTAGATGCCGCTGGAGAGAACGCTTTGCAAACCGGAATTCTCGTGGTTGTAGTGCTTCACGAATTTGCCCTCCCTGAACTCGTACAATCCATATCCGAAGGAGCTTGCGAAGAAGTGTCCCTCCTCGGCAGGGTCTTCGACGATAGAGGTTATGTTATGGTAGTTGAGCCCCGTTGCGCTTTTCACCTCCTCCTCTTCGAAGTTGAGCCACTCGTCGCCGTCGAAGCTCATTGCCGTGCCGTCGTAGAAGGTGTTGTCGAAGTAGTTGAGGTTGCCGCCTGCAACAAGCAGCTCTCCGTAGGGCGAGAAAGCGAGGTATTCGCAATGGTTCCTTGCGGGGCTGTTGGGCTGTATGCCGCTTGTCAGGGTCTCCAACTTGTTGTTCTTCGTTGTCAGACGCGACACACCTTTTGCGCCGTTGCAACTCCATAGGTCTGTCCCATCTTCGCATATATACAGGCTTCCGCCATCGAGCGTGTAGGTCGTGTAGTTGTCTGCCGAGTCGTATGCTAATAATTTTGTGGGGTTGCCGACAAGCATCTTCTTGCCTATGTTCAGATAGGAGAAGCTTACGCCGTTCTCGTTGCGTATGAGCAGTGTGAGACGTCCGGCTGTGTCCATGCTGTAGAAACCATGCTTGGGCAGTATGCAGAATAGCTTGCCGTCGTAGAAGTCGAGTGCGCTTATGGGCCAGTCGAACAGCTTATTCCAGTTCTTGCGGTCGAGCAGGTTGTCTGCCGCCTTGCCGCGGTAGAGTCCTACGGGGGTGCAGGCATAGAGATAACCGTCGTGCAGGGCGGTGGAGGTAACATCAAGATTCAGCGTGTAGGTGTTGCTGAACTCCCTGCGCTTGAGGTCGAGGGTTACAATTCCGAAGTCGGTGGATATGTATGCCATGCTGTCTGCCACCTGCAGGTTGTTTATGCGTTTGGTGGCAAGTGTCTTGTTCTTGAAGTCCGAAATGTTGTAGACCGACTCGTCGCTGTAGAGTATGTCCACATTGGCATTCTCATATACAATCACAAGGGCATCGATGGCGCTGCTGTACTCAATGCAGGCTATCCTTACATCGCTCAGGCTGTTTATGTGGTCGTAAACAAGTATCTCCCCATCCTCTTTGGTGTAGGTGTAGAGTGCTCCTGCGCTCAGCACATAGAGCTTGTCGCCCACCGCACGGCAACTTGTGGCGTAGCGGTAGGAGTTATACACCTGCCAATCTCCTATGGCTGCCTGCAATGGCGCAAGGGTGGCGAGGATAAGAAATATCGATGCAAGGATGGTTCTTCTCATAGTATGCGGTTCTGTAAAAAATCGTTGAGCGCAGAGGCTGCACGCGAGCGGTGGCTGATGGCATTCTTCTGCTCCGACGCCATCTGTGCAAAGCTCTCTTCGTATCCGTCGGGGACGAATATCGGGTCGTACCCGAATCCGGCTGTGCCTTTGCGCTCTTCGGCTATGCTGCCGCGCACAATGCCGTCGAAGAGAAACTCCTCTCCCTCTATTATTAACGCGATAACTGTGCGAAATTGTGCAGAGCGTACACTTTTTCCTGTTAAATTATGCAACAGCTTCTGCATGTTTGCCTCGGAGTCGTTATTCTCGCCTGCATATCGCGCCGAGTAGACTCCCGGTGCGCCGTCGAGTGCGTCAACCTCGAGCCCGGTGTCGTCGGCGAAGCACGAACAGCCGTATTTGTTGTAGATGTGGCGTGCCTTTATCAGTGCGTTGCCTTCGAGGGTGTCGGCAGTCTCGGGGATGTCGTCGTGGCAATCTATGTCGGCAAGCGACAGCAGTTCCACCTTGTCGCCGAGTATGGCGCTCATCTCCTCCTGCTTGTGCTTGTTGTTTGTGGCAAAGACGAGTCTCATTTTACCTTTATCTTGTCGAATCCGAAACCGAAGACGCCCGACACGCGTGCCTGTGATACAAATGCGTTGGGGTCGATCTCCTTTACTATTCTCAATATCTCCGAGGCTTCGTTGCCGCCGCGTACCATTGTTATTATCACCTTCGACTCCTCCTTGCTGTAGTATCCCATGCCGTCGAGCAGGGTTACGCCGCGATGCAGTTCCGAGGTGATGTAGCTTGCTATCTCGTCATACTTCTTCGAGAATATCATGAACTGTGTGGTACGTCTGTTGCTGTTCACTACAAAATCTATCATCGTCGATGATATGAGCAGTGTGATGAGACCATAGAATATCTTCGAAAGGTCGCTGTCCTTGATGATGAAGAAGCTGCTTATCACTATGGCGATGTCGATGTAGACGATGATGCGTCCGAGGCTTATGTCGCGGTACTTGTTCACTACGGCTGCAATGATGTCGGTACCTCCCGAGCTGCCGTTGTTCACAAAGCAGAGTCCTATGCCGAGACCGCAGAAGCAGGCGCCTATGATGCAGGCTTCGAATGTTGCGTTGGGTCCGAGCACCGACAGGGCATTGAACTCGTATTTGTCGAGAAGCACTCTTATGAAATCAAGGGCGAAGGTTACAACAAGAACTGCGTATATGGTCTTGATGCAGAATTTCATACCAAGTTCCTTTATGGCTATGATCAACAACACAGCATTGATTATGAGGAACGAATACTGGATGGGGAAGCCTGTTGCATACTGTATGATGGCACCGATACCGGCAACACCACCCGAAACAAGCTCGTAGGGCAGCAGGAAGAATGCCCAACCCAACGAATAGATGATTAGAGCTACTGTAATAGCTACATACTCCTTGACTTCTATCAACAGACTCTTTTTGGGAATTTTAAAACCTGTCATGATTATATTTTTTAGAAGTTCTGATACTATTGTTTTGAATATGCAGGTGCGCATGTAGAGTATGACGCACCTGCAATGTTTTTTATCCTACTACGATGTTTACAATCTTTTTGGGAACAACAATCACCTTCTTTATCGATTTGCCGTCGATATACTTCTGCGACTGTTCGTTGGCAAGAACTGCTGCCTCTATCTCATCGCGCGAAGCCTCGGTTGCAAAATCCATTGTGAAGCGTGCCTTTCCGTTGAACGAGATGGTGTACTTTATGCTGTCCTCCTTCAGGTACTCTTCGTTGTAGGCGGGCCACTGTGCGTCGCATACCGATGTCGTGTGTCCGAGAGCTGCCCACAGCTCCTCGCTGAGGTGGGGTGTGAAGGGTGCGAGCAAGATTGCAAACAGCTCCATAACCGCACGTTTGTTGCACTTGAGCGCCGAGAGTTCGTTTGCGCATATCATGAAGGCACTCACAGCAGTGTTATACGAGAAGTTGGGTATGTCCTCCGAAATCTTCTTTATGAGCTTGTGTATCGACTTGAGCTCCTCGCGTGAGGGTGCTTCGTCGCTGAGGGCGAGCTTGTCCTCTTTGTCGAAGAAGATGTTCCATATCTTTCTGAGGAAGCGGTGGCAACCGTCGATACCGTTGGTGTCCCAGGGTTTTGACTGCTCAAGGGGACCGAGGAACATTTCGTACAGACGCAGTGTGTCGGCTCCGAAGTTCTCTACAATAGTGTCGGGGTTGACAACGTTATACATCGACTTGCTCATCTTCTCCACAGCCCATCCGCAGATGTATTTGCCATCTTCGAGGATGAACTCGGCATTCTCGTATTCGGGACGCCATGCGCGGAAGGCATCGATGTCGAGCTCGTCGTTCTTCACAATGTTCACATCCACGTGCAGGGGAGTTACATCATACTTCTTGGAGAGTCCGAGCGACACGAATGTGTTTGTATCCTTTATGCGGTAAACGAAGTTGCTTCGTCCCTGAATCATTCCCTGGTTCACAAGTTTCTTGAAGGGCTCTTCCACTACGCTGTATCCGAGGTCGAAGAGGAACTTGTTCCAGAAGCGTGAGTAGATGAGGTGGCCTGTGGCGTGCTCGGTGCCGCCTACATAGAGGTCTACGTTCTGCCAATATTTGTCTGCCTCCTCCGATACGAGCGCACTGCCGTTCTTGGGGTCCATGTAGCGCAGATAGTATGCGCTTGAGCCTGCAAAGCCGGGCATTGTGTTGAGTTCGAGGGGGAATATGGTCTTTTCGTCGATGAGGGCTTTGTCTACCACGCAGTTGTTGGCTGTGTCCCATGCCCATATCTTGGCATGTCCCAATGGGGGCTCGCCGCTCTCTGTGGGGAGGAATTTCTCCACCTCGGGGAGCTGCAGGGGCAGGCACTCTTCGGGGATGGGGCAGGGGGTGCCGTTCTTGTAGTAGATGGGGAAGGGCTCGCCCCAGTAGCGCTGACGGCTGAAGATGGCGTCGCGCAGACGGTAGTTCACCTTGATGCGTCCCAATTTGTTCTCTGACACATATTTCTTTGTTGCTGCAATCGCCTCCACGACGGTGAGTCCGTTGAGCGACAGTCCGCATGATGCAAACTCGGCTTTGGGCGAGTTGATGATGATGCCCTCTTTGGCATCGAAGCTCT
Organism: Bacteroidaceae bacterium; assembly: GCA_045578665.1. Lineage (GTDB taxonomy): Bacteria > Bacteroidota > Bacteroidia > Bacteroidales > Bacteroidaceae > HGM04593. Next base: position 1,878 of record JAZNKR010000053.1, on the reverse strand, counting down.
CCTCGCTTACGTCGCATCCCTCGATAAGGGGACGGATCTCTATTCCGAAGTGCTTTGCGAATGCGTAGTCGCGGCTGTCGTGTGCGGGAACTGCCATGATGGCACCTGTTCCGTAGCCCGAGAGCACATAGTCGCTCACCCAGATGGGGATGTTCTCGCCTGTGAGGGGGTTGACTGCGTATGAACCGGTGAATACACCCGAAACGGAACGGTCTACCATACGCTCGCGCTCTGTTCTCTTCTTGGTGCGCTCAATGTATGCCTTGACAGCCTCGCTCTGCTCAGCTGTGGTGAGCTCGGCAACGAGTTCGCTTTCGGGAGCAAGCACCATGAAGGTTACTCCGAAGATTGTGTCGGCGCGGGTGGTGAAGATGGTGAAGTGCTTCTCGCTGTCCTTTACATAGAACTCCATCTCTGTACCTTCGCTGCGACCTATCCAGTTGCGCTGTGTCTCTTTCAGCGAGTCGGTCCAGTCGATAGTGTCGAGTCCGTCGAGCAGGCGCTGTGCGTATGCCGATACGCGAAGACACCACTGTTTCATCTTCTTCTGCACTACGGGGTATCCGCCACGTTCCGAAACTCCGTCTACAACCTCGTCGTTGGCAAGCACAGTTCCCAGCATGGGGCACCAGTTGACCATGGTCTCGCCGAGGAAGGCGATACGCCAGTTCATCAGTGTCTCGTCCTGTTCCTGCTCGCTCATGGCATTCCATTCGTCGGCAGTGATTGCAAGCTCCTTGCCACAAGCTGCATTGATGCCTGTTGTGCCCGATGCAGCAAGTTTCTCGCGAAGTTCGGCGATGGGCTTGGCGCTGCAAGCGTCATTGTCGTAGTAGCTGTTGAACATCTTTATGAATGCCCACTGTGTCCAATGGTAATAGTCGGCATCACAGGTTCTGATCTCGCGCTCCCAGTCGAAGCAGAATCCTATCTTGTCGAGTTGCTCGCGGTAACGGTTGATGTTCTGTTCTGTGGTAACGGCAGGGTGCTGTCCTGTCTGTATAGCGTACTGCTCTGCGGGCAGTCCGTATGCGTCGTACCCCATGGGGTTGAGCACATTGTAACCTTGCAGGCGTTTGAAGCGTGCAAAAATGTCCGATGCAATGTATCCTAAAGGGTGCCCCACGTGCAATCCTGCTCCCGACGGATAGGGGAACATGTTCAGTACATAGAACTTCTCTTTGTTAGCATCTTCGACTACACGATAGGTCTTGTTCTCCTTCCATCGTGCTTGCCATTTTTTCTCAATTTCTGTAAAATTGTATCCCATTATATTTGTATTGTTTATTTGTCAATCTGTTTCTGTGTGCGTCTGTGCGGTGCTGGTATGTGCATAATCGGACAAATTTACAAAAAAAGATATGTATTATCGGTATATGTGGTGCGAAAAAGCTGATTATATTATTTTTTATCAAAAAATGCACGATTTTCTTGGTGGAATTAAAATAAGTTCATATCTTTGCACCGCTCAAATGAGATGGCGAGATAGCTCAGCTGGTTAGAGCGTCGGATTCATAATCCGGAGGTCGTGGGATCGTGACCCACTCTCGCTACCAAAAAGGAGACACAATTTCGGTTGTGTCTCCTTTTTGGTTTTCTGTGCCCTTTTGACCGATAACAGCAGTAATAATTCCAAACTCCTTCCTCTTCAAAAACTTGTTTTTGAATATTAGTGTCCGGTAAACGTATTTAAGTCGTTTAAAATTCAATATTTAAGTAACTACAAGCCCCAATTCTTTATTAAGACAATTTTAAGTCAATGATTGGAACTCCCTCGCCCTGCTAAGCCTCACAAGCTCGGCACTCCTTTGGAAAGCTAAAGCTTTCGTCGTCGCAAACATTGCTTATTACGCAATGTCCCTCTTCAAGAGGGAGAAT